>JAFGIL010000069.1 GCA_016929635.1 Endomicrobiales bacterium
ATTTGATATTATGGAACTCATTATTGGTAATAAATATAAAATTAAAGATTTTAATTTGCGTGATGATAATGTAGAAAGTAAATGTGGGACTTTCCAGATACCAAACATCAAATTAAAAAAACTAATTAATGATGAGATTTATTTTATAAAATTATTTTATGCAATTAGGAATTTAATTATTCACAATCCTGGGCATGTTTCGGTGCATTCATCAAAAGGAAAGCCCTGGGGACTTATTTATGCAGATGAGGAACATATTCGGTATCATAGTTATGTGGAGAAATTCTTTGAACAAAAAAATGATCTTGCTATTAATATTGGCATAAAAAGAAGTGATTGGCATCTCGGGAAAAAATCAAAAAGCTTAATAATTGAGCCGGTACAATTTACAAGAAATTCAACAGTTCTGCTGGGAGATATACTTAATAAAATGTTTTTGTTAATAAATGAGCCTATGGCAGAAGTTGAAAAATATAATTATTTCATAGAAGAATGTCAAAAAGAACGAGATCTATCCTTCTCAATGCCTTTAGCATTTCTTGAGTCAGTTTAGTTGAAATAACATTTCCCTCCATCTCCGTCAACCCTATACATAGCTCACTTCGTTCGGGGTTGACCTCGATTTTCGGGAAATGTTTTGGTTGGCGCATCATCATTATGGAGGTGCGCATATGCCAGAGAGAGTATTCAGAGGGATTGGGCTTGTAGGGTCTCGTGCTTTGCCAGAGTATTTCAGAGCGCAGGTTTCAGGGGTTGTTAGTTGTCTTATTCAGCGAGGTTATTCTGTTCATTCTGGCGGGGCATTGGGCGCAGATTCATTTGTACTTGATGCGCTACTTTCTCTTGATGCTTGTAGTCAGGGTGTTATTTTTTCTCCTTGGGCTTCAGTTTCTAGTTTCCCTGTTGCGGTTCGGTCTTCCATACATCGTTTTATTGCTTACGGCGGGCGGGTTGATTGGGGCTGTGTTTCGGCTGGTTCAGCTCGCGGAGTTGTCATAGCTGGGTTGTTAGAGCGTAATAGCCGTTTAGTCAGAGCTTCCAGCGGCCTTGTTGCCTTTTTATATGGTGAGTCTAGCGGCACACGCAGGACTATCGCAGAGGCTGTTCGTCTTGGACGCAGGGTTATTGTTTTTGTTTGCGGTAGCGGAGCTTCTTTGCCTCGTCAGTATGGTGGTTCTTGGGTTCAGCTTGGCGGCAGGTCGCCGCTTTCCGGCGGTTATTTGTTTTTGCCTGCAATATCCTTCGACTCAGCTCAGGACAAGGACACCGCACAGCGCGAGGCTACGATGGAAGGGACTCGCGCTGTGCGGGTGCTTCAAGAGGTGCATTGATGGAAAAAACATTTAAAGTTTCTCTATATATAAGAGTTTCTACTGATAAACAACTTGAGGGTGATTCGCTGGAAGAACAGGAAAGTGAATTAAAGAAGTTTTGTGGTTACAAAAACTACTTAATTCATAAAATCCATATTGAGCGTGGCCAGTCAGCAAAAGATACCAAAAGACCGGAATATCAATTATTAGTTCAGGATATTAAAAATAAAAAGATTAACGCTGTTGTCGTCAAAAAGCTAGACAGGTTATCTCGTTCGCTTTTAGATTTTGAAGAATTTATGAAAACAGCACAAGAAAACAATGTTGAATTTATCTCTCTCAGGGAAAACTTTGATACTACTAATGCTATCGGTAAAGCTATGCTCAGGGTAGCCTTGGTTTTTGCTCAGCTTGAGCGGGAGCAGACAGCCGAAAGAATCAGTGATGTTATGAGCTATCGGGCTTCTCAGGGTTTATACAACGGCGGGCTGCCACCTTATGGCTATGATGTTATTAACAAAGAATTAGTCCCACACAGAAAAGAGAAAAAAACTATTGAGTTAATTTTCTATAAATTTATAGATTTGAAATCAACAACATTGATTGAAAAGGAATTAAACAGCACTGGAATACAATATCGAAATGGCCTATGGGATAAAAGAACAATCCAGAAAATACTTCAAAACCCTGTCTATATTGGCAAAACACGCTGGAATAACAAGCTCTTTGATGGAATTCATCAGCCCTTAATAAAAAAGGATATATTTGATGAAGTACAAAATATTTTCCAAAAAAACAGATACATTTCCAAGGGCTATAAAATACCTGGTTGGTTAAAAGGGATTCTTTATTGTTCTGATTGCGGCTCTCCTATGTCGCCGAACTATACCAAAAAGAAAAATAACAAAAAATATTACTACTATCGCTGTTTATCAACGCTCAATTCCATAACTAATAAAAACTGTAAAAATAAGTACCAAAACATGGAAATTATTGATAAGAAAGTTTTAGCCGAAATAGTCAGCTATGCCGATGAAAAGATGCTCAAGAATATTAAGAGCAATATTGCTGCCCGTAATGCTGTTATTGTCAAAAAAGTTAATTCCCTTGAAACTGAAAACAAGGAACAAGAACAAAAGCTCAGCCTTGTAAAAGCCAAAAAAGATAAATATTTGGATTCTCTGATCTCTCACGACTTTAAAAACCAGGAAAGAGAAGCTATCAATAATCGAATTGAGGAATTTGCCCTTGAAGAAAAAAGAATCCAGGGCAATATCTATCGTCTTTTGTATGAGCTTAATCAATGCAAAGAGGATATTATTTCCATTGATGAGTTTAAAGAGGAGATTATCTCTCTTAAACTCAATCAGAAAAACATGAGTACAAAACAACTGGAGGAATGGCTAAGGAAAAACGTCAGAAAGGTTATTTATACAGACGATTCAATAAAAATTGAGTTTAAAATACTAGCAAACGGTAATTAATCCCTGTCGCCGACGGTCAGGGGTGGGCGACTGCTTCCAAGCTGATTTGATGGTTTGAAGAAGTGTACAAGGTGGTGAAGCGTTCCAAAATTCGTTCGAACATTCCCCCATGGTCGTTTTTTGCCTTGTTCCGTTTTTCTGCGGACTGTCAGGCATTGG
>JAFGIL010000070.1 GCA_016929635.1 Endomicrobiales bacterium
ACTATTTTAACTGCTGGAATTTTTGTAACCAGCATTTTTTTATTACTCTTCATACGAAAAACAAAATCGAAAGATTTGGCAAAAGAAGAAACTCTTAAAGGAAAGCCTACAAATAAAAATCTAATGAAAGTTTTATCAGAAAATCCTGATTCCAGAGCTTCAAACAAAATAAAATTAGCCTTATGTCTCATATTGTTTATTGTATTTTTTTTATTACTAGGAAAAATTCTGTTTGCAATTTTAATTGCTACTGGAATTTATATTTTAATCGGTGTTTACTTCAATAGAATAAAACAAAAAGAGCTTGAAAAATTTGAGAACCAACTAATAGATGCACTCAGTTTGATAACAAACTTCGTACGTTCTGGACAGGCACTCTTACAAGCAATTGAAAACATGATAAAGGAATCCAAACCTCCAATATCTATTGAATTCGGGAAAGCCCTCCAACAGATAAAACTGGGAACGCCAACAGAAGAAGCTTTGAATGATATAGCAAAAAGAGTAAAAAGCAAAGATTTAAGAATCGCTATAATATCAATTAATCTTGCTAAGGAAACAGGGGGAAATCTTGGCGAAATTCTAACACGCCTTGCTGATACTATGAGAGAGAGAAAAAAAATACAGGGAAAAGTAGATGCATTAACCGCCCAAGGCAAAGCATCAGGCATAATAGTTGGAAGTATTCCGCTTCTTCTTCTGGGTATATTATATTTTCTTGAGCCCCAAATGTTCGGTCTTATGTTTTCAACTCTTCTGGGAAATGTATTATTTACTATAGTAATTCTTATGATTTCAATGGGAATGTTTTTTATAAACAGGTTAGTAAAAATAGATATTTAAATGTATATTTTAATTATTTCATCATTAATTGGAATGGCAATTGGATTGATTATAAACACAATCTTTGCTTATTCAAATAAATTAGTATTAGAAAAAAAGCTTAAAGGTAGGCTTTCTGATTCTGATCCATTTAAACTCAAAGGCTTAACCGGAATGCTATTTTTTATTGCTATAAAACTTGGAAATTTATTTGAAAAAACTCAATTTAAAACTCTTCACAATTTATCTCTATCCATTGAAAATAATTTAAAAATCCTGGGAAAACCTTATAGTACCATAAAACCATATACATTTATAGGCATACAGTTTTTATCAATTATTGGTGTTACATTGTTTTTGTATTATATTTTCGATACTTTAAATATTCTTATATTGTTGATTTCAGGTGGTTTAGGTATTATACTGCCATATTCTGCAATTCAAGAAAAAGTTAAAGCAAAACATAAAGCAATATTCAGACAGCTTCCTGACGTACTCGACTTATTAACGCTGATGGTTGAATCGGGCCTTGATTTTAACAATGCATTAAATAAAATTCTAGATTCGGAACAAGGGGAACTAATAAAAGAATTTTCTATTGTTCAACAGGAAATAAAACTCGGCAAGTCCAGAACTGAAGCGTTTAATGATATGGCAAAACGTATAAATTATACGCCATTAAACTCCGTTATAAATTCCTTAACCAATGCTTTTTCTACAGGGGGGAGCATTGCACCGATTTTAAGGACCCTTTCAGACCAATTCAGGGTTGAAAGAGCACAGCTTGCAGAAAAACTGGCAGCACAGGCACCTTTAAAACTAATGTTTCCTCTTGTGCTTTTTATATTCCCAACTATATTTATAATAATTTTTGGCCCTATTGTTTTGTTCTTTATAAGTAGTGGCGGGTTTTAATGTAGTTTTTTATATTGTAATAATAGTTATTAAATTCTCACCTTTTTTATTGCCAACCGTAACAGCTTTTACAATTCTATCATTTATTTTCTCTTCGAAATTTTTACCTATTTCTTTTACTGTTTTATTGATTAGATCAATTAGTAAAGCATCTTGGATAAAATCAAGAATGTGCTTACCTGATGTGTTGTCTCTAGATACAGATAAAAAATCACATGCTTTCTGGTTTATATGAATTAGTCTGTTTTCAGAATCTATAATCATAATACCGCTAGAAATATTCTTCGCTATTTCCTCAATTATAATTTTTGTATTATTTTTAACTTCATTAACATTAACACCAGATGTGGAACTATCTTGTTCAAACTTTTCAATAATATCGTTTACTAGTTTTATTAGAACACCAATTTCATCATGCTTTTTTATTTCTATTTTTCCTATACCGCCAACAGCGACTGCCTTTAAAACATGTCCCAGGTTTTTTAAAGGTGTTTTAAACTGTGAAAAAATAAACAAATAGAATAACAAAATCCCTGTCACTGATATACTCAGAAATGTATAACCAACGTTTTTTTCTAAAGCATTCATATTTTCTTTTATTTTTTGTTCAGAAAGCCTTATGCAAAATGTTGCAGAAGATGTTATTGGTATTGAATATAAATAGCCGCTTGGTATTTTGTTTACCATTTCTTTCTTTTTCTCGACAATTTTTCTTGAGATTTCGTCATCATAAATTTTACCCCACTCGCTTGTTTGATTATGAGTAATAACCCGTCCTTTATTATCTAAAATATAAGCTGAATTAATGTCTTTTATTTTTAAAATTTCTTCTATTTGTGATAAAAGGGTTATATCATCATTATTTTTAAGTGCTTTATTAATTAAAGGTTGGGATAAATCTGAAACAGTTTTTACTTTGTCGTATAAATTTCTTTTTAGCTGTTTTTCCTGCATAGGAAGAAAATAATAATAAAATAAAAAAAACAGAGTTGAAACAAGTATTAAAGAAAAGAAAATTACTATTTTTAGTGATATATTCAGTTTTGAAAACATTAAAACACCTCAATTTTCACATTTCTGCTTTATTATATAATACAAGTTAATGCTTGTCAACTTAATTGACTGATATTTTTCATAAAACCAAAAAACAATTGAAATATTAAGGAATATGTGTTATGCTTGTCCTGCATATCAATGTCCGCTCCCGCAACGGGCATTGTTCGTTGAGGGAACGGACAGGGGAAAATATAAAATTTACATAAAATTTACATATTTTTCTATATTTTTTTACTTATTTTTTATATAATATTATATAACTAATTATGAAGAACATAATATCAAAACTGATTATAATATCAATGATTTTTGCCTCTGTTTCGCAGGCGTTTGTTGTAAGCGGGGGCGGTTTTTCGGCGTTCAGCAAAGCTGTTGAGCAGCAGACCGCTGCAACGTGCTTCTCCTCGTTCTACAAGAACTGCCTGAAGCTTGCAACAGACTTCTCCGCAGAAACCTTTTCTTCAGGCAAAGAACAGCAAACCACGGAAAAAAGCACCGGAAACAATACAAATGACGCCAAGAACTCAAAAACGCCCGCGCTTGCAAACAGCAGCGTGACAGCCGCGCAGGGTTCATTCAATACCCAGTACAGCAAAGTGAAGACCAACAGCGGCATTTCGGCTGAAGGGATGCTTTTGGGTATTTATCCTAGGGTCAATCCCGGGGGAGGCGCAGGAGGATTATTGTGCATGCTGGTATTCCTGATGTTCATCACGCTACACTCATGCCCTCTTGCGAGGAGCTCTATTGACAGCATTTTTTCTTTTGCAGGGATACACCCCCGTTTGCCTTTTGGGCAGCCGGGGGTTTTTTATTTGGTATATGAAACAGGGACAGACACAGACCCCTTCCTGCAAGCAACATTGACAGCGGGGTCAGTCCCATCATTGCAGAAAAATGGGTGCCCATTCGACATGGTTCGACTTCGCTCACCACGAGTCGCTCAGGGCAGGCAGTCCCTATTTTTTTATTTTTCGCATAAGCGAGGCTAAAGCCTCGCCCTACATTTTATTATGAATATTAGAAAACTTACCATTTTAATAACGCTTTCGTGTTTTGTTTACACGTTTGTAATCGACCAGCCGCTGAAGGCCGTTGTGGAAAACAACCGCGAAAACGCGCATTTCAGCAGGGTATTCGACAAGTTCCTGATACCTGCTTCGGTGGGAAGAATCACAAAATCCTTTGATACTCGATACTCGATGCTCGATGCTCAAAGTTCCGTTAACGAGTATCCAGAATCTAGAATCAAGAATCAAGTTATTGTCAACATTCAGGACCTCCACTGCCATCCCGAGGTTCAAAGAAACATCTCAAAAATCATAGCGATTCTTGATGCAAAGTTCGGGCTTGAGCACGTGTACGTTGAAGGCGCAAGCGGGCCCATTGACACAACCTGGCTCACTAAACTCGGGGACAGGGAGCTGAGGACGAAAATCCTTGATTCGCTGGTAGACAGCGGCAAGCTCACCGGCGCGGAGTACTACTCCGTATCAACGGGAAAAACCGGCCTTCTTATAGGCGCAGACAACAGGAAGCTCCACACGAACAACATAATCAGATTAAACTACATAGAGAAGGAACAGAAAAATATTCACGAAATAATAGAAAGCCTGAGCGGCAGCCTTGAGGCACTGAAAGACAGGTATTACTGCCCGGGGAACAAAAAGCTGGATAAAATCATCGGCAGATACAAGAAGGAAAAGCTGGAGCCCAGGAAGTACTACTCCATCTTGAACAAGTACGCGATAAAACAGGGCATATACCCCGTGAAAAGCTCTGAAGGGTTCATGGACTGGGCGAGGAACCTTTATTCCGGTCCCGGCATATCAGAGATGCCCTATGAAGTGGAGAGGTTCCGCAACCTGATAGAGTTTTCAAAGTCCTTTGAGGTGAACAAGGGCCTGGATTACAAGAAAGTGGGCAAAGAGATCCAGTCTTTTATAAGCCTTTTGAAAAACAAGCTTCCCTACAATGCATACAACATGCTGCTCAGCCGCACGAACAACCTTACCCAGACTGACCTGCTTTACTCGTATCTTTCAGAGATAGTCAAAGAGTACAAACTGGATATTTCAGCAAGCCACCCGAACCTTGAGAAATTCTTCGAGTACATAAACCTCAGCAGGAATATTAATCCCATACAATTAATCAGGGAAGAGCAGGACCTCATTAACGAGATACGCCTGAGGCTCGCTGACAGACAGAGCGAGCGCGAGGTCATATTCCTGATAGAGTTTACAAGGTACCTCAAGGACTACCTGGAATACAAGGTATCAGCAGAAGACTACGAGTACATAAGGAAGAACCTTCCGAAGTTCAGCCTGCTGTGGTCAAGGTACGTGGGGAACGACAGGCTCGCTTCCATAACGCCTTTCATCAACCTTTTGAACGAATACTACTGCGTAAACCTGGACAGGAATGAATGTCTGCTTTCGAACTGCAAAGGATTAGCGTACAGCGTAGAGCGTATAGCGGATAGGGAAAAGATAAAAAACCAGGACTCTACGCTATCCGCTATCCGCTATCCGCTTAAGACTTCTACATCACAAAATACTAATGAAATTTCAGATATCCTTTCAAATATAGAAAACATTGTGGTTCTGGTGACCGGTGGTTTCCATACGCCGGGCATCACACAGCTCATGGAGGAAAGGGGACAGCCGTACATCGTGATTACGCCGAACATAACGCAGGGAACGGAGTTCTCGGAATCGGTTTACTCGCAGCTGCTTAAGGAACAGAGCGAGGTTTTGTCGCAGTATAAAGTCGCGGAACCGGACACTGTGCGGAAAAAATGGAGAGTGGAAAAATGGGGACTGTCCCTGCTTAAGAATTTTTCTCAAGAAGAAGGGACTGTACCCATTTTTGATATTGCCAAACATATAAAACATAAAGTGTCTGTCCCCAATGCTTTGGCTTTAAAGCTTTTTGTGAACTCCGTTGCAATGGATATGACGGCAAGGGGCCAGAGGAACAGGTTCCTTGAGATTGCATTAAAAGATATTTTAACAGCTGCAGCCGAAACAAACCAGGACCCGAACGCGGTGCTTAACAACGTTTTAGACTGGCTCGCGCAGGAATACAAAAAGCACAACATGCTCCTTGAAGTCAGCAGGGAAGACACGCTGATAACAAAAGCAGAAGAGGAATTCGACCGCGGCTTTAAACTCACCTTATCGATAAAACTCGAGAACGGAGAGACGTTCCAGGCGGAATCCGCAGTAATCACCTGCGACAGCGCCGGCTGCCCTGTTGAAGAAGAAGAGGGACCCTCCGAACAACCGGCGGGCAGGCAGCAGCCGATTTCCGGCCGGGGAACGAAAGAAGCCGGCGGAGGTTTCGCGGCAATCAGCGTGCATATGAAGCTTTTCCTGAGGGCTCTGGGGCTGACCCTGGATAATTGGGCCGCCGGCCTTGCAGCGGCAGTAACAGGAAAAGAAGAGGTTGATGTGAATGCATCTGACCTGAAAGAAAGATTTATCAGCCGGGATGAAGCGATAGGGCTCGATGAAGATAATTTTGAAGTTGTTCCTATCAGGGATGGAAGCAAGTTCTACCGCAGGTTCGGGAATAAGATAACAGGAGCTCCCGCATATTTCGCGCAGGAGCAGGACCCGGAAAACGCAGGACA
>JAFGIL010000071.1 GCA_016929635.1 Endomicrobiales bacterium
CCTGCAGCAATGAAAAACAAGAAACAACTGTAATAAAAAGTTTTTCATTAAATTCGGGTGATACCCTTATTGAAAGCCTGCAAAAGATCAACTTGCCCGTAACAACCAGCATCGAAATAATCAATAATTTGAAAAAAGTCTTTAATCCCCGCTATTGCAAACCGGGAGACTCCTATGAAGTGGTAGTTGATACATCGAACAATTGGACGAGATTCTGCTATTATCCTTCCGGCTCAGATTACTACTGTATAGAAAAGCAGGAAAATGGAAATATAGAATCTTTAAAAAAACCAAAAACCACAATAACAACCACTCTCTCTAAAAGAGGCCTTATCGAGACTTCTCTCTGGAATGCAATGATATCCAATGAAATAGATCCGGAAGTGATAATAAGCTTTGCGGAGATTTTTGCATGGCAGATCGATTTTTTAACAGAGCCTAGAGTGGGCGATGTTTACAAACTTGTCTGGGAAAAAACCGTAACCGAACATGACGGAAAAACAATCGAAGAAAAAATAATAGGTGCCCAGTATATTGCCTCAGGGCATACGAACACCGCAATACTTTTTGAACATGACAATAATAAAACGGGCTATTATAATATCAACGGGGATTCCCTGTTTAAAGCTTTCCTGAAAGCTCCGCTGCAATACAGAAGAATCAGCTCGTTTTTTTCAAACCGCAGGTTCCATCCTATTTTAAAGATTTACAGGCCCCACCATGGAATAGATTATGCCGCACCCATAGGAACTCCGGTCTCTGCAATCGGAAACGGTAAAGTCATATTTGCAGGCAAAAAGGGCGGATACGGAAGGCTCATAAGGATCAAACATTCAAATGGCTTCGAATCATACTACGGGCATCTTCACGGATATGCCAGGGGGATTAAAACAGGTTCTTATATAAACCAAGGCCAGGTTATAGGATATGTCGGTTCTTCAGGATTATCAACCGGGCCTCATCTGGATTTCAGAATGAAGAAACACGGAAAGTTCGTTAATTTCTTGAAACTCAAAATTCCTCCCAGCAAAAAAATACCAGAAAAAGAGAAGCCGGAGTTTAAAAAAGCAGTCAAAAATATTCTGACTCTTCTAGCTAAAATAGATTGACAAATTAATATATTTTGATTAGAATTAGTTTAGATATTAATATTAAAATATTTTTAAATAATAATGTCACTTAAACTTTTCCCAAAATTTTTTCTGCTTTTAACAATACTCGTAGTTATCCCTGCGGCGATTGTAGGCTGGAGGACCATCAACATTAACCGCGAGGGAATGCAGGCAGCCATACTAGAGCTGCATACCAACATTGCTTCATCCCTGGCTGATGATGTCGAGGATTATCTAAAAAGCCTGGACAGGGAAATCCAGTATGTGCAGCAGACCTTAACAACGCAAATGACATGGCTTGACCGCCAGTCCGTACTTCAGACCCTTCTGGACACAAACGAAAACCTGGTCTCTGTCTCGATAGTTAACAGACAGGGGGACGAGCTTCTAAAAGCATATAACCCTGTATTAGAAAAAAATCCCAAATTGATATTAAGGTCCCAAGACAAGACATTCAGGGATTTTTGGAAAAGCCCCAATACATCTTCAATAAGCTCTGTGTATTTCTCTGCTAATAACCCCCGCATTAATATCATATACCCTTTAGGTGAAGAGCATTGCCTTTTTACAACTATTACTTTACAAACCCTATGGGATAAAATAGTAAACACCCGCATAGCCTCAACAGGCTACGCATTTCTGGTTAATGACAAAGGCACCATTATTGCCCATCCTCAGATTGACCTGGTCAGAAATAAGACAGACGCAAAGTTTTTACCTATTGTAAACCAGGTCTTAAAAGCAGTAACCGTAGGTTCCAGCGAATACGTACATCCGCAGAATAAAAAAGAAATAGTTGGGGCATATGCACCGGTTAAGGGATTAAAATGGGGCATTATCATACAACAGGACAAAGACGAAGCTTACGTATCTGTAAAAATAATGCAAAGGCAGGCAATAGTATTAATACTTATCAGCCTTGCGCTTGCCATGTTCCTTGTATTTTTTATTGCCAGGGACCTTACAAAGCCTTTAGTCACTCTTACCAATGCAGCACGCCGTATCGCGAACAAGGATTTTAAAGTCAGGGTTAAAGTAAATACCCGTGACGAACTTCAGGATCTTGCGGAAACATTTAACGACATGTCCCAGGAACTTCAACGCTACGATGAAATGCAGGTAGATAAAATCCTGATGGAAAAAACAAAAATAGATGCTGTTATAGTCTCTATTCACGACGGCATACTAATGATTGACCTGGAAGGCCTGCTGCAGCTGACCAATACAAAAGCCAAAGAATTATTGGGGCTTCCAGAAAACTGGCACAATAAATCCCTTTGGAACTGTATTAAAGATACAAAAATAAAAGACACACTGTTTGAAGTAATAAACTTGTCTGAGAGAGGCACGGTAAAAGAACTTAATCTCTCAGATGAAAATGTATCCCGCTATTATCAATTAATGACAGAAGACGTAATAACAACAGAAAAAAGAGAGGTTATAGGGATAGTTGTAGTTATGCATGATGTAACCCTTGAAAAAGAGCTGGATAAAATGAAAGATGACTTTCTGCATTCCATAACCCACGATTTAAGGAATCCCGTAACATCAATCAGGGGGTTCCTAAAGTTTCTACTGGACGGTATCGGCGGCCCGATAAATGAAAAACAAAGAAAAATGCTTGAAACTATGAGCCGGGCTTCAGAACGCCTTATTGGTTTAATAAATGACATTTTGGACATTGCCAAATTGGAGTTCGGGCAGATTCATTTGGAATTAGCTGAAACAGATACAGCGTTTATCTGCCAAAAAGTCATAGAACTTGCCGAACCTCAGGCTGTCAGAAAATTCATTAAATTAACGCTGGATGTCCAGGGAAACATTCCGAAAATAACGGCAGATCCCAAACTTCTTGAAAGGGTGTTCACTAACCTTGTAGGCAATGCACTAAAGTTTACTCCTGACAAGGGCGAGGTGACAATAAAACTGGAAGACAGCCCGGAATACATCAAAGGAGCTGTAATCGATACCGGGGAAGGCATACCTCCGGAATATGTAGAAAAAATCTTTGATAAATTCCAACAGGTTATAGGGCAAAGAAGGGGTGGGACAGGGCTGGGACTAACTATCTGCAAACATATCATTGAAGCTCATTCCGGAAAGATCTGGGTGGAATCCAAGCTTAAGCAGGGCTCTGCATTTAAGTTTACTATATCAAAAAATATAGCGGAGAACCAAATAAATAATTCCAAAGAACCGGATCAATCCAGCAAAGACAAAAAAGATATGAAAGTATAGAACATTATGAAAAGATACATAAACGTATTTATTATAGTGCTTTTTGTCATAACTACTCTAGGTTTAAAATCCTTCTGCGAAGTTCTTCAGGAAATAACGGTAAAAGAAGGCGATACTCTCTGGGGAGTAGCAAATTACTACCTAAAAAATCCCAGACGCTGGCCCGAAATCCTTAAACATAATAAACTGCCTTCAAGCGACCCGAATATAATACTTCCGGGCATGAAAATCCGCGTTCCTATCCTGCTGATAAAGGAGCACTTAAGAGCCGCCCGATTGATATATATTTTAAATGACGTTCGTTTCAGACGAAGGGAAGAGTCAAAGTGGAAAGAAGCTAAATTAGACATGGAATTGTATAACGAAGATGGATTAAGAACTCTGCAGCAGTCCATAGCCCAAGTTAAATTTCCGTCAGGAGAACTTCTCAGGCTGGACGAAAATTCACTTATTATATTAAGGCCGGAAAAAAAACGGGAAGAAATTGATCTGCTTTCCGGAGCTGTCCGCGGATCAAAAACCAAGATATTAACTGACAGTTCTATAGTTGACCCAAGGATCGAGGCTCGCGGGCCTGCTCCCGATTTTAAAACAAAAATAAAACAAGACAAAACTACTCTAGTCGAAGTTTATGAAGGTATTGTAGATGTGACTGCCCAGGGAAGAACCGTTACTTTGACTAAAGGATTTGGTACAGAAGTAAAATATATGGAACCTCCTTCTTTGCCGCATGCACTGCCCCCGCGGCCTGAACTGGAGGTTGGCGAACCGCAGGACAAAAAAACAATAGGAATCAGCAAGTCCAAACCTGTTGATGCAACAAAAGTTGCATCAGATTCCCTTGACATAGAAATTAAAGCACCCGCTGCTATTCAACAGGGCCCACCGGGTAAAATTGAGGATAAAAAAAGCAAATCAAAATCCAAAGTAATCGGAAAGATTGTCAGCAAATACCATATTCAGATTTCCCCGGATACTGATTTTAAGAGCCTTGTTGTTGATAAGATAGATAAATTAAAGGAAAGCATAAATTTGAATATTGCTCAATACCAGCTTGCGGATGGGCTGTATTACTATAGAATTGCTTATATAGACGAATTAGACTTTGAAGGGCAATTCAGCAACCCTGTACAATTCATTATAGACACCACACCGCCGTCATTGGAAGTATTTCCTATTATGAGTGACGGCGATAAAGATCAATTCATCCATATTGAAGGATTGACCGAACCGAGTGTTACACTGAAGCTTGATGACAAAATAATCCAGGTAGATGAGAATGGAAGGTTTATGACTGCTTTGATACCAAGAAAAGGAGAAACAAGATATGATTTAACTGCCCGGGACAGGGCCGGAAATATCTCCAGGGAAACAATATCAATAGATAAAGCAAAACTTGTTTCAAGAAAACAGGCAAGAAAAGCAAGAAGGAGATTTAAAGAAAAAGGGTCAACATTCTTTACAATATCAATTGCAGTTTTGACCACGGCAGTTATTGTCGGGGTTCTGATTCTGATAGCGCTGTAATATTGTATACTATTCTATTTTATATGAGCTTCCTGGCTCCTGCTTTGCATTCGTTAAAATTATCTTTGCTTTGTCTATAATCTGTGAATAATGAATAAACTTTCCCGGTTCTACGTTCACAATACCAGCAGAAATACTCATTAAAGGAAACTTTACTTCTTTATTTTGCCTGTCTAAACCCCACACATAACCACGGGTCCGCACTTCCTCATCATACTGACAAGGAATCAAAGAGTCAAAAGTATTTGTAATTTTTCCGGCTAAGACCTGGACTTTATCGGGAGTGGTTACTACAACAAAATCCTCCCCTCCTAAATGGCCCAAAAAATCGTTTTTATTGCCAAGTTCTGCTATAGAACTTCTCAAAATAACTGCAATTAATTTTATTATGTTATCACCTTTCTCAAAGCTGTATTTATCATTATATGCCTTAAAGTTATCTGCATCAATAAACATCACAGAGAAAACCTCCTTGCTTTCAATCCTTCTTTTAATCTCCTTTTCGATAGAAGTATTGCCTGGCAACTTTGTTAAAGGATTGGCAGATATAGATTCTTTTATGCGATTCAGCAATCCCTCCACTCTGGCAAGAACTTCAAAAGTTTCAAAAGGCTTGCCTAAATATTCATCTGCTCCCAGCTTAATACCTGTAATACGGTCTTTTGGCTTGGTTAATGAAGTCAGCATAATAACAGGAATAAGGCAAGTAGAGCTGTCTTCTCTTATTTTTTCGCAAACTTCGAAACCGGTTAGTTTCGGCATATTGACATCTAAAATAATTATATCTGGTTTTTCTTCTTTAGCCTTCTTTAAAGCTTCCTCTCCGTCAACGGCAGTGATTACCTGATGCTTTTCGTTCTCAAATGTAAACTTCAGAAGCTCCAAGATTTCAAGATCATCATCCGCAATTAAAACTTTTGCCATATCTTTTTATCCTTTTTAAAATATATATTTAAACATCTGCCTTCGAAAGCATTTCCTGTATCTTTTTCAGGAAATACTCATTATCAATTGGTTTAACGATATATTCTTCGGCCCCGCATGCTTTGCCTAAATTTTTGTCCCATTCCGTTTCGCGTCCTGAAATTATCAGTATCATTGGTTTCTGCTCAATCGTATCGTCTTCATGCATTTGCTGGCAAATATGAAAACCGTCAATAATTGGAAGCATTATGTCCAAAACCAGCAAATTCGGGTGCCATGATTTTATTTCTTTTAGTGTTTCGGCTCCATCATATGCAATCTTTACCTGATAACCTTTGCTATCCAATACCGCCTTTAAAATTTCTGCCATCTGCCTGTCATCTTCTGCTATTAAAATCCTCTTTGGCATTAAAAGATATTTTATTCTTTCTAAAACTGAATCCGGTTCCATAATTTCAGTAGAATCAACCACCATCACAGGAACATTTTTTACATTTGAGTGCTGTTTCAACTGCTGGGTAAACAGCTCATTCGTAGTTTCAATCTCGTTAAGCACTATCAGATTGGGATTGCCGGAAACGGCCCGGTTTATTGCTTCCTCTCCCGAAATAGCTACATTTATATCGTATCCGTTTTTAACCAGGACATTTTGCCATAAAGGAATTGCCTGTGTATTTCTGGTTACTAACAAAATCCTGTTCATATATTACTTCCCTTTTGTATATGATATATAGAACTGTCTTCCCTGTCTGCTTATATCCAAAACAATACCCTCGGATAAGTTTATATCTTTTACGGCATCCCGAAAATCTGTAATATTGGGGGTTTGTTTTCTGTTTATGGAACGGATTAAATCACCCTCAAAAACCCCAATTTCTTCCGCAATTGAACCTGATTCCAGATTAACAACCACGCAGCCTTTCTCGTCATCCGGTATGCTGTACTTCCGTATCAGTGGTTCATTTATTTGGGCAACTGTCAAACCTTCCCATTCATAGATTTCCTCCTGCCCGGGGGTTTCTTCGGCATCCTCATATGATGATGCCAGCTCTTCTTCGGAAGGCATTTCCCCTGTAACCAATTCTACCGTGATTTCCCCACCATCCCTGATAACTTTCACAACTACCTTCTTTTTTGGCTTTGTTTTCGCCACAACAGACTGTAATTTCTTTACTTCGTCTATATCTTCACCGTTAAACATTATTATAACATCCCCTCGCTTCAATCCTGCTTTATCTGCCGGCGAATTTTTCATTACTCTATTAATAAGCACGCCCTGTTCTTTCTTTAATCCAAAATATTTAGCAATAGCTTTGTCTACGGGCCTGATTTCCACTCCCAACCAGCCCCGCACAACCTTGCCCTTCTGTATTAAATCATCCAAAATCTCCTTGGCATTATTAATAGGAATTGCAAAACCCACACCGGAAAACACACCGGTGGGGGCATATATGGCACTATTGATTCCTATTACGTTGCCGTTTATATCGCAAAGAGGCCCTCCGGAATTACCGCGGTTAATTGCGGCATCCGTTTGGATCATGTGCCTGTACTCCCTGCCCTCAATAGACAAAGAT
Organism: Endomicrobiales bacterium; assembly: GCA_016929635.1. GTDB lineage: Bacteria > Elusimicrobiota > Endomicrobiia > Endomicrobiales > JAFGIL01 > JAFGIL01. The sequence goes on from JAFGIL010000071.1 coordinate 7,379, forward strand.
TGACGAACCGCTGAGATTATCCCAGAAGTAACTGTCTGTTCCAACCCGAACGGTGACCCTATGGCCACGACCCACTGCCCCACCTTGATTTTATCAGAATCCCCGAGAGATGCATAAGGAAGTTTTCCTGCTTTTATTTTAATAACGGCTAAATCCGTCTTTGCATCTTTGCCAACAACCTTTCCTTTATATTTCTTTTCGTTCGACAAAGTTACGGTTATTTCCTCTGCACTCCTGACCACATGTTCATTGGTTAGAATATAACCCTTCGGGTCAATTATAACTCCGGAGCCGGCACCTTCAAATTTACGCTCATAATACTTTTTTTTCGGTTTGCCTTTTTGGCTCCTGGGCTGATTAAAATAATCTTCAAAGAAATCCTCGAAAGGGGACCCAAAGAAAAACTCGTATTGCGGTACTGCATATTTTTCCGTATGTACGGTAGAAATATTTACCACAGCAGGTTTTACATTTTCAGCTATACGAACAAAAGATTCCTGCAAGCTTAACAATTCCTGTCCCGGTGTTACGGGATTATTTACACCTGAGGCCAGCTTAAAATCCCCGGGATTATATCTTGCAAAAATAGCATCCAGGACAACACATTTCTTTTCTACTATTGCCCAGATAAAAAACGGCAATAATACAATTAGTATCAGTATTATAAATTTTGTTAAATTGGATTTAATATAAGACATCTCTTTGCCTGTCATAATATTATATTAATTTACCCTGACGGCTGGCAAGTATCTTGTTGCCCGCCTTAATAATCTCCTTCTTAATTTATCTTCGGAACACAAGAAATCGCTTATATCCCATTGAAGCTGCTCTGTATTGTTTTCGTCATTTTTTAATGCGGTAAACACAACGGCCTGGTATCCCCATTTAAGAGGGTTTCCTTTCAGTATGCTTCTTGGTATTTTTACCACATAGGGCTCTTCAAGTTTAATCTCTTCTATTAATTTCGGTTTGATTCTGCCAAAACGGTATAAATATGCTGTATCCCCTTCTATAGATATGGCAAACTCCCAGGCATCATCAGGTTCCAAAAATACATTTTTTGTTTCATTTAACAAACGGGTTAAACCTGCCATCCGTTTATTGTTCAAGTCCATGTAAATTTCAATGCGAAATGGAATTGCCGGGGTTTCCGTATCAATTTCAACTGAATAAGTAGCATTATCCCTGTTAAGCGAAATGCTTAACTTTTCAATATGTATATCTCCATTTGTCGCCGAAGAATTACGAAATCTTAAATAATAAGGCGTAGACTTGATATCAAAAGAAGATGTTTCATTGTCTGTGTTAGGCCAGTAATCCAGGGATTCGTTAATCTGGGCAGGTATGGGGCGGTTTGTTAGCCTGTAAATATTTGAAAGGCCTGCCTGGAAGAATTGTTCATCTTTTAAATCTCTTTTTACTTGTATGTTTGTAATCAACTCATACCGATACAGCTGGTATATCTCCTGTTTTAAAGTTTCCAGGAAATCTATAGTAGCCTGCCCGGAATTTCTGTATTCCTCAATAATATCGCGGGCGTTATTCAATCGATACCACATTGTCGGACGGCTTAACCAGGGGGTTAAGTCAGTATTAAAAGTCATATCCCAGGCACCCGGCACTGCATAATTTAATTCATTAAACAACTGGCCCGGGGTTACCATTTTAATTTCTGTATCTTCATAAGAATTCATGTTTTCATTCATTTCATATAAAAACTCCGCGGTAAGAGTATTTCTGCCGTTAAATAATAAAACAACTATCTGATTCGAACGTGTCTTGATATACTTCAGTGCCTTTTTGGCATTTGAAAACCTTTTCTCTTCAGGCAGCAATATCAGGAAATCGTCTTTAATATAAGCCCTGTTTAATTTATCTTTCATATCTTCCGGGAGAATATTCACCCAGTTAATACCCATGTTTTTTAATCCTTGTATTAATTCATCAGCAAAAATTCCAGATTGCAGATAAAGCCCCTGGTTCTGTGCCTGCCACTTCCTGTTATATTTCTCCTGGGAAACCGCAATTATGTCCCATACGTCCTCAGGATAAGCAAATGAAATAGTGATAGGCGATGATATTCTTGTTTCATATATCAAAGGCAGTATCGGCTCATCAATGAGTGTCAGGGGTACCTCTATCCTATCTTCCATAGCTAGATCTTTTACTGACTGAACGGCTTCCTTGTTATTAGGCCATACAACCGTTAGCTTAAGGTTCTCGCATTCCTTGATTGCAGCTATTACATCCTCAGGAGGCCCTTCTTCTCCCCAATCTGCCAGGAAAACAATATATTTCCTTGCCTTCTGCTGCATCTCATCCTGTAAACAATAAAGATAAGGAACCAAGAAGAAAATAAATATAAAGATATACAAGAAGATCTTGTTATTTCTTTTCATAGTATATGAAATTATAACAAAATCTATTTTATCATTCAACTACTCTAAATAATAAATTTACAAATCTTAAAATAAACTAAACCATACTAATAGAATTATATAATAATATGCATAATCAATTTCTTTGACAGTTAGTAATTTATTTGTTAAAATAAACTCCGTCAATTTTTCTATTTATGACAATTTTAAAAACCTTGAATGGAGGGCTGAGGTATTGAGTAAAAAGGGATTTTTTATTACTTTTGAAGGATGTGAGGGCAGCGGTAAAAGCACTCAAATGTCACTTCTTGTCAAACATCTGAAAAAGACCGATTATTTGGGAAGAATTATACCCACCCGTGAACCTGGCGGCAGTAATATCTCCGATGCTATAAGAAAACTCCTGCTTAATCCGGAATATCAGGTAGCCCCGCTGGCAGAGCTCTTTTTATATGAATCTAACAGGGCGCAGCATATAAACGATATTATCAAGCCGGCACTAAAACACGGAAAAATAGTAATATGTGATCGTTACACAGATTCAACCCTGGCATACCAGGGTTACGCACGCGGTTTGGATCTTGGAGTAATTAAAACACTTAATAAAATAGCTTCAAGCAATATAAAACCGGATCTTACAATATACCTTGATTTACCAATAAAAATCGGGCTTAAAAAAGCAAGAAAGCTGGGTAAGGATCTTTACATTGACGGTGACAGAATAGAAAGGGAGAATATATCCTTTCACAAAAAAGTAAGAAAGGGCTTCCTTGATATTGCCAGAAAAGAACCCAGTCGGATTAAAACAGTAAAAGTGGCCTCAGATATTGAGAAAACACACAGAGATATAGTAACAATTGTGGAAAAAGCGCTTAAGGCTTAAAGTTTTAATAATAAAATGAGTTTTAGCAATATAATAAACCAGCAAAAAGCAAAAGATATAATAACCGGACAGCTTAAATCCGGAAAAATACCTCATGCATATCTGTTTTTAGGCCAAGACGGCGTGGGAAGGAAGAGATTTGCCCTGGAACTTTCCAAAATTCTTAATTGCCATAATAGAGTCGATTCCAACTCAACACAAGCCTGCGATACATGCATATCATGCACCAAGATAGAGCGCGGAATACATCCTGATGTAAAAATTATTGATTACCAATGGCAGGCTTTGCTAGAAAATAAAGACGTAGAAAAACAAAAAGCGATTAAAATTAATACCATAAGGGCTCTCCAGCGGGAAATAAACCTGAAATCACAAGAAAGCAAATGGAAAATATTTATTATTGAACCTGCTGAAAAAATCACCATGGATGCCGCAAACTGCCTGCTTAAAACCCTGGAAGAGCCTCCTGCTCAAACAGTCCTGATTCTGCTTGCACTGCATAAAGATAACTTGCCTGCAACATTGGTTTCAAGGACTCAAATTGTTGCCTTCAGCCCTTTAAAAGACGAACAAATTGCTGAGTTGATATCACAGAAGTATTCCGTGCCGGCTGCTGAAGCAGACAGGATTGCCAGGATTTCCGAAGGATCCCTGTCATTTGCGATTTCACGCATTGAAGAGAAATACGAAGATGTTGACCTGCTATGGAAGAAAATAACATCAAACAAATTGTCTGCCGCAGAAATTTTATATCTAAGCAAACAGTATTATAAAAATGCCCCGAAAATATTAAGCGAAATGCTTCTATTATCAAAAAACCGGTTTCGTGCGGACCCTTCCAGATTCAGATTTTATATTGAAGTTATAATGAATTCACAGAAACTGATAGAAAAAAACGTCAATTCGCAGATGGTTCTGGATACGCTGTTCTTAAGAATGAATAAAGAATCTAACGCTAATATGGGAGAATAAAATGCCAGTAGTAGCAGGTTTAATTGTGAGAAGACTGAAAGAAAAAATTCTGGGTGATACAGGACATCATGACCTTGACATAGGCGATTGTGTAATTATTGAAAGTGAAAACGGCCAGGAAATTGCTCTGGTATGCGAAAAAGAAAAGCTGATAGAAAAGACAAAAGAACCTATAGTAAAAATACTCCGGAAACTCACACCCGAAGACCAAAGAAGAGTTGACGAGAACAAAAAAAAGAACGAGCAGGCTTTAAAAGTCGTCCTGCAAAAAATAGAGGACCATGAATTAGACATGAAACTTACATGCGTCCAGTATACTTTCGACCGTTCAAAGCTTTTTATCTATTATACCGCAGAAACACGGGTCGATTTCAGGGAGTTCATTAAAGACCTGGGGCATATGCTGAAAACAAGAATCCAGATGGTTCAAATCGGAGTAAGAGATGAAACAAAAATGATTGGAGGGCTGGGCCATTGCGGAAGAGAGTTGTGCTGTAAAGGTTTTTTAAAAGAATTTTCATCCGTGACTATAGACATGGCAAAGGATCAGGATTTATCCCTCAATACCGCTAAACTTTCCGGTATTTGCGGGCGCCTGATGTGCTGTCTGGCTTATGAATACTCTTTTTATCAGGAAATGAAGAAGAAACTGCCTCACTATGGCACCAAAGTTCAGACCCCTGACGGGCCAGGGACTGTAGTATCAATAAATTACCTGAAAGAAGAAATAACTGTAGAACTTGCTAATGACTCTAACAAAGAAAACGAAAGACAGATAAAAACATTTCCGGCCCATAAAATCAAACACTCATTTCTTAATAAAATTGGATTATAATTTTTGAAACTATGAAAAAAAGCACTTTTTATATTACAACTCCTATATACTATGTCAATGACTCTCCTCATATCGGCCATGCCTATACGACAATAGCATGCGACATCCTGGCGCGGTGGCATAGGCTGAAAGGGCTGGATGTATTTTATCTTACAGGGACCGATGAACACGGGGCAAAAATTCTTGAAGCCGCAAAAAATCACGGGCAGGATCCTAAAGCATTCTGCGATAAGATAGCCGAAGAATTCAAATCTGCCTGGAAAAACCTGAGAGTAACCAACGACAGCTTTATCAGGACAACTGACCCTCAGCATGAAAAAACCGTACAGGATTTTCTGGATAAATTATTCAGGGCAGGGACAATTTATAAAGGCAAATATGAAGGGCTTTACTGCGTGCAATGCGAAAAATTCCTTCTGGAATCCGACCTCGTAGAAGGATTATGCCCTGACCATAAATCAAAACCGAAACAGCATTCGGAAGAAAACCATTTTTTTGCATTAAAAAAATACAGGGAAGAACTAATCGATATCATATCATCCGGCCAAATGCAGATACTGCCCCCTGAACGCAAAAACGAAATTCTGGGTAAACTTAAAACAGGGCTTGAGGATATAAGCATATCCAGGGCTGCTCTGGAGTGGGGTATCCCCCTTCCTTTTGATAAAGAACAGACTGCATACGTATGGGTAGATGCACTGCTTAACTACATATCCGGCATAGGATACGGAAATAACAGCGAGCTGTTCAATAAATTCTGGCCGGCAAATCTGCACCTTATGGCAAAGGACATTCTGTGGTTTCATACGATAATATGGCCCAGCATGCTCATGGCAGCCGGGCTGCCCCTTCCCAAAAAGGTATTCGCCCACGGATTTTTTACTATAAACGGCGATAAAATGTCAAAAACTCTGGGGAACGTGATTTTGCCTCACGAAATGACCGAAAAATTCGGCGTTGATGCAACAAGATATCTGACCGTCTCCCTTTTTCCTTTTGGCTCGGACGGTGACATTTCATGGCAGGCTTTAATAGACAAATATAACAGCGAGCTGGCAAACAATTTAGGAAATCTTGCAGCAAGGACTCTGACAATGGTCCATAAATACAACAACGGGCTTGTACCAGATAAACCAGATTCCAAAACTCCATGGTCTGCAAATATACTAACAGGCCTTTCTTCGGCTGAAACTCAACTTGAAAATCTAAATTTTTATGGTTTCAGCATATCCATGAAAGCTACGCTGGATAAAATAAACCAATATATCGAGGATTCTGCCCCCTGGAAAATGGCAAAAGAGAATAACCCGAACCTGCCTGAAGTGCTTTTTAATCTAATTCAATCCCTGGGAATCGTTGCTGTTTACCTGCTGCCATTTATGCCCGAAATATCCCGGCAAATCTGGGATTGTATCGGGGAAACAGGGTCTCTGGAGGATCTGGCAAAAGAGTTTTTAAAAAATAGAGATAAGGACACGCTAAAATTTCCTCATCCCGGGAACCTGACCAAAAAATCCAAAATCATGTTCCCGCGAATTGATAAAAAATGAAAATATGTATATTGATACACATGCACACCTTACAGACGCAAAATTTAACATCGACAGGGAACTTGTAATATCCCGTGCAAAAGAAAATAACATAGAAAAAATAATCGAGGTCGGATGTGAGCCTTTTGTGTGGGAAGCGACATATAAGATCTGCGAACTGAACCCGGATATTTACTGTTCTCTTGGCATACATCCCCATGACTCAAAAACAGCAACGGGAGATATCTTTAGAAATTTATACGAATTATGCAAACTGCCCAAGGTTGTAGCTGTTGGTGAAACAGGCCTGGATTTTTACTATAAGCATTCTGACGAAAATATCCAGAAAAAGATTTTTATCGAACATATAAAACTTGCGGCAACGGTTAATAAACCGATAGTAATCCATTGCAGGCAGGCATATAAAGATTTACTGGAAATCCTTAATAAAGAAATACAGCCGGATTCCCGGCCTAAAGGTGTGGTTCACTGTTTTTCCGGAAATACGGAAGATGCGCGTAAATTAATTGATCTGGGATTTTATATCGGGATTGACGGGCCGGTAACCTACCCGAACGCTAAAGTCCTGGTTCAGGCCGTAAAGGAAATCCCTGTTGAGAAAATTCTCCTGGAAACTGACTCCCCCTATCTTACACCTCAGCAATACAGGGGAAAACGCAATGAGCCCGCATATCTTCCCCTGATTGCAGAAGCTGTATCATACATTAAGGGTATTCCTGTTGAAAAAATAGCCGAGATTACTACAAATAATGCAAAGACATTATTCGATAAAATATAGAAAGGAACTATAAAATGGTTAAATGCCCTTCCTGTTCCGAAGTTTCTCAATTTAACTCAAAAGATACAGAAAACTGGCTTAATTTATTCAAATCCAATGGTTTTATGCATAGATTAAGTAAAATGTTGTCCGATAATAAGGATTTCTGCTTTTATTTTTGTAAAAACTGCGAACTAATCTTTATACATCCGATGAAAAATCCCGGAAGCGAGTTTTATGAAGAGGACTTCCTGCCGTATCATATAGGACGGATGCTTGACAGCCATCTGATCAGGTGGCCTCAAAAAGCATTCTTAAAAAACCGTTTGCCTTCCGCAAAAACTCTTTTGGACATAGGATGCAATACCGGGTTATTTCTTAACAGCGCCAGAGACCTGGGATACGACGTAACCGGAATAGATTTTGACAAGAAAGCCATAAACATAGCGAAGAATCATTATAAGCTCGATAAGGTTTTCCCTCTTACCCTTCAGGATTACGTTCTCAACCATAAAGACAAGTTTGACGTTGTTACCTTATTTGATGTGCTGGAACATCTTGATAATGTATCGGAAACTTTTATGCTGATAGAAAAAATATTGAATAAAAACAAGTACATAGTATTAAGCATACCGAACAGGGAAAGGAATGTAGATACTTTGACAAATATGGACCTGCCTCCTCATCACCTGACTCAGTGGAACGAAAAATCTATTACACATTTACTGAATTCCTTTGGGTATAAAATTATAAAAATTGATAAAAGCATTAAACCCGAAGACATGGCTTTGTTTTTAAGCTTAAAAACAAGTATCGGGCTTGTACGAAATAAAGTTAAATCGGCCCAGACAAAGCCTTTAAAGAAATCCGATGTTCTGTTAATAAAATTAGGTTCAAAATATAAGTCGAAACTTGTAAGTTTACTGGGGAGTATTTTATATCTGCCGTTGTCGATAACAAAAAAACAAAGCTCAACCATGTACGTATTAGCCCAGCTGGTTAAATGACACAATGAGTTATTTATTAAGTATATTCATTTTCCTAAATACATTTCTGCCAAAAGTCGGGTTCAGGATTGAAAAACTGCCTTTTCATCTTAATATCACGGATATTATATTCATAGTTCTTCTGGTATATATTATTCCGAAAATCATAAAGGAAAAACTGTATATAAAGTTTTATCCTTTATTCATACTTTTTGCGTGGGGAATCATTTCTGCACTAAACGGATATTTTTCTTCCGCGCTCCCTGTGTCCATATTTGACGAATTTACCAGGCAGTACCTGCTGATTTTTACGGCATTGATAACATTTCTCGGGCTTCGTTCTAAGAATAATAAGGTATTCTTATTCTTTGTTACAGCCATATGTTTAGTATCAATTTATGGAATATGTGAGTCCATTCTTGGAGTGAAATTTACGGCTTTGAGTCATAAACTGCTAATATATCTTGGTTATCCTGTAAATGCTTTTGACCACTATATGGACTTTGTTAATGAAGGACGAATAAGAACCACGCTGCTTAGCTGGAATGCATCCGGCCAATACCTTGCATCAGCCAGTTTCTTTGTGATATCAAGGGCTCTCCTGGATAAAAATATCAGCTCAAAAACCAAAACCATTTATATTATAATCTCAATTATGGCGTTTATGTGCGTAATACTCACCCGTTCAAGAAGTTCCTGGATAGCAATATTTGCAACATCTATTCTCTTTAGCGTAGCAGTATTGAAAAAAAGATTCTGGGTGGTTCCCGCAGCGTTAGTGATGATTTTAGCTGTTTTAAGTATATGCAACCCGAAAGTCTTTTTGAGAATAAAATCTTTTCATAACCTAAAAGATGACGGGCCTGCAGCGGGCAGGGTCCTTGTCGTAAAAGAAAGCTTTCAGCATATAAAGAAAGCTCCTTTTATGGGATACGGGCTGGGGATGTATTATGACAAAAAAATACCTGCAACTGTTTTTATGTACTTTGGCATGGATTGTTTCTATGCTAAATATGCTCTTTCCAACGGAATAACCGGATTAGCTCTTTTTCTTTTTTCAATAATATGGTTATTCCATAAAATAATTAGAGAATATAAGAAATCGGACATTACCAATAATTGGATGTTAATGGGAAGCATATTCGCCATAACATCGATGCTTATAGGATCCGTTTTTGATTCAATGTTAACAATAACCACGTTTGCTATTGCTATTTTCTGGTTTTATTATGGTTTATCCTTAAAATCTTTATATGAAGACAACTAAAACTACTTTTTTATTACTTGTTATATCCACTTTAACAAAACCTTTAAATTTCATTAAAGAAATAATCATCGCCGCCATATTCGGATCCGGAATCAACCGCGATGCTTTCCTGATTGCATGGCAAATTCCCAACATTGTCGGAAGTTTTATATTCGAAGGCCTTCCTCAGATATTTGTGCCATTTCTTGCCGAAATACGCAAAAGTGACGATTATGAAAAAGTCATAAGCAGTTTGTTAAATTTTATTTTTATAATCCTCGCTATTATAAGTTTAACAGTAATTTTCAGCTCCTCTTTCCTTGTATCTTTAATTGCCCCTTTTGCATCGCCTGAAATGAAAATAATATCATCGAAACTGTTAAAAATTATGGGTTTTTCTGTACTCTTTATCGGAATAAGCATGGCATTTACCGGGCTGCTTTATTCATATAACAAATTAATCATACCGAATATGACTATACCTTTTATGAATTTAATAATAATAGTTGTTATCTTATTTGGCGCAAAAAACTGGGGAATTTATTCCCTTGCTTTCGGTGTGCTTGTAGGCAGTCTGGGCATGGTGCTTGTTCAGTTATTCCAGATCAAAGAAATAAAATATAGGTTCAAAATAGAATTCAGCCCCAGCTTTAAAAAGTTTTTTATATTTGGAAGCACATTTTTCGCAGCTACCCTGATTTTTAATTTAAACGCCATATCTGAAAAAATCTTCGCATCCAGATTGCCGGCAGGATCCATATCTAATCTCGATTATGCATTTAGAATTACGCAGCTGGTATTCGCAATACTTTCAATGATGTCGATATCCATATTTCCCAGGCTCTGCAATGCATCTTCTTCAGAGGATGAATCAAACAGTGAATTTACGACCCTCCTTGCCAAGGGAATAAGATCTATTATATTCTTGATATTACCGATAATAGCTGTATTATTTGCCTTAAAGCTACCTATCGTAAGTATAATATACCAAAGAGGGGCATTTAGCGAACAGGCCGCCCTGATTACTTCTTCCCTTATGGGCATATATTCATTTGGACTGTTTTTTCACAGTATAAACTTCCTTTTAATCCATGCTTTCTATGCAAGAAAGGAAATGATAATAAGAGTAAAATACGGCCTGATTTATTTATCTTCGTTTATTATTGTAAATCTTGTGTTCATCAATACCCTGGGTGTTTATACACTAGCTATCGCAAACTCCTTTGCCGCTTTAATAAGCACCTTTTATCTTTCGGTTGTTATCGTTAAAAGGATTACTCTTCCCGTATTTGATATATTTAAAACATTCCTAAAACTATCTATTACATCATCATTGATAGGCTTTATTTCGCTTAAAATCTGGAATTTACTGAACACTGAAATACCTCTATTAATTGCGCTTACAATCTCGCTTCTTGCGGCTTTTATCTGTTTTTTAATTTTGGTATTTCTATTTAAAATAGAAGAGATAAAGTATGCTAAAGAACTGATCCCCGAGATTATAAATAAATGGAAAAAATCAAAATATCAGCAGTAACTATTATATTTAATGAAGAAATAAATATCGATGCGTGCCTGAGCCGTTTAACATGGGCGGATGAAATCGTCGTCATCGACTCTTTCAGCACCGACAAATCGTTAGAGCTTTGCCGGAAATATACAAACAAGATATTTCAAAAGCATTTCAACGGATATGCCGGGCAAAGAAACTACGGAATAGAAAAAGCAAGCGGAGAATGGATTTTATTTGTCGATGCCGATGAGATAATAACAGACGAATTAAAAAATGAGATTCTACAAAAAACAGAAGGCGCTACGGATGTTTCTGCTTATTATATTCCCAGGGACAATATTTCATTTGGAAAACTCTTGCGCCACGGCGGTAATTACCCCGATTACCAGCTCAGGCTTTTTAAGAAAACTTCGGCAACCTACCGTGAAGAAATTCACGAAAAGCTGGAAATCAGGGGTGGCACAGCATATCTTCAAAACCCGATGGTCCATAGGAATTACCAAACAATATCCGAGTATTTGAAAAAACTCAACTCATATACGGATCTTGAAGTTAAAAAGATGGTTAAAAATAATGAAAAAGTTACATGGCTTCAAATAATCTTTAAGCCCGCAATAAGATTCTTCTGGACGTATTTTATTAAACTTGGTTTTATGGACGGTTATGCGGGATTTTTAATGAGCGGACTGGGTTCTGTGTACATGTTCATGAAATACATAAAATATAAAAGACAATGAAAATAGGAATTGACGTTCAATCAACCACAGGAATATTTTCCGGATTGGGATACTATACCAAAAATCTCATCCAAAATATAAGCAGAATCGATACAAAGAACGAATATATTCTGCTTTCGCACGATAATTTTGCGGGCAAACTTTCAACACCAAAGAGAATTGTCTGGGAACAGGCGGTTTTGGGCATAAAGGCATATATGAACAAACTTGACCTGCTCCACGTGCCCTGTTTTACCCCTCCTCTAATCCGCAAATGCAAGCTTATCGTTACGATTCATGATTTGATCGGCGTACGCATGCCTGAAAACAGCCTTGCTTTTCCGTCAAGATTTTACTGGGGGCGTTACTTCCCGAACCTGTCAAAAAGAGCAGACATTATTATTACAGATTCAGAATACTCCCGTAAAGATATTATTGAATTACTTAAAATTCCTGAAAACAGAATAAAAGTTATACCTTTAGCCGCAGGGGAAAGGTTTAAACCCGGGAAAGATAAAGACATGGTACAGCAGACTAAAAATAAATATAACATAGGAAACTCACCTTATGTTCTATTTGTCGGAAATATCGAATATAGAAAGAATATTATCTTATTGTTAAAAATATGGAAAAAACTTAGGCTGCCCCATAAATTAGTCCTGGCGGGAAGTAAAACCGGATATACCGATAATCTTGTTAGATTCATCTCAGAAAATGAGATTAAAGACAGGGTTTTATTAACGGATTATATTTCCGATGAAGATATCGTCAACCTGTACAACGGGGCTGACCTTTTTGTTTATCCCTCGTTATATGAAGGCTTCGGCCTGCCTGTCCTTGAAGCAATGTCCTGCGGAACTCCGGTCATAGCTTCAAATACCACATCTTTACCGGAAATCGTTTCAGATGCCGGAATACTGACAGACCCGAATAATATTGACGAACTGCAGGATGCCATCGTAAAAGTTTTATCTGATAGTTCGTTACGTTCTAAGTTAAAAGAAAAAGGATTAATAAGATCTAAGCTTTTTTCATGGGAAAGGGTTGCGAGGGAAACCCTGGAAGTTTATAACGGTATATTTTAGAATTAAATTTATCTTTGAGGTTCAACAATAACCTTAAGAGAATCTTTGCCTTCCGAAACGTATTTAAACCCCTGACCCGTCTCAGAAAGACCCAGCTTATGGGTAATCATTTTTAAAACCGGAACTTTTCCGCTTTTAATCAAATCTATTGCTTCGACTATATCCCCTACTGCAGCCCCGTAAGAAGGCATAATTGTAATATCATTCCTCCAAAACTCGTTAATCGGCAGTAACAGTTTAGCTTCCGGCTCGGTTGCACCGAAACACAGAACCGTGCCTCCCCTGTCAACGGATTTGAGCGCCTGCTCAAAGGCACTTAGAGCACCGGTACATACAACAACAAGGTCACAAAGCATATTGTCATTATTTTTCCTTACCAGATCGGGGACATTATCTTTTGCATTTATTACAACATCGGCTCCCAGCTCCTTTGCTTTGCTTAGCCGGAATTCATTAACATCCGTAACTATGGTTCTGGATGCCCCGTTCGTTTTTGCCAAAAGCATGTGAAGAATACCGGATATACCCGCTCCTAATATAAGCACGCTTTGCCCGGTTTTAAATCTGGCTACGTTCTGCCCGCGAACAACGCACCCCAAGGGCTCAATAAAAGTGCCTTCTTCATACGACATTCTGTCAGGAAGTAGAAAAACGCCGCATTCCATGTTGATTTCAGGCACGCGTAAAAACTCGGAAAACCCTCCCGGATCAAAATTTGTGGAATGAAGGGTCTCGCAGGCGGTATGATGTCCGTTTAAACAATATTTACACTTATTGCATGGAACGTGATGGGACACAAACACCCTGTCCCCGACTTTGTAGTTCTGCACTTTTGCTCCAGCTTTAACTATCTCGCCGGATATTTCATGGCCCAGGACAATAGGTGCTTTTTTGATGCGATACCACTCCATAACATCGCTTCCGCAAATCCCGCTTGCATGAACCTTCACCAAAAGCTCTTTATCACCTATCTTTGGTTTTTCCAATTCTTCAATCCGGATATCATTATTGTTATAATATACCGCTGCTTTCATTCTATTCTCTTTGACATTTTACTTTTTTGCTTCTTTGAATATATCCTGTGCCTGTTTAACACTGGCCTTTTTATGAATTATGGCATTCAGCGCTTTTGCCATAGGCACCGGCTGAGGGCTCTGCCAGACATTTCTTCCCAGATTTATACCTATAGCCCCTTTTGTCATGCCGTCGTAAACAAACTCAAACACTTCTTTTTCAGTATTGCATTTCGGCCCTCCTGCCATAACAACGGGAACAGGGCAGCCGCACACAACCTTGTCAAAATTCTCGCACCAATAGGTTTTAACCACTTTTGCGCCCAGCTCCGCTGCAATCCTGCAGGCAAGTCCCAGATAACGCGCATCCCTTTTTTCCATTTCTTTCCCGACTGCAGTAACAGCCATAACTGGAATCCCGTAGTTTTCGCATGCATTAACCATTTTTGACAAGTTCAAAAGAGTCTGTTTTTCAAACTCGCTCCCTACAAAAACAGAAACACCGACAGCGCTTGCGTTGCATCGTATTACGTCCTCTATCGAAGTCGTTATTTCCTCATTTGCAAGGTTTTTGCCGACCATGCTCGTTCCGCCGGAAACCCTTAAAATAACGGGCTTATTTAACGAGGAAGGTATAGCAGAACGCAACACTCCTCTTGTAACAAAAAGAGCATCGCAGTATTGAATAATAGGAGCTATTGTTACTCCTGGTTTTTCCAGACATCTTGTCGGCCCCTGAAAATATCCATGATCTATAGGCATAAAAAAACAATGCCCGTCGCTGCCCATAAGATTTTTTAAACGGTTCTCCATTCCCCAATCCATCGGTTGCTACCTCCTTAACATATCTTAACTTTTATATTTGTTCATTCCTGATGTTCTGTTGTATTGTATGTAAATGACGTTACTACCCCGTTATCATCAAATCTGACTACAAGGTCCTGGGTACTGGACTCGCCGAATAATCTGTATTTATATTTACCATAAGTCCATGTTTGATTGCCGTCCTCGACTCCCACCCTCCAGGGAGAGCCGAACATGGAACGCAAATCTTCTTGAGTGGTTTTACCTATCTGAATTTTAGGAACCTGTGAGGTATCAAAATCATGCCCGACAGTGGCACATCCTGCGAATAAGGCTAAAAACAACAACACCATAAGTATTTTTTTCATCTGTTTCTCCTTTTTTGGTGAATACATTTATTGCCTTTTAATTGAGTGGCGTTTCTGCTGAGTCATATTGTCCGCATGCCCGGAAATGCCGATATCACGTATCTGTTTTATACAGGCTGCCCTGTCTGACCTGAAAACCAGGCCGAATATTTTGGAAATAAAATTATTAAACTTTTTGCAGTCCTTTACAACAGGGAACTCCCTGCAATCCGCACATGATTTATAATGATTATCAATGCAGCACAACCGAATTTTGCACCACGTTGCTTTACTGTTATCGTGGCACCCTGGGCATTTATCCTTAAGATACGCGCCGCAAGCTCCGCAGTAAAGGCCGCAATAAGCCACCAGCCCGGTATTTGATATAATTTCCTTCATCTGTTTTTTCTCCTACGCCTGGGTTTTTGCTCTATCATCCTGATCAATATCCGAAATCTGGGACTGGCCCCGTTTTTTTGTAGAAATATACGCATCTGCCGTAGAAAACACCCATACTAAAAATATCATCATTGATAGAATTTTATTGGTTGGGGTGGTTATAGTCGAACTAATCCCGGTAATATCTACAGATTCCACATTGGCACTCATCTTTAAATAATTGTTTAAACCCACAGCAAAAGAAATTGACATTAATATTATTAAAATACAGCTTAAACCAACAATTATCATACCTTTGGTATATTGCTTTGAGTAAAACTGTCCAGCACCCGGAAAAACAAAGGCTGACAACACTGCAGCCAATATGGGGCTTTTTTTATTCTTCATAGTTTACGTCCATATTATGGGGCAAAATACTTTTTGTCCTCAATGTTTTTGCCCGGCCTGGCATTCTTCTCCCCAAATATTCTTAAGGAATTATATACGTACCATGCCCGGAATGACGACATTCCGTCTTCAAGACACATCTGTTTCAGGATAAAGTCCGCCTGTTTCCTCTGGGTTTTATAATCAAGGTGGCCTTCACGCATAAGCTGATATAATGCATCATGAACAAGAGAACCCCTCATAAATGTAGCCGTATCTATTGTCGGTCCGCTTGGACCGTCCCAGGCATAATGCTTTTTAACAATAATCGTGCCGTCTGTGTCCATAAAAATAAATTTTGTATCTATAGGATTTCCCGGAGTTATTGGTATGACATCTTTGTAATCTTCAAGTATTTGATATTTATACTTTCTTAACTCCCTATAACATATTTGCTTCTTTTCCGTCATCTTTCAAATCCTTTTTACTATAATCCGGATTTATGATTGCGGCTTTCTTTCTTCTGCCCAGGAACGTCTTATATAAAGAGGTTTTACAAGCCCGTATTTTTGACCTTTTAGATTACATGAACTCAAAGCCAATATACTTGCTCTGGGAATATTTGAGCCCTCTTTAAGAAAAACTGCTTTGCTCCCCAACATTTTAGCAAATATAGACTTATATTTTACAGCTCCGTTTCCGATTAAAATCACTTTTGATTTCAGTTTTTTTAACTTTCCTGCGGCTTTTTCTACGCCTACTATTTCTATATTACCCTTACCATTTATATAAACCTCATTGCGCAAAGCATCTATAACAGGAAAAACAACAGTGGAATTCTTTTTGTCAAAAGAAACGCTTGCCGTGAGAATATCCAGCGTATTCATCCCGACAACAGGAATCTTAAGATGCTGCGATAATGTTTTTACACACGAAAGACCGACTCTAATGCCTGTAAAACTTCCCGGCCCTGTTGAAACCGCTATCTTGTCAATTTGTTTTAATTTTCTTTTTGACCTTTTCAGCACTTTATCTATAGCAGGTAAAAGTTTTTCTGAGCTGTTAGGGCCTGTGTTTAAAAATACTTCGGAAAGTACCTTTTTATCTTCACAGACCGCTACGCTTAAAGTAAATCCCGATGTCTCTATTGCCAGTACTGTCATTTTATTTTTACAACTCTCTTTTTTTCGCTCTGCCAGGTTAGCTTTATATTCAAGCTGCAGGGCAGATGCTTGTTTTTTACTCTGTCAGCCCATTCGATTACACAAATCCCTTTCCCATTTAAATATTCATCCAAACCTATACCCTGGATATCCGAACCATTTAACCGGTATAGATCAATATGATAAAGGCTGGTTTTACTTGATTTGTATTCGTTTACGATTATAAAACTTGAGCTTCTGACGTTTTCTTTAATACCTAAACCTCTGGCCATACCCTGGACCAAGGTTGTCTTGCCGCTTCCCAGTTCGCCTTTTAAACAGACAACATCTCCGGGTTTCAGGTGCCTGGATATATCTTTTCCTATTTTTCTTGTCTGCTCCGGCGAGCTGCTCAAAATAACTTTATTTTTCATAATAGATAGACTATAACTCTTTTAGAAATGTTGAAAACCGGCAGTTTTTATACTCTGCTTCCTGCCCTTAAAATAATATGAGACCCCTTTGCCTTTTACTATTTCACCTACGGGGGTTAAATTAGGCAATAACTTGTTAATCCGGGACACATCCCCTGGGGATATCGTGAATACGAGCTCATACTCCTCTCCGCCGGATAAAGCTAATTTTTTTGGGTTAATCTCAGGGCTTTTTAAAGCCAGCTTCCTCAATGGCCCTGAAACTGGAATTTTATCAATATTAATTTTTGCCCCTGCATTGCTCTGCTGGGCAATAAACTTCACAGATGCGTTAAGCCCGTCAGATGAATCTATCATGCTTGTTACCAAACCTGATTGAGCTAGCCTCTTAGCTTCAAACAATCTGGGTTTTGGATATATGTGTTTATTAACCAAATATTTCTCGAAACCTATACGCGGTTTTATCCCGTTTTGCAGTAAAAAAAGCCCCGCGGCCGAATCGCCGTACGTGCCTGTGGCCATGATAATATCGCCGGGTTTTGCTCCGGAACGGGTGATGAGATACTTCTTTTTTATCTTACCTATCAACGTAACGGAAATTACAATATCTTTCCTTGAAGATACCGTATCGCCTCCGATGATATGCAAGGAGTACTTATCAGCTATGCCCAGCATGCCTTTATATAACTGCCTTACAAAATCCAGCGATGTATGTTTCGGTAAAGCTATTCCAACTAGCGCATAAAGAGGCACGCACCAGCCCATAGCAGCCAGGTCGCTCAAATTAACAGCCATGGCTTTATATCCCAGCTGCCGGGGCGTTATGTAACCCAGCTTGAAATGTATATTCTCAACCAATACGTCTTTGGTACATACCAATAAAAAATCCGAGGATGTTTTAGCTACAAAAGCATCATCGCCCGGACCGACGAGTATAGGGAATTTATTCTTATTCTTTGGAAATATTTTCTTTCTAATTTCTTCTACTAAACCAAATTCCCCGATATCTCCTAAATTCAATGATTCATTTTTTTTAGCCTGCACTTGGTTTTTCCTTAAAAGCTTCTAAGAACCAGGATTATCGTCTTCTTTCTGTTCGCCGGTTTCCTTGGATTCAAGTGAATCCGCAATGGATGTAATTCCTGCTATCATGGCAATAAATCCCCCGCAGACAAACATAAAAGGTATTAATCCTTTAATGACATTTAGAAAATCCGGCCACCACACAACAACTCCCCATAATCCTAAAACTATAAACATTAAACCAAAAATAACTGCCAACATCTATATTACCTCCTGTAAAAATATTTCTAAAATTTTCTAGGAATGTAAAAATTTCTCAGCAATCCTAAGCAGCAATCCAGCGCCCTTCGGCAGGGCATTTTCATCAATATCGAATCTCTCGTGATGCCAGGGATACACCTTGCCTTTTCCTGTGCCGATATATATAAAACAACCGGGAACATAGCGTAAATATTCGGCAAAGTCCTCTCCTCCCATGGAAGGTTTTTCAAGTAATTTAACCCTCGATTTACCAAGGAAATCCACACCGGCATCATAACAAAGCTTTAAAATATTATCTGAATTTCTTAACGGATATCCGAGCACTTCATAATCCAGCTTATACGAAGCTCCGTAAGCCCTGGCTATACTGCTTATTTTTTTCTCTATTAACCCCGGTATCCTGGAATGCAGATTTTTGCCCAAAGTGCGGACGGTTCCTGTCATCTTTACTTTATTGCATAAGACATTGAATCTTTCCCCGCCTTCAATGGTTCCTACGGATATTACAACCGGCTCGACAGGATCAATCTCACGAGAAACCAATGTCTGAAGAGAATTTATAACTTGCGAAGATATAACAATCGCATCTTTGCCCATGTGGGGATAAGCTCCGTGTCCGCCCTCACCTAAAATTTCTATAGTAAATTTATCTGTAGCTGCCATCATTGCGCCTCTTTTTAAGCCAAGGGTTCCTGAAGAAAGCCAGGGGCACACATGAACACCTACTATGGCGTTTACCTGCGGTTTTTTTAACACCCCTCCTTTTATCAGATTTGTTGCACCTTCGGAAGACTCCTCGTTGGGCTGGAATATAAACTTAACGCTTCCGGATAGATGTTTTCTTTTTTCAGAAAGGAGTATTGCTGACCCCAAAACAATCGTAGTGTTTGCGTCATGTCCGCATGCATGCATTATGCCTTTTCTTTTGGATTTATATTTCTTATTCGTCTTTTCCTGTATAGGCAAAGCATCAATGTCCGCACGTAAAGCCATGCATTTGCCGCCCGAACCCGGTTTTTCCCCTTTTAATAATCCTACAACTCCTGTTTTTGATATACGATAAGTTTTGATTTTTAATCCTTTAAGGGTTTTTTCTATAAAATCCGAGGTTTTAAACTCATGATTTCCGAGTTCTGGAAACTCATGTATTCTTCTTCTTATTTTTATCAATTTCTGCTTCAATCTATTATTCATTAAAAACTCTCTTTAACGCCTTTGGTATATACTCCGCTATATCTCCGGCTAATAATCCCTGTTCGGTCACTGTTTTTGCAGCTATGTCACCCGCTAACCCGTGGATGTATACTCCTGCTAATGCCGCATTAAGGGCTCTTGGCTCTTTAACCTGCATATACAAAGAAGCTATCATACCGCTTAAAACATCCCCGCATCCGCCGGTCGACATTCCGGGATTTCCTGTAGTATTAACAAAAACCCTTTTTCCATCCGTTACAACCGTTTTATAACCTTTTAAAACACAAACTAAACTGTTTTTAGCAGCAACATCCCTTGCGATTTCCATCCTGTTGTTTTGAACCTTTCCGGCTGAGATATTCAACAGACGGCCTAATTCCCCTGGATGAGGTGTTATTATCAATTCGGATTTTATATTTCTAAAACCCTTAATTTCAGGCTTTTTGCTGCCGGATGCTTTCGAGAAGACATTAAGAGCATCTGCATCCAGCACTACAGCTAAATTCAGATTCCTTATAATATTTTTCACGAAGGCTTCTGTATCGCTGTTTATACCTATGCCTGGGCCAAGAACCGTAGATGTTATCTTTCTTTTTTTTACAAAATCAAAAACTTTACCCGCAGCAGATCTTCTAAAAGTACCTCTTTTATTTTCAGGCAAAGCTAAAGTCATTGCTTCAGGCCTTACCCGTTTGGCAGCTATGCTTTGCTGTCTTTCGGGAACACCTAATGTTACCAATCCGGCGCCTGAACGCAGGGCGCCATTGCACGATAAAACAGATGCGCCGGTCATTCCCCTTGACCCGGCCAGCACTAAAACATGGCCGTAACTGCCTTTGTGGGAATTTTTTTTCCTTGGCATAATCAAAGATCTGATCAATTTTGAAGTCAATCGTTTTGGTTTCATTTCTTACTTTACTACTGCGACAGCAACCGCATAATCGGAAGTATGCGACAGTGAAATATCAATATTCTTCTTTCTTTTGCCTTTAATAACAGCCTGGGGTTTTCCGCTCGGCAGATTCATTACACCTATGTCTTTATGGGTTATACTTTTGTCATTAAAAGCCTTCCAGACAGCCTCTTTCGTTGCAAACCTCACTGCAAAATGCTGGCCGGCGTTTTTTTTGGAAATGCAGTATTTAACTTCCTGGGGAGTATAAACTCTTTCTAAAAAACGTTTGTTCTTGACTAACTTATCTATACGCTTGACTTCAACTATATCTATACCGACTTTCATATTAAATCCCAAATCTAAAAAAATCAATTTGTCATTTGGATTTTGTCATTTGTCATTATTATTCTACTGTTACTGATTTTGCCAGATTCCTCGGCTGATCTACATCACACCCCAGAAACACAGCCATATAATATGCAAAAAGCTGCATAGGAATAACGTTTAAAAGCGGCGAAAATAATTCGTCTAAATGAGGTAAATATATTT
Organism: Endomicrobiales bacterium; assembly: GCA_016929635.1. Lineage (GTDB taxonomy): Bacteria > Elusimicrobiota > Endomicrobiia > Endomicrobiales > JAFGIL01 > JAFGIL01. The sequence continues at coordinate 28,727 of JAFGIL010000071.1, forward strand.
GATGTTCGGTTTTTGCTTTTATTTCCTTATCCCCTTCTGTTGCTAAAGCTATAATAGTCCCTCCGCGCGCCCTTGCTTCCTCTATATTGCTCAATACCTTTTCATATATCTTGCTCCGGGTTGCAATTACCATAACAGGCATGTCTTCATCTATCAATGCAATAGGCCCGTGCTTCATCTCGCCCGCAGGATATCCTTCAGCATGGATATATGATATTTCCTTTAATTTCAATGCGCCTTCAAGGGCAATAGGATAGTTTAAGTTGCGTCCCAGGTACAAAAAATCCCTTTTTGCAGTGAACTCCTTTGCAAGGGAGCTTATCTCCTTGTCTTTTTTCAGTATCTCGCTGACCTTTGACGGCACTTCCCAGAAATTATCTATAATTTCCTTGCGCTTTTTAGCAGTAAGTGTTTTTCTTTTTATTGCCCAATCCAGCGCCAACAAGTATAATACTGTCAGCTGGCCTGTAAAAGCTTTTGTGGATGCAACTCCAATCTCAGGCCCGCATCGTGTATATAGCACATTGTCAGCTTCCCTGCTTGCGGTCGATCCCATAACATTGCAGATGGCCAAAGTATTACATTTATTCTTTTTTGCCAGGCGCAATGCGGCGATAGTATCAGCCGTTTCTCCTGACTGGGAGATAATTATTGTTAAGGCATTCCTGTCCAGCACAGGGCACCTGTATCTGAACTCAGATGCGATATCAACTTCCGCCGGGATCAAAGAGAGATTTTCAAAAAGAAATTTTCCTACCAGTCCCGCGTGATAAGAGGTGCCGCATGCAACTATGTAGATTTTGGACATACTCTTAAGAAACGAATCCGCTATCTTTATTTCCTCTTTCAGATAGGTTACCCCTTTTTCCGGGTTTAACCTTCCAAGGAACGTTTCTCTGATTGCCTGCGGCTGTTCGTATATTTCTTTAAGCATAAAATGCTTAAATCCTCCCTTTTCGGCCTGCACCCTGTCCCACGTGATATTTTTTACCTGCCTTTTTACCTCTTTTTTCTTTTTATCAAAGATCCGCACTTTATTTCTTCGGAGTTCGGCAATATCTCCCTCTTCGAGAAATATCATCTTTCTTGTATAAGGCAGAAGCGCAGGAATGTCGGACGCAATAAAATTCTCGTCCTCACCCAGCCCTATAATTAAAGGGGCATCCTGCCTTGCGGCTATAATATGATCCGGATCGTCTGTGCATATAACACCTAAGGCATATGCGCCTCTTACCTCGGATAAAGCTTTCTGTGTGGCATTCAGCAGATTCCCCGAAAAATGTTTTTCTATCAGGTGGACTATAATTTCCGTATCAGTTTCGGATTTGAACCTATGGCCGCCGGAAATTAATTTATTTTTCAGCTCCAGATAATTCTCTATTATCCCGTTATGCACAACAACAATTTTATCTTTGCAATCCGTGTGAGGGTGGGCGTTTTCTTCGCAAGGCCTTCCGTGGGTTGCCCAGCGCGTATGTCCTATACCTATACTGCCTTTTAAGGGCCTGCTCTCCAGAACCTTATTCAGCTGATTCAGCTTGCCAACGCTTCTTCTTATCTCTAATTTTCCATTTAATACAACAGCTATTCCTGCCGAGTCATACCCGCGGTATTCCAGGCGGTGCAAACCGTCGAGTATAACCTCACCCGCAGATTTTGAACCAATGTAACCTACTATTCCACACATATTCTTTCCTCTTTTAAACCGTAACCAGCTTTCTCATTTCTTTTACTGCAGCCTTAAGCCCGACGAAAGCTGCATGAGCAATAATTGAAAACCCTATATTTAATTCGTTCATCCCTTTTATTTTGGCAACAGGAACTACATTTTTATAATCAAGGCCGTGCCCCGCATTTAATATTAATCCCAGACTGCAAGCTAAATTCCCCGCTTTTTCCAGCCGCAGAAACTCCTGTTTTATTCTGTTTTTATCGGATGGATTCAATTTAAACACCCCGGCATAAGCCCCGGTGTGAAGCTCTATGCAGTCAGCTTTTATATCCGATGCGGCTTTAATCTGGTTTTCCTCCGGATCAATAAAAATACTGACTTTTATGCCTTTTTTTTTCAATTTTTCAACCACGGAAGCAATAGCATCCTTCTGGCTTAAAATATCCAGCCCGCCCTCGGTAGTAAGCTCTTCTCTCTTTTCCGGTACAAGGCAAACATAATCCGGCTTAACATCAGCTGCAATATCAACAATCTCTTTTGCAATCGACATCTCAAGATTGAGTTTGGTTTTTATTGACTTCTTTAAGGAACGAACGTCCTCGTCCTGAATATGGCGCCTGTCTTCCCTTAAATGCACTGTAATGCTGTCTGCTCCGGCTGACTCGCAAACGGAAGCTGCCCGGACTATATCCGGCTCTTTTTCGCGCCTTGCCTGCCTGATTGTTGCAATATGATCAATGTTGACTCCTAATTTTGGCATCCCCACCCCGGTTTTCATGCATATGAATTGCTGATTTCTCTTTTAGCAACATCAACTATTTCTTTTGCCATGCTGGCAATTGTCTTTTTATCTGTTCCTTCTATCATTACACGCAATAAATTCTCGGTTCCTGAATATCTAACCAGTATCCTTCCTTCGGAATTAAGTTTGTTCTGTGCGTTTTTAATAATTTTTGAGGTATTGGGCAGTGAATCAATCGGTACTTTTTTATCAACGGCAGTGTTTAACAGAATCTGGGGGTATTTTTTCATTTTTTGCGACAACACTGACAGCGGCTGGTTCGTTTCCTTCATAACAGCCAGCATCTGAAGCGCGGTTAATATACCGTCTCCTGTTGGAAGATGATCCTTCAAAATTACATGGCCGGATTGTTCTCCGCCAAGGACAGCCCCTCTTTTCAACATCTCTTCATACACATACCTGTCTCCGACTTTTGTCTGTAATACTTTTATACCTTCAGATTCCATTGCTCTGAATAATCCCAGATTGGCCATAACCGTAGTTACCAGCAGGTTATGCCTTAACATGCTCTTTTTCTTGAAAAAACTCGACATAATCGCCAAAAGGTAATCCCCGTCCCTGACGGTTCCTTTTTCATCTACAAAAATAGCCCTGTCTCCGTCCCCGTCAAAAGCGATGCCGCAGTCAGCACCGTATTTTTTTACGCTTTCGGATAAAATTTCTGGGTGTAAAGAGCCGCAGTCTTTATTTATATTCTTGCCGTTAGGATGGACGTTTATCTGTACAACCTTGGCCCCCAGAGAAAATAACACTTCCGGGGCTATTTTATATGTTGCCCCGTTAGCACAATCTATAACCAGGGTAAACCCTTTTAAATCCGACCCCTTGGGGAAAACGCTTTTGAGAAAATCCTCATACTCACGGGCCAAACCGTATTTAAGCTGTACTTTATTTTTGCTGAAAGCCTTTTTTGTCCTTTTATTAAAGGAATATTTTTCAATCTGGGTTTCTATTTTATGTTCAATTAAATCGGAGAGTTTAACCCCCTGATGGCTGAAAAACTTTATACCGTTATACTGGTAAGGGTTATGCGAAGCAGAAACAACTATTCCGGTTAAAGCCGGATACTTTTTTACCAGATAAGCAATACCGGGTGTTGTAATGACCCCCACGTCCCACACGTCCAATTCGTTTGAGAGCAGGCCCTTCTTTAGATTTACAACTATGTTTATCCCGGATTCTCTTGTATCTCTGCCGATAATAACCGGATGGCCCTTTGATTTTTTGGTTTTTAAAACATGGGCGGCTGATAATCCTATCTTCTTTACGGTCTCGGGATCCAAAGGAAACTCATAAGCCAAACCGCGGATACCGTCGGTCCCAAAAAGTTTACGATTCGTCATTTTATCCCTTTCAAGTAAGAAAAAACCATAATATCAAAGCCAAAAACAAGGAAATCAGCTTCAACTGCCAGTTATTTCTTAACCTTTTTACAAATCTGATTATATATTTATTGTTAACCATCTTGCTTCCTACAGTAAAATCCTCTCGCCCTTCTGGCGATAAATGTTAAAGAGGTTCCTTCTCAACTCTTCCAGATTAACGTCACTCTCCAGCCTTCCTTTGCGGGCTACGGATACTTTGCCGGTCTCTTCGGAAACCACAAGAACAATCGCATCAGAGACTTCGCTTAATCCGATAGACGCCCTGTGCCTGGTTCCCAATATTTCGGAAACTATCGGCTCGTGGCTTAAAGGAAGAATACAACCCGCAGCGATCAGCCTGTTATTCTGTATAATAACAGCTCCGTCATGCAGCGGGGCGCGCAGATTGAATATTGAAAGAATCAGTTCCTTGCTTATCTGGGCATTAACGATTGTTCCTGTTTCTATGTAGGTTTTTAAACCTATGTCCTGCTCAAGAACAATAAGGGCTCCGTTTCTACGCTGGCTGCACTCTTTTAAAGCCTCAATAATCTCGTCGATGAAGTCCAGTTCCGAAGCCAAAATTATTTTTCCCCATCGGTGGCTTCCCAGCTGGGCAAGGGCTGAACGAATCTCGGGCTGGAACACAACAACCAGTATCACAACAGCCGCTATCCAAAACCTGTTTAGCAGCCAGTTCAATGTATTAAGATGTAAGACTTCTCTTGATAAAAACGTTATTATTACAAGAGTCAATATCCCCAGAATAATCTGAACTGCCCTGGTACCTTTGATAAGCAAAAGCAGCCTGTAAAAAATATAAGCCACAATAAGTATGTCTAAAACATGAACCAAATAATCTGTCCATAAAACTTTAATAAATTCCATAAAAATTCCTTTAAAGCTTATTGGGTTTTCTGTATGGCTTTGACAATGTTCAAAGCCTGAACCGTTTCTTTTACGTTATGAACCCTTAAGATATTGGCACCGTTCAATGATGCCCACACAAAACTCGAAATACTCCCGGACAATCTGTCTTTCGGCGAAATATCCCGAAGGATGTGCCCTAAAAATGATTTGCGCGAAGTGCCTATCAATACCGGCCTTCCGAAAACGCCGAACTCTCTCAGCCTTTTTAAAATTTCCAGATTATGTTTTACTGTTTTACCAAAACCGATACCGGGATCGATTATAATTTTATTAAACTCCACCCCCCGGTCTAAAGCGTATTCTATCCGTTCAGAAAAAAACTCGTTAATATCACAAACTACGTCTTTGTATTTTGGATTCTTCTGCATATTTTTGGGCATGCCTTTCATATGCATAATTATAACCGGGGTACGGTATTTTCTGGCAATCTTAACCATAGAACAGTTTTTATAACGCAATCCTGTTACATCATTAATGATATTTGCCCCTTCACCGATAGCTGCTTCTGCTACTTCCGGCTTGTAGGTATCAACGGAAATCAGGGCTTTTATTTTCTTTGATATTTTTTTTATCACAGGCAGCACCCTGGAGATTTCATCTTTAACTGAAACGGGTTTTGACCCGGGCCTTGTTGACTCCCCTCCGATATCGATTATCCCCGCACCTTCAGAAACCATTTCCTGGGCATGCTCTGCGGCTTTTTCAATATTATAATACATCCCTCCGTCTGAAAAAGAATCCGGAGTTACGTTCAACACCCCCATAACCAGAGGAAACCTGTTAATCCTAAGCTGCTTGCCCCTGCAATCAATTCTGAATTTATTATCTCCATAAGATGAGTTTTTTTCTTTAATAATCTTTGCCCAATCTTTAAGGCCAAAAGGCTGCCCGAAAAGTTTCTTAACCAGCCTGTCAACCTGATTTTGAGTGGCCATTAGAAAAACGTCGGACTTCCCGCGCTTAAAATTGCCGACCTGCCAGCTTACAGCAGCCTCTCCTCCCAGGGACAATATGTTCTGTTTGATTATGTTCGCAGCCCTGTTGTCGACTCCGCGTAATATCAAAGACCTCATTAAAGCTTTAGGAGCCATCAGTTTAACAGACTTAGGATCAGCTCCTACTTTTTTTATGTGCTCGATAGCGTCTTCTTTGCTGCTTATTTCTACAATTCTAATTTTCATAAATTACAAATCCCAAATTCCAAATTACAAATAATACCAAAATTCCAATAGCCAAATAAATAAGCCTATTTGTTTGGAATTTAGAAATTGAAATTTATTTGGAACTTGATATTTGGTATTTGGAATTTTCATTGCTAAATCTGCTTACTTTACTTAATCAATGATAACGCTTCGCTTCTTGTCCTTGCGTCTTTTAAAAAAGTGCCTCTCATGGCGGAAGTAATCATCTTTGAACCTGGTTTTTTCACCCCGCGCATGGTCATGCACAGATGCTCCGCCTCTATCACTACCATTGCCCCGTATGGTTTTGCCACTTCCATAATTGTATCTGTTATCTGTTTTGCAAGGCGCTCCTGAAGCTGCAGTCTTTTGGTGAATACCTCAACCACGCGCACAAGCTTCGAAACACCCAGCAAGCGGTCCTTCTTGGGAATGTATGCCACATGCACTTTGCCGAAAAACGGCAATAGATGATGTTCGCAGAGCGAGTAAAACGGGATATCCTTGACAAGGACTATTTCCTCGTGGTCTTCCTTCTCATAATAAACGCTCAAAACATCACGGGGGTTAATCCTCATTCCCCCTAGGGCTTCCATATAAAACTCAGCCACTCTTCTCGGGGTGTCCTTTAAACCTTCCCTCTTGACGTCTTCCCCGAGAGCTTTAAGCATTTCAGAAACTGCATGTTCAACCTTTTTTTTGTCTATATTCATGATTTTTTATTTTTACCCGGTTCTTCTTTAATACCCTTTATTATTCTGTCAACCTCTTCCCCGTCTAAAACTTCTTTTTCGATTAACCTCTCGGCCAAAGAATCCAGTTTGTCTTTATGTTTCTTTAAAATCCTCTCGGCATTATCCTTTGCACCTTCGACAATTCGTTTTACTTCAGAATCAATCGTTTCAGAGGTCTTGTTGGAATACCGGGGTTCGCGCGTATAATCACGCCCCAGAAAAACCTCCTCCGTGGGCTTACGCAGAGACAAAGGCCCGATTTTATCGCTCATTCCAAACTCAACAACCATCTTTTGTGCCATCTCAGTTGCTTTTGCCAAATCATTCTGGGAGCCGGTTGTTACTTCCTTAAAAACCATCTCTTCAGCTGCACGGCCTCCCAAAAACACGGAAAGCCTTGCTAAAATTTCCTGCTTTGTGGTAAGATACCTGTCTTCCAGAGGCAGCTGAAGCGTATACCCAAGTGCAGGCCCGCGCGGTATAATGGAAACTTTATGCACGGGATCAGTCCCGGGGGTAAATCTTGCAACTAGCGTGTGCCCGGATTCGTGATACGCAATGATTTTTTTCTCGTGTTCTGAAATCATCCTCGACTTTCTCTGGGGCCCTGCAATCACCCGGTCAATTGCCTCTTCCAGATCATCCATCTCCGCAGCTGCCCTGTCTTTTCTTGCAGCTAGAAGCGCCGCTTCGTTTACAAGATTTGCTATGTCAGCACCGACAAAACCTGGTGTACGCCGTGCAATAACTTTTAAATCTACCGAAGGACTTAACTTAATATTCTTAACGTGAACCTTTAAAATCTCTTCTCTTCCCTTTAAATCAGGAGTAGGGACTGCCACGTGCCTGTCAAAACGCCCGGGCCTTAACAATGCCGGGTCCAACACGTCAGGCCTATTTGTAGCGGCAATAAGAATAACTCCTTCTTTCGTATCAAACCCGTCCATCTCAACCAGCAGCTGGTTTAAGGTCTGTTCCCTTTCGTCGTGGCCTCCGCCGATTCCTGCAAAGCGGTGCCTCCCGACAGCATCTATCTCATCTATAAAAAGCAGGCACGGTGCGCTTTTTCTTCCCTGTTCAAATAAATCCCTTACACGCGATGCGCCGACACCGACAAACATTTCAACAAACTCAGAACCGCTGGATGAAAAAAACGGCACTCCTGCCTCGCCTGCCACGGCTTTTGCAAGCAATGTTTTACCTGTGCCCGGTGCCCCGTAAACCAGAACTCCCTTGGGTATTTTCCCCCCCAGGCGCTGGAACTTAGCCGGGTCTTTCAAAAACTCAATAATCTCCCTTAACTCTTCCTTTGCCTCTTCGCATCCCGCCACGTTTGCAAAAGTTATTTTTGTTTTTCTTGTAGACTGAAGCTTTGCGCGGCTTCTTCCGAAAGACATCACCTGCTTCCCGCCCGTCTGCATGCCTTTAAGCATCCACAGCCAGAACACTATTAATAAAATCATCGGGCCCCAGTTAAGAAGCAAAGCCATTAGCCAGTTACGTTCAATAACTCCGGAGTATTGGTCAACGTTGTATTCCTCCAGCTCTTCAACCAGCTTCGGGTCCGGGAGAGGTATGGTTTTAAAGTTCATAACCTTTCCCTCTAACGTTTTATACTTGCCTTTTATTAACTCCTGCGCGACCGAAACTTCTGTAATCTGGTTTGATTTCAGATATTTCTTAAAAGTCGAATAAGGAAGCTCTTGTTCCATGCTCATCTTGCGAACCGACTGGATAAAATAAAGCAAAATAACAAATACTATTAACCATATAAAAATTCCCCACCTGTTTCTATCTTTCATTCTATTAAACCTCCATGAAACCTGCTCGTTTTAACATTTCAATATACCTATATACGGAAGATTTCTATATTTCTCTTTATAATCAAGCCCGTATCCAACCAAAAAACTGTTCGGGACGACAAAACCTTTATAATCAATCTTTACCGGAACTTTTCTGAGCCCTGATTTATCCAGAAGAACGCATGTGCGGACCGATGCGGGCTGCCTTGTCTTAAGATTTTTGTGAAGATAGTTCAGGGTATAGCCGGTATCCACTATTTCATCTACTAAAAGCAGGTTTTTTCCCACGGGATCCTCGCGCAAATCACTCAAAAGCCGTACAACGCCGGTTGATTTTGTCTTCTTGTACGAAGAAACCGATATAAAATCAAAAGAACAGTCTACTTTTAAACATCTTGCCAGGTCAGAAAAAAATATTATACTTCCCTTAAGCACTCCGATTATCGTTAATTCTTTGTTTTTGTAATCACTGGATATCTTTTCAGCAAGTTCTTTTACTTTTTCCTGAATCTGCTCCCGGGTCAAAAGAACCTTTTTAATCTCATCTTTTTTTCTTTTGCGATTTATATTCATTTATCAATTGATTTAATAACAGGTTGTATGCTTCAATGCGGGGATTTTTTAAAAATAACCCTGCGCCCCTTTTTTACAATTACCCAACTACTAGAAAATCTTAATTTTGATTGATTTGACAGACAAATCCAGTCTTTGATGCGTTCCACTTGAACTGACGATTTTTTTTCAGGCAGAATGGCCTTAATAAGCCTTAATTGTATCGTTTTATTATACTCAAAAAATCGCTTTAAATCAAGTGAAATCTGTGTCCTGTTTATGCTGACAGCTCTTCTGATTGCTTTTGCTGTTAGAGAGCCAAGAAACTCATTTTCCCTGTTTACAATGCTTGAAAGGTTATACAAATGTTCAACAAAACAAGGATTTAATTTATTAAAAATAGGTATGATTTTATGCCTTATTTTGTTACGGGTATAATCCATACTGTAGTTAGTATGGTCAACACAGTATGAGAGTTTCTGGGCGTGTAAATACCTTACTATCTCATTCCTTGTTAAAGACAGAACCGGCCTGATAATTTTTATTTTATCCCGGGCATTTTTCTCGCTTAACCTGTATACCGGAATTCCGGCAAGCCCCTCGGTACCTGTTCCCCGTATCAGCCACATCAGCATGGTTTCCGCATTATCATTTGCATTATGGCCCGTTGCTATTTTACTGCATTTAAGCTTTTTTGCCAGGGAAATCAATGCGCTGTATCTTAAAGCCCGGCCTGCAGTCTCTAACGATATTTTTTTTAAATCAGAGTATTCCCTTACCGGAATTTTCTCTATGTGAGCAGGTATCTTGAATCTTTTGCCTAAATCCTGTATGAATTTCTTTTCTCTTTTTGCCTGTTTTCTAAGGCCGTGGTCTACGTACATTATTTCAATTTCAACATCTACTGTTTTTCCCATCCTCCAGAAAAGATGGGTCAGACAAACAGAGTCAGGCCCGCCTGATACAGCCAGCAGTATCCTGTCCTGTGATTTAACCAGATTGTTTTTTATAACTGTCTTTTTAAATTTATCAAAAATGTCCATATTAAATACCTTTGAATAATGCAATAATTCTACTAAAAAATGAGGTAA
>JAFGIL010000072.1 GCA_016929635.1 Endomicrobiales bacterium
ATTCATTGCTGTAGCCGTTATTTAATTTTGCAACTGTGCTTTTTCCCTGTTTTTATGTTTTCTTATAAAATCCTTTAAATTTGAAAATATAAACTCTATTTTGCTTTTAAAAAGCGGAAAATATCTATTATCCAGGAAGTAATTGCTGTATTGTTTTTTTATTATAAACTGGCAAGGCAAAGGGACATTTTTTGTCTTTAGTAGAACTGGTTCAGGCATTTGAGTTTCTCTGTAGGATCTAATTACATGATCGCATAGGCTATTAATTGCTTTTATATCAATAATTGCTTCATTACCATGAGGAAATATCTTAAATGAATTGGTTAAATTAGAAAGGTTTATTCCAGGTGATGAATATTCACAAATGGCATATGCAAGATTTTCTTTTTTTCTGTTTTTAACCAGAAAAACCCTTCTGTAACGGTATAAACCCAGTTTTTGAAAATCCTTTTGTATCCTTAAATTCAATATATTTTCGTAGTTAAGTCCTTCGACTCTTATCATATTAAAATGGCCCTGCTGTATTAATACCTTTTCAAGCTCTTTTAAATCTTCAGCATTTGCTTCCTTGCAAATATACTTGTCTCCGAAAGAATTGTGTTTATTAAAATCCTCCTTTAAAACACAAAAATCGTAATTTATAATGTCATAAATGTTTCGATTATTTATAAGTTCCTTAATATCTCCTAGGACTATCGAAGAAAACAGGTTATTCGGCCTGAATATGCCAGTTAAAAAGTTTGAATTTACCCTTTGGTTTACTTTAGTATCTAGAAAATAATCCATCATTGCATAAAACACTACTTTTCCCGTTTCTGCATTTTCAGTTTTTTTCCCTGTTAGATGCTGAACCACCCAAGTATTATCATAGAACTTCACGGCTGAAATATATCCTTTTATGCTGTTATCATCTTTGTAGATAATACTTTTGAATATCGGGGATGGGGCTAGCAGTTTTTTATTAGTATCTAATATTGAATCCGAATATTTTTGAATCTGTTTTCTTTTTTCCTGATATATAAATCCTGTCTCAAACAAAAATTCCCATAAGTCCTCGCTGTTTTCATAATCAGCATCAAAAAGCCTTGAGTTTATTATTTTTTGTTTTGCCCTACTGATAAAATTTAGCTCTTTTATAGAGATATCTACAAATTCAGCACCAATCTTTAAAACATAGTTATCATCTTTAGTAACTTCATTGCAATAGCAGACTTTAATCGATATTTTAAGCCTTCCCTGGTATGGAAACTGAATATAAAAATCATGAAATATTAAGCCCGGCATAATCGGGATTCTATTCTTCTCAACCATAAAAGCTATCCCGGTTTTAGAGATATCAATAACCTGCCCATAAATATGATAATCACTTAATATTGGATGCAAAGCGTCAATATAAGCTATATGCTCTCCAAGCAATGAAATTCTTTCCGACTCCCTATCCTTTTTTTCAATATTACTGGTATCTCTAGACTCCGGCTGCTCATCAAATTTTACTACGACCATATAATTATCTTTGTTTGTAAAATTCGAGGTATCCACTTTGATGATTTTACCCTGGGTATCAATTAAAAGCTTGTTTTTGTTATATAATTTCAAACTCTTAACCTGATCGCTGGGCACAACCATGCCTTGCTTTCTGTTTAAATACAATGCGATTGCCTGCTGAGAAATATTTTCTATTTCCTGTGTTGTGTGAATCATCTGATTTATCTGGGTTGATATCAGCAATTTCGCAGTATATTTATTTTCATTGCTAATGTCGATTCGAGAATAAGGCCTGTAATTCTTTATAATGCCATAATTTGGCTTGGCGAAGTAGAATTTAATGTTTTTGGTATCTTTTTTATTTAATATTTTGTTAAGTTTTGTCTCAAAATATATGAATTTTTCCTTATAGCCAATATTGACTTTTAAAACTTTTCTATTAAATAACTTTTCCATTTGATCTATTTCGCTTTTTGTATTATCTTTATGGTTGTACAGCTTTGAAATAAAAGAATTATTCAAAGTGCTTTCTACACTAAACTTGAATTTTTTTTCAGGATTGTTGCTTGGGGAGATGTAGATAGGTTTCTTTATGAATATTAGGAACTCAAATATAGTATTTAAAAATATTTTCTTTTCTTCATTCATGTTTCTTAATACCTTCTACCATTATGTATGGTGTATAGGCAAATCTAGAAAATGAATCCAGATATTTTAAAAATTTATTTTTAAATTCCGTTAAATTTAGTCCAAAATCAATATTTTTTTGTTTCTGCAGATCAATTATTCTGTCAATTTTTGTTTCCCAGTTAAACCTGTCAGCCGATTTCATATTGCCATAGAACAAATGATGAAAGGATGCATGAACCCTGATGTTTAAGGCACCTATATCGTGAAAATATGAGAACAATTTCCTGCCGGCATGAGGATCAAACAGGTTTTTCTGTTTTAAAATACTGGTAATCGTGAATAATTGCTCTTCCAGCTCTTTTTCTATAGGATAATGACATAGACAATTCATATCCAGATCCCCAATGACCAGTTTGCCCCCGGGTTTTAAAATGCGGTATAATTCACTGAAAGCTTTTCTAGGATTACTGAGGTATTCAAAAACAAACCTGCAGAAAATAAAATCTATTTCATTTGCAGGAAGTGGTATTTCTTCAATATTGCAGCTAATAAACTCAAAGTTCTTATTTCTACTTTTTAATTTAAGATAATTGCGTGCCTGATCCAGCCTGCTATTCGAGATATCTAATAAATAAATCTTAAAGTCTTTTTTCTCTTGTCTCAGTATATTACGCATTACCTGAGACACAATGCCTACCCCGGCACCAGCATCAATTATTTTAGATTTGTTCTTTAATCTATGAAAATTGACCTGTTCCAGATGTTTATACGTCTCTTTTATATCCGTTTTAATCTTGAGCCGTTCCCCCTCAGTCCTTGATTCCATTAAATAAAACTTTTTCTTCATATAGAAACTTGCTCTCAATTCTATTAAGTTGGTTATTTGTAATTATTATTTAGATTAGTCTGAAGTCCTTTATTCCCTCTTAGAGACTTTGGGGAAATATATGATTGATTTTTCAAGCTATTATGTGAGTTAATGCTAGCACTAATATGATATTATAGCTTTTTATTAAGGAATTTTCAATAGTTTTTTACATTTAAAAGATTATGGCAGGAATTCAATTAAATGTCCTTGAAATATAAAAGCGTTATGGACTCTACTCCATCAATTTTGCCAGAACTGCCTTTCTCAGATATTTTAGGTCAAAAGGCTTGAATATGCAATCATATGCCCCAAGTCTGAAAGCCTCAACAACCTTTTCTGCGTCACGATAGGCCGTTATCATTATTGTTGGCAATACAGATTTAATCTTTTTTATCTCTTTTAGAGTTTCTATGCCGTTCATTTCGGGCATTGCTATGTCTAATAATAATAAGTCAATATTATGTTCTTTAATTTTTTCAATACCCTGCTGGCCGTTTTTTGCAGTGAAAACCTTAAACCCTTCATTACTCAAGAATTCCCCCAAAACAACAAGAATATCAGGTTCATCATCAACAATCAATATGTTACCTTTCTTTATTTTGCTCATTTTACACCCCTCCTTCTAAGTATATGCTGATTTATTTGCCAACAACCTTACCTAAAATTTCACGAAAATTTTTAAGGTCAAATGGCTTGAATATACAATCCAAAGCACCTTCTTTAAAGGAATCGCTGACCATTTTTTCATCCCGAAACGCAGTTATCATAATCACTTTCTGTCCGGGGTTTACCTTTTTTATTTCCCTTAATGTTTCAATTCCATCCATCACTGGCATTGCTATATCTAAGATTATTAGGTCGAATTTATTGTTTCTTGTTTGTTCAAGGGCATCTTTACCGTTATTTACTGCTATTACATCAAAACCAAAATCTGCAATAAAATCCTGCAAAACCCATAGCATATCAGGGTCATCATCTACGGCTAAAACTAATTTTTTTATCTTTTCATTCATAAATTAATCATTATCAGAATTAATAGGCATTAATACAAAGAATTTTGAGCCTTCATTTATCTTGGATTCCACCCAGATTTTCCCTTTAAGCACGTCTACGGCAGACTTTACTATGGCCAGACCCAATCCAAATCCGGCATGAGACCGAGATATTGAACCATCAACCTGAAAAAACTTCTCAAATATTTTGTCCTGTTTTTCCTTTGGTATTCCAATTCCATTATCAAAAACAGTCATCAAAACACTTCCGTTGTTTCTTTTTGTATAACCTACTTCAATTTTGCCCTTTTCACTTGTAAACTTAATAGAATTAGATATCAAGTTGCTGATAATTTGTTTAATTCTTTCCCTGTCAGTTGACATATCGACTTTTTCTTCTGAAGTATTGAACATAAGGGATATATCTTTTTCTTTGGCTCTTGAAGTAAAATCTTCTATTGTTTCTTCGATCAACTCATTTAATGAAAACCTGGTAATTACTAATTTCTTCTGTTTGGTTTCCAGTCTTGCAAAATCCAGCAGCTCGTTTACCAAAAGCCTCATTCGGTCTGTATTGCGTCCTACCAGATCCATTATCATGCCAATCTTTTGATTGGAATCAGATGAAACTATGTAGTTATTCAACAATTCAACAGCTCCGCTGATTGCCATCAGGGGAGTCCTTAATTCATGTGAAACGTTTGCCATAAACTCAGATTTAAGTTTATCTAAATCCCTGAGAGCCTGTTGATATCTTAAGGCCGAAAGTATAAGCGTAGCATGAAGGGCAAAAATCTGCAGTGATTCTAAATCACGGTGGGTAAACTGATAATTTGTCATACCCACAAACCTGTTTAAACATATTACCCCCAAAAGTACTTCTTTATCTATTAAGGGTGCAACCATTGAAGAAACAATATTGGGGCGTACTGGAAGGCCTTTAAATTGGGGCATGTTGCCAAGCCCGTCCTGCAGGAGCAAAGGCTGTCTGTTTTGGGCGACCCATCCTGCTATGCCTTCCCCCAGCTTTATTTCATCAGAATGATAAGAGCCATATATTGCCATAGGAGACAACGTTGATTTGGTCGGTTCAAAAATAAAAATAGACCCCGCATCCGAATGCAAAGCTTTCACTGCGCGCTCCAAAATAAAATTTATAAGGTCGCTTTCAGAATGTGATTTGCTTATTTCTTGGGCCAGCCTGTAGAGGTAGGTTGTTTCACGAAAAATATTCTCCTGCACACGAAGGCGTGAATATTCCAGGGACTTTTTTACAGCTGCGCCCAACTCAGATATGTTGAAAGGCTTTGTAATATAATCATAAGCGCCGCTTTTTAATGATTCGATGGCTGTTTCTATAGTAGCCTGGCCCGTGATGACCATAACCTCTGTTTGCGGATACGAAGATTTTATTTTTTTTATTAGTTCAATACCGTTTAATCCGGTTAATTTTAAATCAGTTAAAACCAGGTCAAACATTTCCTTAGGCAAAATCTCCAGCGCCTCTTCACCGCTTGTTGCTGTAAGGATATTATAACCATCGCGTTTAAGAACCCGTTTGCATAACTCCAATACACCGGGTTCATCGTCAACAATTAATATCTTTTCCATCATGCCCTTTATTGAAAATCAAATGGATTTATTATCTTCCTATGGTATGATTTTTTCGTCAAATTAAATTCGATACGTATTGAATTAATTTATCTGAAGATAAAGGCTTTGCCAAACAATCACTAGCCCCTGCTTTAATAATGCTCTGTTTCATTACAGGGGAGAAGTATCCTGTAATTGCCAATATCTTTGTATCTACTAACCTGGGATCACTCTTTATTTGCTGACAGACTTGAATACCATCTATACCGGGTAGTCTTATATCAAGAATAACCAGAGACGGTTTTTTTTCAGCCAAAAGTTTACCCGCAATAAAACCGTCTTCAGCTTCATAAAAATGCATATCGGGCCACTTGCGCTGCAATATCTTTCTTATTGTTTTTCGGATTGGCTCCTCATCATCTACTATAAGTACAGTCTGGGAATCCTGTGATATGTCTTTTGGAAGAGGCAGGTTGTATTCTTTAATGAACTTCATAAACTCATCATGGTGTATGCGGCGGTGCCCCCCTGGTGTTTTGTAGGCCTGTAACTTTCCTGTTTTTACCCAGTTTATTACGGTTGTAATATCTACATTACACAATTTAGCTATTTCAAAAGTAGTATAAAGTTCTTTCATATAAAATTCTAGTGTTTTTTCTTCTAATTATTCTAATAATTCCAATATCATTTTAGCAAATAGACATTGTTTTGTCAATGATTATTTATATTTTACAGGCAGGAGACACTTTGTGTGATTTTGACTTTTACTATGAAATTTCTTTCAATTTTGATATGAAAAAGCGTTGATTTTCTTCTAAAGTTTCGAGCTTTTTTTCTAAATCGACAATGCTATCCTTCATTTTTTGATTATCTGCATTATTTTCATTATTATCAGATTTTCTGCTGATTAATTTGGACAATGAGAAATTCTTTTCATTCTTATCCGGTTTACTTTTCTTTTTTTTATTGTTTTTCCTTTTTTCTTCAATCTTGTTCTTTAGCTGTCCAATTATATCTTCATATAAAGCCTTTAACTCATTTTGATATTCAATTGCAGCTTTAAGAACAGATACAGATATTTCTTTCTGGGATTTTAACTCATCATTTTTCTGTATAAGCTGTGAGTTTTTCAATTCCAGCGCCTGCCTGATTGATATTTCCTTGTTGAGCTGATCTCTGAGATTATTCATATCCTGCTTCAAAGAATACATACTCTTTTCTTTCTCCTGCTGCCATACCTGTTCATTGCGCAGGTAATCCTGACTATTCTTATTTAAAGCTGCAATGCTACTATTTAGTCTTTTCTTCAGGTCATCTACTATACCATCATATTTTTGTTTCTCCTGTTGCAGTTGTATCTCCAGCTCCTGTATTCTTTCCAAACGTGTATTGTTTTCATTTTTTTCAACAAAGAATTTCTGCCTTAATTCGGATAGCTGTCCAGCAGAAAGCCTTAAATCTTCGTTTAACCTGTTAATCTCTTCATCCCTTGATTTCAGCTGCATTTCGCTTTTTATCTTCACTTCTTCTATCTGTTTTTGCGCAAATTCACGTTCATTTTCCAATATTTTTTGCCATTCATTTTTATCTTTTTCTATCTCTTCAAGAAGTCTCTGCTTTTCCTGTTCAAGATTTGTTATTTTAAACGACTCCTGTTTGTTCTTGTCTTTTTCAATATTGAAAAGCTTTTTCTCTTCGGACAAGGCAGCCATTAGATTATTAGCTTTCACGTTAAGTTTTGCTATTTCTTCATCTTTTGATTCCTTTATTTTATTTAGCTCAGATATAATATATGATTGATTTTTCAAATAATTCTGCTTTTCCAATTCCAGAACGTTCTTCCATTCGCTCACAATATCATCTCTCTGTCTTAAAAGGCGCTGTATCTCCTCTTCTTTTTGCTTGATTGAATCTTCAACATCTTTACGCTGCTTTTGTTCCTCTGCAAGCTGTTTTTCAAGAATTTCAACGGATTTTAGTATCCGCACCATCTGCTCTTCGGTCTCTGCCTTTAATGATTGTTCCCTGGAAGTAATATCTTGTTTATACTTTTCCCAGCTGCTTTGTTCCTCCTGCCAGGTTTTTTTCAATTCTAAAAAGGTTTTCTCTGCTTCCTGCCTTATTTTATTCTTTTCTTCTTCTACTTCATTGAGCCTGTGTTTCTGTTGTTCAACTTTTTCCTCCAGTTTCATCCGTACCTGAACTTCGTTGTTTAATTTATCAGAGATATCGCGGTTAGACTGCTCAAGTTTGCCAATATCTGTATCTTTTTTCTCTAAAACATTTGACTGCTGTTTTCTTTCTTCATTAATAGTTTCCTGCAGGTTCGCAACCTGTCCCCTTAAAAATGATATTTCTTCATCGCGTTGCGCCTCAGCTCTCAGCCAGCCCTCTTCTTTCTTAAGAGCAGTTTCATAAAACTGATGAAACTCTTCTTCTTTTGCCCTGATCTGCTCCATTAATGTATTTTGTTTGTCGGTAAATAACCTTTTAACCTGCCTTACACGATTTTGTTCGTCTAATAATCTTTTACCAGCAATTAATGCATCTTCCCTGAATTTCTTTATTTCATCTGATATCCTATTCCATTTTTTATTATCATAATTCTTTTTATTCTCGATATCTTTTGCTTCAAGCTGAAGTTTCTCCAGTTGCAGCATTCTCTCCTCGTTAATTATCTTTTGAACATTCTTTAATCTTTCTTCTGTTTCGGTTAGCTTGGTTCTTATTGAAAGGATTTCATTCTCTTTTCCTATAAAGATTTTCTCCCAGTTACTCCTCTCTTTTTCATAACGCCTCTTCATAACGTTGAGTGTTTCGGTGGCAACATCTTTCTCTGCCTGCAGTAAGTCCTTAATAATATTTTCGGGGGTATCTTTTAGTTTAAAATCAGGAATGTTCGGAGTGTTTAAATCAGGAGTGTTAAATTTAGGGTTATTTCTGTCTTTTGACATAGGAACCTCTTATTGTACACTTATTTTTCTTTTCCCGGGATAAATCTGTAATCTGTTAACGGAGGCGAGTATAACTGAGTTACTTTGTCTTTTTCACTGGGCATTTCCTGGCTTATCGGCAATCTTATTGTGAATGCTGCACCATTGTTTTCCCCTTCGCTTCTTACAACTATTTCACCTTTATGCCTTTTGATGATGCCGTAACTTATAGTCAAGCCAAGGCCCGTACCTTTTCCAACTTCTTTGGTGGTGAAAAAAGGATCAAAAACATGCCCCACGTTTTCCTTTTTTATGCCTATGCCCGTATCAGCAAATGTGATTTCCATTATATTCTGTTCGGTTATACTTACTATGATTGACAATCTCCCGCCTTTCGGCATTGCATGAATCGCGTTATTAATTAGGTTTAAAAAGACCTGTTGCAGGTGGCCTGAAGATGCCTGTATATCGGGCAATACATCAGGAATGTCTTTGTCGATTTGTATGCGTTTTGAGTGCATTTCGCTTTTTGTAAACTCCAAAGTCTCGTTAATCAGTTCATTAACATCCGTAGGTTGAAATCTATAGTTTTTTTCCCGGGCAAAATCCAGCAAAGCCCTGACAATGCTCCTGCATCGCTGGGCAGCAGACTCTATACGTTCTATCGTTCTTCTATGGGGATCCTCTTTGGGCAGCCTCTCCAGCATCAATTGGGCCTGGCCAAGAACGCCTGTTAAAGGATTGTTTATTTCATGCGCCACACCGCCAGCCAGCTGACCTATAGAAGACATTCTGT
Organism: Endomicrobiales bacterium; assembly: GCA_016929635.1. Classification (GTDB taxonomy): domain Bacteria; phylum Elusimicrobiota; class Endomicrobiia; order Endomicrobiales; family JAFGIL01; genus JAFGIL01. The sequence continues at coordinate 9,298 of JAFGIL010000072.1, forward strand.
CCATTTGAACTATCTGCAACTGTAAATTCCTTAGATTATTGACCATATTATTAAAACTGTCTGCCAAATGGCCGATCTCATCTTTTGACTTAATGTCAATCTGATAATCAAGGTTCCCTTCCCCGATTATTCTGGTACCCTGCTGAAAAACCGTTAAAGGATGGGTTATTGAACGAAAGATTATGAAACCGATTAGCATACTAATCAAAATCGCAGTTATTCCGATAACAATTGAAGAAATGATGCTTAAAGCATTTATATGTTCAATCTGCTTGTTTAAAACACTGATTTCATCGGTTGTATCATAAATTATTTTATTGAGTTTGCTGCGGAAATTTTTGTCCATAAAATCCAGATTCCTATTAAATGTACTTGAAAATCCGGCTTTTATGGGTTTACCTAAATTTTCTCTTATCTCACTTTCAAATTTAGAGTATTCTTTAAACCATAATTGTAATGCAGGTATGTCAGAAGAGGTGTTTTCGATTTTTTTTGATAGCACTTCAGACTGGCCCCAAAACTTGTTTAACTGCCATTTGTCTTTTGATTTCAAATAGCCTTTTAAATTCAGCCATTGGACATTGTAATCTTGATATATCTCTTTTAAAAAGTACAGATTTGAATGGGTTTCGAATATTTTCTGGGAAACCTTCCTGTTTTTTACACCAAAGACTAGAAGGGTTGCCCACATGAATAAAACTAGGAAGATAAAAAGTGAAAATGTTATCACAAGTCTGGCTTTAATTGACATTCTTAGACCCCTCGACAAGTAAAAAAGATAAAGAAATCTATTTCGGTATCGGGCAGTTAGGTTTTCGCAGATTACTTTATCTCTAATAAAGAATTTATTTTCTCTCTTAAGGTGACTAAATCCATGGGTTTTGCCAAATAATCGTTTGCACCGCAAGCCATTATCTTTTTCCTGTTTTCGATTGAATCATAGCCGGTTATGGCCAAAATCTTTGTCCCCTTTAAAAATTCGCTTGAACGTATCTGCTGGCATACTTCGAAACCATTAACCCCGGGCAGCATCAAATCCAGTATGATTAAATCCGGTAAATACTCATTTAATATACGGCCGGCAGCAAAACCATTGTAAACTATTTTTATCTCGAAATCAGGATAATAGGTTTTTCCCAACTCAACCACCAGATCCCCGAGTTCAGGCTCATCATCAATTACTAAAATCTTCTTTTTTGTAGAAGAGTTCTGAAGTTCGGTTTTAATCTGCTCCATTGTTAGACCTTTTCTATTTAAAAACTGTATTTTCTTTATCATAGCAAGAGAAGGATCTTTCTCATATAATCTGTGGCCTCCGGGAGTTTCACTGGCTACTTTTAATAAATCAATATCAGTGTAATATCTTACAGTAGAAGGTAATACCCCGGCCTCCTGCGCTAACTCTGAAATTTTTAATAAATTTTTTCTGTTCTGTTTTTTTGCCATAGCAATTTTCCTTTATAAAAAATCAATGAAACATCATACTTCTTATTTATATTATTTTTTAGCAGATTTTTGATGAATTGTCAAGGGGAATTTGATTTTCTTATTTTTACGCTTAAAAATACCGGCGGTTTTCTGTCGATTAACGTATCTATATTTTCAGATTGATTTTTCAAAAGGTAATTTACTTCATGATTTTATAGAGAGGTATTTTGGCCTTCAGAGCTTTTTTGTGCGCAAGCTTGAACTCCGACTTTACTTTATATTTACCATTATTAAGGTATGAGATTTTCTCTTCTGATTTATTCTCCCTCTTTAGCACATATCTCTTTACTAAATTACGTCTTATGCCGATAGTTGTCGTTTCATTGAATATCAGTTCCAGTATCTTATTTTCATCTTTTTGATTGCATAAAACAGAGAAGACGATGCCTGGACGCCCCTTTTTCATAAGAACCTGGTTGAACCACACATCTTTTGCCCCTGCTTTTAAAATCTTATCCATTATATAAGGATATATCCTGGGGTCCATATCATCTATATTAGTTTCAAGCGATACCACCTCGTCTTTATCATACTTAACTGCTTGTCTCTCTTTTGTTGTTCCTATTAAAACACACAACAAATTGCCTGGCAAATTCTTGGTTCCTGCCCCATATCCGCTTTTTTCTACTTCCATTACCGGCATATCCCCGAAATCACTGCATATAGTGGAAATGATAGCTACTCCGGTGGGTGTGGCTAACTCTTCCTTGGAATTTTTTGTATAAACAGGTATCTTTTTATCTTTTAGAATCTCCAAAGTCGCAAAAGCAGGTGATCCGATATTAATTGGCGAGCAGAATATTTTATCTATTTTCAGCAAATCCAGGGCAAAACAACAGCCGACAACATCGATCAGAGTATCCAATGAGTTCAGCTCATGAAAATGAACGTTTCTAGATGGAACTTTATGTGCCCTTGATTCCGCAGTGATTAAACATTCCAGTACCCTTAAACTCATATTTTTCACGTTCTCCGGCAATCTGCTTGTCCTTATGAGTTTTTTCATGTATTGAGGCGAGTTAAACCTTTTTTCCCCTTTTATGTTAAGCTGTTTGACCGGTACGTGATAATTGCTCTCTTTTGTCTTTATAACGAAACTCCAGTCTTTTAATCCTAAACATTTTTTTAATAATGTTTCCAGTTTCTTGTAAGACAATCCTGAATCAAATAAAGATGCCAGAATCATATCCCCGGCAACTCCGGATGAACAGTTAAAATATGCTATTTTCATAATAATTACCCCGTCTATTTCTTTGCAATCAAACTTCCTATTACCCCGGCTCCGAATCCATCGTCTATATTCACCACGCTGACATTTGCTGCGCATGAATTAAGCATGGTAAGCATCGCAGATACTCCCTTGAAAGAAACACCGTACCCGACAGATGTGGGCACTCCAATAACAGGGCAACCCACAAGGCCTCCAACAACGCTGGCAAGCGCGCCTTCCATGCCTGCACATACAATAACGCATTTTGCTTTTACCAATTTATCGTGATGCTTAAATAACCTATGAACCCCCGAAACTCCTACATCGTATATCCTTTCAACCCTGGCACCTAACAGATCGGCAACAATAGAAGATTCTTCCGCAACTGGAATATCCGATGTTCCTGCAGTAACTACGCAAATGTACCCTTTTGATCGCGGTACATTGCCTTTCTTCAAAACAACCAGCTTTGAAGACTCATTATAAACTGCTTTAGGGAATTTCTTTTTTAATTTCCCGTATACACTTTTTTCTGCACGGGTTACAATCACAGGGCCTTCGCCTTTAAGCAGTTTGGATGCTACAGATATTATCTGCTTGATAGTTTTTCCCGGTGCATAAATAGCTTCGGGAAAGCCCTGCCTTTTATGGCGCATCACGTCCGGATAGAACTCCTTAATTTTCATATATAATGCCTCTATACATCCTCAAAATAGGGTGACTTCCACACCATGCTTAACAACTCATCCAACTCTTTTAAACTCACTATTTTATTGAAACTCGCGCGGATTTTTGTTGCGTTAGGAAGTCCTTTCAAATAGTACGGTGCAATTTTTCTTAAACGCAGAAGCGCAACTTTTTCGCCATAATATTCAGAAGCGGTCTCAGCATGATTTTTCAAATAATTAATCCTTTTCTCCCATGAGGGTTCCGGTTTGGTTTTTCCAGTATTCAGGAAATACTCGATTCTCTCAAATATTCCAGGGTCCTCAATCGCTGCTCTTCCTATCATCAGCCCGTCACAACCCGTACTTTCCAGGAACTCGGAGGCTGTTTTTTCATTAATTATACCTCCGTTTCCTATAATTGGCAAGTTCGCTGACTCACAGGCCTGCTTTACAGCGGACAAATCTGGTTTTCCCGAATGCTGAAGTTTCGCGGCACGCCCGTGTATTGTTACCGCTTTCACTTCAAGTTTCTCTGCCATTTTAATTATATGCGGTGCAAGATTTTCGCCTTCACTGCGCCCTATTCTTATCTTTATTGTTACAGGAATCTTTACGCTTTTTACTACATTTTCTATTATATCAGCCGTTGTTTTTTCATTATCCATAAGTCTCACGCCGGCCCCGGATTTAACTATCTTATTAGCCGGGCATCCGAGGTTTATGTCAACTATGTCAGCACCGGAATCTTCCACAATTTTTGCAGCTTCCTTCATTGCTTCGGGTTTAGAACCAAAAATCTGCACGCTCACGGGATGTTCATCTTTTGATATTCTTAACATCTTTTTTGTTTTATTATCCTTATGAACCAAGGCATTCGACGATATCATTTCAGTACAAACAAGGCCCGCCCCCCCTTTTTTGGCTATCAGGCGAAAAGTCATATCGGTTATTCCTGACATTGGAGCCAATACGAGGTTATTTTTTAATAGAACTTTTCCTATTTTCAACGGTTTAATCATAACTGAATTCATCTATTATGCCAGCTCTTCAACTTTAAATTTGGCTCAATCTTTCTGGTTTTCCAGTTTTTATACTTCTTCTTCCCGGAAATATACTTATAATAACCCGCACATGCAATCATGGAAGCATTGTCTGTACACAGGGCACGCGAAGGCAAATATACTTCTATTTTTTCTTTTTTTGCCCTCTTTACAAGCTCATCCCTCAATAACGAGTTCGCAGCCACACCCCCGCCTATTACAACCTTTTTCATTTTGAATTTTTTTGCTGCCTGTATGGTTTTCTCCGCCAAAGTATCAACAACTGCCTGCTGAAAAGCCGCGCAAATGTCAGCTACTTTTGATTTATCCAATGCTCCTGAGTTTTTCACAAAATTCACTACAGCTGTTTTCAATCCGCTGAAAGAAAACTCCCATGTCGGCCACAAATAAGGCCTTGGAAACTTTATCTTTTCCGGGTTTCCTTTCTTTGATAGTTTGTCAATGACAGGCCCTCCGGGATAAGAGAGATTAAGCATCTTTGCAACTTTATCGAATGCTTCCCCGGCCGCATCATCCCTTGTACTTCCCAAAACCTTATATCGTCCATAATCGTAGACCAGAACCAGCTCCGTATGCCCTCCTGAGACTATCAGGCTTAAGTATGGAGGGCATAGACCGGGATATTCCAGCAGAGCAGAATAAATATGACCTTCAAGGTGATTTACGTCTACAAGAGGCTTGTCATTCAGATAGGAAATCGTTTGAGCGGTTACCTGTCCTACTAAAAGCGCTCCTGCAAGACCGGGGCCGTGAGTGTAAGCAACAGCATCTACTCTCTTTTTTATATCATTTGTAGTCAGTCTTGCATTTTTCAAGGCTGCTTCGTAAACCCAGTTGATGTTTTCTATATGAGCCCTGCTTGCAAGCTCGGGAACTACCCCGAAATACTTTCCGTGGACTTTTTCCTGGGAAGAAACAACGTTAGACAATATTCTCCTTCCGTTCATTACAAGCGCTGCAGAAGTTTCATCACAAGAGGTTTCAATTGCTAAAATAATCATAATTATTTTATATGGATTTTATTTTAAAAGGTCGGTTAAATATACAAATTCAATATTATTTTTCCTGAACTTCGGTATATAATCCTTCAATACCGGAACCATATTTTTTCTCTGGATATGTCCTATTGCGATACATTCCCCTTCTTTCTCAACCTTTCTAATAAGTTTATCAAACTGTTTTTTCATATATTCCGGAGTATCTTCCAAATCCAGGAACACTTCATTCTCTATGCATTTGAGCCCTATATCATCAGCGACTTTTTTTGCTTTTGACTTATGAGTGGTATATGAATCAAGATAAAACAAGCCGCTTGCTTTCACTGAGTTAAGCAAGACCCTCATCTTTTTTTCGTCTGCGCTGAACTTTGAGCCCATATGGTTGGATACACCGACAACTCCCGGGACACTTTCCAGGTTCTCCTTAAATATTTTTTTTATTTCTTTATCGTTCATTTTAATCAAAAGCGCATAAGGGCCCGGATCCGCTTCCGGATATTTTTCCGGCTCTAAAGGAAGATGAAGGATATAGGGCATATTTTTATCTTTCAACTCTTTGGCATTATGCTTGGAATACATTTCTCTTGGAAGTATGGCAAATGTAATGGGAATACCCAGGTTCAAAAAATCTGATATGTCTTTCTTATAGCCTAAGTCGTCTATAACTATTGCGACTCTTTTTTGGGAAGTTTTTAACGATTGCTTTTCATATCCCGGCGGGAAAAAGACTATTTTTGAGAATAGCTTATCCTCATCCCTGATCTCTACAGTAAGGACTAAACTAACATTCCCTTTTTCGGAATAGTCCAGTTCTTCGTCAACCACAAGCTTTTTTATCTGTTTCAACAATTTACTGACATCAATTTTCTCGGGGAGCTTTATCTCCTTATAATACTCCACCCAGATGGATATGCCCGAAACTTTTTCCTGGCGGGACTGGGCCAGAATATCCGCATCGCTTATTCCGTTATTCAGGAAGATATATGTCAGACCGCTATCCAACTTGACGGATTTAGAGGTTAAATTACTGGTACTGCCCTGCCAGTATAGCCATAAAAGAACTCCCAGGAAAACAAGAATCAGAACATAAGCAAACTTTATTATGCCAAACTGGTTTTTTAACATATATTTCTAAACTATATCTTTATTTCTTACTATTTTTTTGCTCATAAGGAGACAAAAATATTTCCCTTACCTTGAGCATATCCAGGGCTCTTTCCAGCACCTCGTCTTTTACAATTTCCTCTTCTTTAACAGCTGGTTTTGCACCTTTTCCTGGAGTAAATATCTCTTCAGATTGTGCGTACAACTTTGCTTCAATATCCCTGGGAACATCAATTATTATATCAGGAATAATTCCGCCTTCTCCGGTTTCCTCGTTCCTGTGAATACTTCTTCCGTTGGGTGTATAATACTTCGCTGTTGTAAGCCTTAATGCATTACCGTCCTGTAAAGGATAAACGGACTGTACGCTTCCTTTTCCAAAAGTAGTTGTCCCTATAATAAGCGCCCGTTTAAGGTCCTGCATTGCGCCTGCGACGATCTCTGAACCCGAAGCAGAACCCCGATTGACCAGAATAATCATTGGAAGTTCTCCGTAAGGCGCTTTGCCCTTGGAATAATACTCCCTGCGGCTTTCAGGATCACGCCCCTGCGTGTATACTATCAATTTATTGTCATCAAGAAACTCCATGCACACTCCCACAGCTATATCAAGAAGCCCTCCCGGGTTGTTACGCAAATCCAAGACGAGGGATTTCATTCCTTCTTTGCTAAGTTTATCCAGCATTCTTCTCATGTCCCTTTCAGAATTTGCGTTGAACTCCATAAGTTTCACGTATCCTGTTTCCTTATTCAGCATCTTTCCTTTTATGCTTTCTATTTTTATAATCTGCCTTGTAATGGTAAAATCAATAGCTTCTTTTTCTCCTTCACGGGCGACCGAAATAGTTACTTTGGTGCCTGGTTTCCCTCTGAGTTTTGCAACAGCTTCCTGCAGGGAAATACCTTTAGTGCTTTTATCTTCAATTTTTATGATTTTGTCATCCGGAAGCACTCCAATCCTGTAAGCGGGCGTTCCAGGTAGAGGGGTTATAACAGTCAGCCAATCATCCTTGACGGAAATCCTGATGCCAAGCCCTCCGAACTCGCCCTGTGTTTCGGTTTTCATCTCCTTGTATATTTCCGGTTCCATAAACTGAGAGAATGCATCCAAAGTCTTTACCATCCCTCCGATTGCACCGTTTAAGAGTTTTTGAACTTCTTTTTCTTCTACATAGTTGTCCTGGATTAATCCCATCACGTCTACCAGCATCTTCAATTGGTCGTATGTTTTATCCGCAGCAGTATAAGCACTGCTAAAGGGAAACGCCAATAATGAAAATACCAAAACCAAACCTAGAATTCTGCTCCTCATTTTCTCCTCCTTATTTTTTATTTATTTTTTAACTTGCCCGTTCCCGCAACGGGCCTAATGTTATTATGTATTGTAGGGGCTTATCTCCGTAAAAAATAGAAAAAAACACATCTTTTACGGCCACAAGGGCCTACACTACGAAATATACTTTAACTAATAATTCACTCCCAAAGACAGCATTGCATATGCGCTGGAAGGAATTTCCGTGCCGTCCTGTATTTTCGTTTTCTCCGAAGAAATAGCCCCGCTGAGATTTAAAATAATGTGTTTGATATTAAAGCCCAGCCCGAAAGTATATGCCAGTGCTGCCTTGTTGTTTGCCTGGTTTTTCAGAGCTCCTACCCGTACAGCTATGTTATGATTTGGTTTATTCATAGCATTGAACTCTATACCAAGGCCGTATTGACGGCTCTTATAGTTGTCTATAGGAGTAGAGTTTTCCGTAAGGTCATAATCGAATGCCAGGATAATATGCCTCATTGGCCAAAACGCAAAACCAAACCGGTATTGCGGGTCAATGGTGTATTTGTCCGGAAGGCCCTCTTCTATTGCCGCATCCGGCTGAGTAAAAGTCGGCGCATTAACATTTCTCCCCAGTATTCCCAGTCTCGTTTTCAGTTCCTTTTTTATCTTTATATGAGTTTCATAAAGCAACCCGACATCCAAACCGATATTGGATGAAGTCTGCACGTTTTCATCAATGTCATCCAGCAAGGACTCCAGCTCCACAATATCCTCGTCAAATACTCTTTGCTTAAGGTATCCTACGGTACCAGAAATATATTTGACATTTCCTCCAATGTACAAATTCTTTACTGAAGAGTGGATAAATCCGGCACTGCGCCCGTACCCAAATGAACCCTCGGTGTAAGAAATTCCCCTGATTTCTATGTTCGAGTTATTCTCTCCGAAACCTCCGCTTGTACCCAGGTCTATAAGGCTTTCCACCAGCGGTTGATATTCCTTTATAGTACCTACTGTAGATACTATATCCTCTATTGAAACACCGTTATCATAGGAAATGTTTATCAGAGCATTTGCTATTTCTTCTGCACTGTAGCTTCCAAGGTCTACACCCGCAGTATCTGCAAGGCTCTGTATAGTATCTGCTAACTCATCACTTGCAGTGCTAAGTGATTCTGATTCAGGATCAGCAGTATATGCCGAAGGGTCCCCGACTAATTCATCAATATCTTCGATATCTCCCAACGAATCAAAATCTATGCCTTCAAAGTCCTCCAGAGCAGCTTTAATTTTGCCTTTACTGATAACAGAAGAACCGACACCTCCAAGTGAAAGATTGTGCACATCGATGGTCGGAGCTACACCTACGGACTCAAAATTAGTTACAGATATTGACCAGTTGCTCATTGAAGCTGATAATCCCAAGCCTGCATCAATAATCATCCCCATGCCTGGGCTGTTCATGGAATCAAGGCTGTTAATAGCCTTCATATAGCTTTCAAGTTGTTCAAGATTAATGTAACTGCCGCTTTCCTGGGCATCATTAATGCTTTCAATCTCAGATGCTGTATCAGATATATCATCAACATACCCCAAGATACCGCCGGTTGCTTCTACACCAACCACAATAGGTATCTCTAAATCAAACCCTTTATGCATCCCTAATGCAGCAGGGTTCCAGTACTGGGTAAGAGCTTCGCAGTTAGAGTGAACATCTCCAACAACTGCAACCTGTGCCCCTCCCATTCCCAGGGCTCTTGATCCAAGTATTTTAAAAGATTCAGCAAAAAGGAGAGCCGGACAATAACAAATTGTGATTGATAATACAAGTAATTTTATTAAGTTCATAATCCCCCGTTTTAAACTTTTTTGCTTATTTTAACCACAATAAAGGGTCTTCGGGCTCGTTTCCGGACCTGACCTCAAAATAAAGCACAGGATTACCGTTCTTACCTACTTTTCCTATCGTTTCATATGCGTTCACTTTTTGCTCTTCTTCAACCATTATATCTTCTAATAACCCGTAAATCGTATAAAACCCGCTCTTATGATCTAAAATTATCATTTGCCCGTATGCCCTGAAATCACCGCAAAACATCACTTCGCCGCTGCTGACAGCCTTCACCTCTGCATTGTTTCCGGTCTGTATCTTAATGCCATTGCTGATTAAATACGTATCCAGCTCAGGATGTTTGCTTTTTCCGAACTTTGCAACAACTTTTCCCTGGACAGGCCATGGAAGCTGCCCTTTTTTCTTGTTAAACTCTTTTCTTGCCAGAAGCTCCTTTTCGGTCTCCTTTCTCTCTTTTATCAGGGTGTTAATCAAATCCAGCAGTGCTTTTTTGGAGGCAGACAGTTCTTTTATCTCTTCCTCAGCCAGCAGGCGCTTTCCTATTGCAGATTCAAGGAGTTTTTCTTTTTTCTTCTTTACTTTATTCTGTTTCACAAGCATTGCCTTATGCTGTGACTCTAAATCCAGTAATTTCTTTTGTGCAGTTTCCCATTTGATGGATGCATTTTGATAAAAAGACTCTCTTTTTTTCGCTTTATCAAAGTAATCCTTCTTCTGCGCCAGGGCATCCACTCTCAACTTTCTTGTGACAGGATCGATAAAAAGTTTATTATGGCTGTGGTGAGTTCTATACCAAAGATCCAACTCTTCATCTATTGTTTCATTCCACTGCTTCTTTTCCCAGCCTGCCAGTTTCAGTTCTTTTTCTGCTTTTTCCAGGTTTTTCTTTGCTTTCTTTATATTTTTCCTGAGCTGCTCACCCTTTTTTTTAAGTTCCCCGAGCTCCTCGTTTATGCTTTCCAGCTCTTTTTTAATTTCCTTTTCTTTTTTTAAATACTTTTCTTTCTCAGCTTCTTTCTCATCTATCGTCTTTTTGATATTTTCAAGTTCTTCCGATTTTGAAGATATCTCTTTTTTGTATTGTTTAATCGTTTTCCCTACTAAATTACTATAGCCCAAACTTAAGGTAATTGCAAGTAAAACCCATAATATTCTTTTTTGCATAAATCAGTTTTCCCACAACAAAGCCATTAATACGCCAAATGTCATAAAATAAAATATGTAAAAGGGAGGCAGTTTTACCACATCGAGGGCAAATATCTTTGCACTGGCCAGATAGTAAGCCCCGGAACCTAACAAACCGGAAACCGCGCCTCCTACAGCCAGAAAAAATATTTTTTTTACAGTAGTCATCTGATGCAGCCATAGCCAGAGCAGTTTTGATATAAGCAGCAATGCAAAGAAAAACAATGATATCCTTATAACAAACCTGTAGAAAATCAGAAAATTGTCCAGTTTTTCAACTACAAGCATTAAATTCTTATCATACCTAATCTCGTCAACCCCGTTTAACTTTGCGATTGTCTCTTCCAATGATTCAATAAAAGACAGGTTTACTATCTTTGTTTTTACTATAAAGTAAGGACTAAAAGGATTATCACCTGCAACCAGTATTTTATTAATCCGTGGATTTTTTTCCTTGGCTTCTTTGATTATCCTATCGGATGAAACAAAATCTATTGCTTTAACGCCGTTGATGTTAAGTATTCTCTCACCAAGAACTTCCGGGGTGACATTAGTGCTGCGTTCAACAAAAACAGCAATCTCGCTTTTAGCCAAAAGGTCGTGAAAATAAGTATCGCATTGATTATAGGTGCTAAACACAAGCCCTATTGCAAAACTTATTAAAATAACAGACAGAAAATTTAACATTCTTGTCATTTGCATAATTATTTATTATAGAATAAATTTTAAAAATTGTAAACCCGCAGCCGCTATAATAATTTTTAATAATTAATAATTATAGCTTAAAACATTGTATTTTCATTTTATACTTTCAAAAAGTAATTGAAAATTTCTCTGCGCGCGGCTTTTAAAGGCAGGCAGCAAGGAATGTATCTTTTTGCTGATGTTTTCCCTTTTTGACCAAGTATCTTCCAGTTCATTTTTGATTTCACTGGAAGACAAATGCGAATTCCTGTATATTTTCTTTTGCTCAAACTCTTTTAAAAATCTTGTGATTTTTGAATCGCCCGAAAGTCCGAGGAAAGGTATTCCGTTAAGTGCGGACAGAATTAAACCATGGAGCCTTTGGCTGACAACCAATCCCACCTCCTGGAATATGGCAATAATTTCATCAGGATTTTTCCATCTGACCAGGACCGACTTATTTTTCATCCTGTTCATAATCCCTTTTATGTAACACTGGTCTTCTTCCATATGAAAAGGTATAAACATAACTTCCGATCTCATACTTTCAATAAAAAAATCCGCAAGCTCTGCAAAAACACCACCGTTTTCTCCTGCGTCAGGCTCAGCTCTTAGAATAAAGGCAATTTTCCTGTTCCTATGCGCCTGATATCCTGTATTAATTTCCTTTAAAAAAACAATATCGGCCGTAACTTCAATTATGCCTTCAGGACAGCCGATTTTTACCAGGAAATCTTTTGATTCATTCTCTCTTACTGTGATTCTATCTGCCTGTTTTAACACATAACCCATTAATATTTTATTTAAACCGCTCAATTCATTTATGCTTACCGCACAAACAAATATTTTCTTCTTAAATATTTTGGCAAGCCAGATTATCGACAGGTAATAATAAAGGCTCAGATTGCTGGTCATATCCTGGAACAGGCCGCCCCCGCCTACGATAACAATATCAGAGTCTTTCAGGGATTTCAGGAGATTTAATGGATTCCACCTGCTTATTGAGGAGATATTATGGTTTATGCTGGTTTCTTCGGGATTGTCGGATAATACAACAATTTTTGAATCTTTTTCCCTGTTTTTCAGATTCTTTATCAATACATCAAGTATTAATTCATCCCCCGCATTCCCAAAACCGTAATATCCCGCAATAAGAATTTTCATATTATATATTACTCATTTCTCTTTTTATTTATAAGTTCAATTATCCCGATAATCATAAATCCTATAAACAATCCAAGCCATAACCCATGAAATGTCCTTACAAGAGAAACCACAACAGGGGAATGTGCATGCAGGAATGTGTTAATTATTGATACCTGGCTTATAAATCCCAGGCAAATCAAATACCTTTTCTTAAAATAGAAACCCAGCAGAAGCAAAGGCTGTCCGAACAAAAATTCCTTGGAACGCGGCCTTATGCCCAGAACGTTCTCAAGGAACTGCCTTATGTTCTCTTCAAGGAAGAAATACCCGATGTTATAGTTACCGCTGCGAAGCATCATTATACCGAATATTAAAAACAGCATTAAGAAAATAAATACATGGCTCATTCTTACCTGCATAAACCACAGTTTCTTCAGCTCTTCGAATGTAAAAAGAATAATAAAAACAGCTATTAGAGGTATAATCATTACAAGTTTTACTGAAGGCAGTAAAACAATTTTTTTCATAAAGAGCACATTATACAAAAGAGCAGATATCAGGAGCCCGCCAATTATTGTTGTTGCATTAACAATAATATATTTTACAAAAAAATGCTGGAACTTTTTTGCAGCATATACCGCAAGAATCGGGAACAATACCGCACAGGCCAGAATTATTAAAACAGAAGATTTTGTTTTTTTACATAGAGGGTAATCAGGAGGGCTGACAATATCAAGTGTATAGCCCATATCTTTAAGTTTCTTGGCAACAAGCCTTAAGTAATCCAAATTATCTTCTAACGGCTTATTCTTCCAAAAATGGAATAAAAGGAACCTATTGCTTCTTTCCTTTACGGCCCGGATCCATCTGAAAAGATGGTATTTATCATTCCGGTTCTTTTCAAGCTCCTGATTTGTTATTACGTGTCCCTGAACCAGACTCTGTGGAACCGATTGATTTAACAAATTGTCACCATAAAAATGCGTAAATTCAAGGTCAATATATTTAAGTTCGTTGTTTTTTAATGTGTTAATCAGAATTTTTTCGTTTCCGGGATATCCCGGGACTTCAGAGTCTCCCCATAAATAGCCCGAAACATTATCAGTTGTCATTCCATCAAGCCATTTTGGATTCCCCTTGTTTCTGGGCCTTAAAATTATCTTCAAGCCTGTTTCGTTCAATATTGACATTTTTTCCGGGTCAAACCCCAGCGGAATGCTTTCAGACCACCATCCCGGCCTGAAGGAAGAGTAAAAAACCGGATACAATATTCTGCGCCTGCCCAAACGAAGCGTCTTTACAGTAATTGAATATCTATCCTTTAACTGGCTTTCTAACTGTTTTGCCAGTTTTCTATCAGAGACGACTAGCGAGATACCGCGTATTTTTGTTGCAGGCGGAAGCATGTCAAGAAGCATCATTCGCTCGTATTCATCTTTTGAATAATAAACTACTCTACCTCTCGTAACCAGAGAAGCCAGAGTTTCTTCCTGTATGGATACACTGGATACTCCTATGGCCTGTATTCGCTTTAGGAATTCGCTCAGCTTGTAATCATTTTTGTAACATAGATCATAAACCTCATCCCAATCAACGCAAATCTCTATTTCATCGTTCTTATTTTCACTAATAACCCGTTTTGGGACTTTTATAATTATGAATATAAAAGATACGGCTAAAACAGCATAAACAAACATTTCCAGATATTTTCTAATTTTATTTAGATTTAACTTCATTTTTATTTTTCCTGCTTGTCAAAGATTTATATAATTCTATATACTTTTTTACTGATTTATCCCACGAAAAGTCGCATTGAAAGGCATTTCTGACCAGGGACTCCCATAGATTCTTCTTATTATAGACGTTAATTGCCCTTTCAACGGTTTTTACAAAATCATCTGCCTCATCTTCTTTTTCAAAAACAAAACCATTCCCTTTTTTGCTTTTTTCGTTAAAATCAATGATAGTATCCGCCAACCCGCCTGTTTTATGCACTATCGGTATAGTTCCGTAAGCAAGAGATATCATCTGACTTAACCCGCACGGCTCAAATCTTGAAGGCAGCAAAAATGCATCCGAACCCGCGTAAATTTTATGGGCCAATGGTTCGTTAAACTCAAAATCTACGCTTATCCTGTCCGGATTTTCCGATGCAAGCTGCCTTAATGACTCCTCAATATCTGCATTCCCCCGCCCTAAAAGGACAAATTGAATGTTATTTTTTAACATTTTAGGAATAGCCTCAATTAACAAATCATATCCTTTCTGTGGATCGAGCCTTGAGACAGATCCAACTAAAAAAGTTTTGCTGTCGGTTTTCAAATTGCACGCCTTCTGAAGTTCACTTTTGCATTTTGTTTTGCCGCTAAAATTATCTTTTGAGAATTTATATTCAATATATTCATCTTTATCCGGATTCCAATAATCATAGTCAATCCCGTTTAAAATTCCAACAATCTCATTTTTTCTGGAATCCAGAATCCCGTCCATCCCTGCACCATACTTTCTGGTTTGAATCTCTTTTGAATAATTAGGGCTGACCGTTGATATTTTGTCAGCATAAATCAGGCCTGTTTTCATAAAATTAAACCCGCCATAGTACTCCATTTTATCGTTTGAAAAATAATCCCAGGTAAATCCTGCTTTAAGAAGCGTGTTTTTCTTGAAATGCCCCTGGTAAGCCAGGTTATGAATAGTATACAGGGATTTTGTTTTACTGAAAAAATCATCGTTTTTATATAGTATTTTTAAAAAGGCAGGTATTAGCGCGGTTTGCCAGTCATGGCAGTTAATTATATCGGGTTTAAAATTTAATACTTTAGCGGCTTCAAGTACGGCTTTTGAGAAAAATATAAAACGTTCATCGTTGTCTTCGTAGTCGCCGTCTTTAGTTCCGTAAACCTCGTACCTGTAGAAATATTTAGCATTATCTATAAAATAAACAGGAACGCCGTTATCCAGAGATCCTTTTTTAATTGACGCTTCCTCATAATTCTCCCCTATTTTGACTAGTATTTTGTGTGGAAGAGGACGGAGATTAAACTTGTTGTCATCAATACTCTTATATTTTGGAATAAATACTGCAGGATTCTGTTTTTCTTTTTTAAGATATTTCGGTAGAGTCCCCATAATGTCCGCAAGCCCTCCAACTTTTATGAAGGGCACACATTCAGAAGCTGCCATTAATATGCGCATAACAAGACTGTCCTTTGAAATATTTTAATAAAAAACTTTACTCTGATTCCCGTAAAGCCGCAGCTGCCTCTTCCGGAGGGGTAGGGTTAATAAAAAAACCAGTTCCCCACTCGAAGCCTGCCACCTGAATCAGTTTGGGTATAATCTCAATATGCCAGTGGTAGTAAGGCAGATTCGGTTCTTTCAGAGGAGAATTATGTATTGTATAGTTAAAAGGAGGATTATCAAGAACTTTGCCTAATTTTTTAAGAACATCCTTCATTATCGAAGAAAGTTTTGAAATATCGTTATCATTAATCGACTCAAAGTGCGATCCGTGGTTTTTTGGCAGAACCCACACTTCAAACGGAGAACGTGAAGCAAAGGGGCAGAATGCAACGAAATCAGAGTTCTCAGTTATAATTCGGGAAGCTGACGACATTTCCTCCCTGATAATATCACAGAAAATACATCGTTCCTTATATTCATAGTAACTCAACGAACCTTTCATTTCCCCTTTTACACGCCTTGGTATAATGGGTGTTGCAATTAACTGTGAATGCGGATGAGATAAATTCGCGCCTGCTGCTTTCCCGCTGTTCTTAAATACGATTATATATTCGAACCTGATATCTCTCTTCAGATCCAGTATCCTTTCACGGAACGCTCTAAATATATCGTTAATATGTTCATCCGATAAGTCACCCGTCCCTTTATTGTGGTCCGGAGATTCAATTATAACTTCATGCGCGCCGATGCCGCTTATCTTGTCATACATTCCCTCCCCCTGCCTTTCAAGGGAACCCTCAACCGCCAATGCAGGATATTTATTCGGAACCACCCTCAGGCTCCATTTCGATGAATCATCCGAGTGTTTTTCTCCGTTATAAACAAGTATGCTCGGAGGCGTCATCTTTTCGTTTCCCGGACAAAAAGGGCAAACCTTCTCCGGTTCTGTCTCGCATTCTTTTATGAAATCAGATGGCCTTCTGCTCCTATCCGTTGTTATTATTACCCATCTTCCGATTACCGGGTCCCGCCTGAACTCTGACATATTGTTTCCTCCTAAACCAGCCCTATTTTTCTTAGATGTTCTATACTTTTTCTTATTTGTGTATCGGTGGCTTTCTCGTGTGCTTCAATTACTTTTATTGTATCTTTTTTAACGTAACCTTTCAGGATATTGAAATCAAAATCTCCAGAAATAGGAGCGTAATGGTCTGCCAGCTCCTTTAAATTATGCATGTGGACACCCGCCATCCTGTTTTGTAAAGATTTCAGATAGTCCTCATGTTTTTCCACAAATCCCAAACGCACGCTTACTTCCGCATGCCCAACGTCGTGCCAGTATGCAACAGGCGCGCCGTCAAATTTATCCAACAGGAAAACAGCTTCTTCAAGAGTCGGTATTTCGTGATAATAATTGCGGTTCTCAAGCCCTATAGTAACATTCTTTTTTGAGGCATATGCAAGAACTTCATCCAGAGTCTTCATCAAAGCGTTTAAATGTTTGCCTGCCTTCTTCTTTCTTTCTTCTATAACAGCATCATGATATTTGTCAAATAACTTCCCATGCCTTCCGAACCTTTTTGCATAGACGAAAATATCCCTTCCGTTGGGCGATATCTGCACATCGCCGGCGTGAAGTACGACTATCCCGGCACCCAGGAACCCGGCCCAGTCTATTGTTTTCTTTGTGTATTTTACGGCAAGCTTTCTTTCCTTCTCGTCCAGGCTGGATGGCGAATACGCGAAAAACACGGACATTCCGGGTTTCAAATCTGTCAGGCGCGGGCAGTAATTGTGGACGCTTGAAATGTTTATCTTCCCCTCTTTTACGGACTTTTCTATGTCTTCAAACCATTCCTCAGGGATTTCAACGTTTAGCTCAATGTTGCGAAAACCTAAATCCCTGGTATTTCTTAATAACTCATTCCATGTTTTGTGTCTGCTTATGTTATAAGCCGTAGATATTGAAAGCATAGATAAAATCGCACAAAAATATTAAAATTTAATTTTTTATTCAACAGATTCAATTTCATCAGAAGTGGATTCTGGGGTAATTTCGTCAGGAGGCGTCAGCTCCTCAAGAGAAGGCAGCTCGCTGAGATGGCTTAATCCAAAATGCCGCAAGAATTCCAAAGTTGTTCCGTAAAGGATAGGCCTTCCCACGGTTTCTTTTCGCCCGACTATCCGGATTAATCTTCTTTCCAGCAAGGTTTCAAGCACAGCGGTTACTTCAACCCCGCGAATTTCTTCGACCTCGGAACGTGTTATTGGCTGCTTATAAGCGACTATAGACAAAGTTTCAAGAGCAGAGTTGGATAGTTTAAAAGTTGTTTTATCTTTATATAGTTTTCTTATCCATGCGCTGTAATCTTTCCTTGTAGAAAACTGCCATCCGCCAGCAATAAATCTTAATTCAATAGGGCTTTTCCTCTGATTATATTCTTCTCCGATATCGCGTATTATCTGTTCTATGTCTAAGTCATTCGCATCCTTCTGCAAAATATTTTTTATCTCGGCAAGGGTTATCGGATGATCCGTAACGAAAATTAATGCTTCAATTACGCGTTTTATTTCAATTGCATCCATTTTATTCCTCTTCTTTATTATTGGAATTCAGATTCAGCTCTTTCTGGTCGGTATATTCCTTTTTTACATTTTCTTCGATTTTTTCTTCTTTGACCCTGTAAATACGTATCTCACCGAATAATTGCGACTGTTTTGCTATTATCTGCTTTAATCTTATTAATTCTAAAATCGCAAGGAAGCTTAAAATCAGGCCTATCTTTGTGCTTTCCCTCATTAAAACATCTTTAAAAGACAGGTATTCTTTTCCCTCCAGCAAGTCCAGCAACTCCCTGATTTTCTGCTCGATCGGTATTTCTTCATAGACGATTTCCTTTACGTTTGTCGGCAATTCCCTTAACACATTCCTGAAACCGTTTATTAAATCAAAGAGCGTAACGTCCAGTACATAATCATCTTTGTCAAAAATCATTGGCGGGCGGTAATATATATTCTGATATTCGCTCTCCCTATCCCCTAATTGCCTTGCCACTTCTTTGTATTTCTGATACTCTAAAAGCTTTGATTTCAATTCCTCGAGCAGTTCATCCCCTTCTTCCTGTTCGGCATCGTGCGATGGCAGAAGCATCCGTGTTTTTATCTGCATAAGGGTTGAAGCCATAACCAGAAACTCGCCTGCAATCTCAAGGTTAAGTTCCTTCATTATATCAATATACTCCAGATACTCCTGCGTAATCTGCGCTATAGGAATATCGGATATTTCCAGATCGCTTTTTCTTATGAGGTATAAAAGCAAATCCAGCGGCCCTTCAAATATTTCCAAATGAACGTCGTATGGCATAAAAATATTGGTCTTAAAACCCGGCGTGACTAGCGGTTTGATTTCTCAGCTACCCGGGCTTTAAAAACTGATTTCCTCACCTCTTTCATCGTAGCCGAAGCTTCTTTTCCGGCTTTTATGCGTCCGTCTTCTAAAATATCATTAACCAGTTTTTTATCTTTGCTGATTTTCATTCTTTTTTCTCTCAAGGGCTCCAAGGCATCGATAAGCATTTTAGTTAAAGCTCTTTTGCAGTCTACACAACCGCTCTGGCCTTTTTTGCAGCAGTCTTCAAGGGTTTTGTGATCAGGATTGTATATCTGATGAAAAGCGAACACAACGCAGCCTTCGGGATGTCCCGGGTCATTGGCTCTCATTTTCTTGGGGTCAGTAAACATCTGCTGGACTTTCTTTTTTATGGATTCGGGTTCTTCGGAAAGCGCTATTGCATTCCCGTAGGACTTTGACATTTTCCTTGCGTCAATTCCAGGAACACGGGCTGATTTGGTCAATATGGGCTGCGGCTCAGGGAATATTTCCCCGTAGAAATTATTGAACCTTCTGCATATCTCGCGTGTTAACTCAAGGTGCGGCAGCTGATCTTCACCAACCGGTACTGAGTTAGCTTTATAAAGCAGTATATCAGCAGCCTGAAGAACCGGGTAGCCCAAAAAACCGAATGTATGAAGGTCTTTGTTCTCTATCTCTCTTAGCTGCTCCTTGTATGTAGGGCATCTTAAAAGCCATCCCAGAGGTGTTGCCATTCCAAGCAACAAAAAAAGCTCGGCATGTTCTGTAATTTCAGATTGCCTGAATATAACGCTTTTTTTAGGGTCCAGCCCTGATGCCAGCCAGTCAATCACCATCTCTCTTACGTTTTCTTCTATCTCGCTGGTGTTGGCATAATCGGTTGTTAAAGCGTGCCAGTCAGCCACCATATAAAAACATTTGTATTCATCCTGAAGTTTTATCCAGTTATTAAGGGCCCCGAAAAGATGCCCCAAATGCAACTTGCCTGACGGACGCATTCCTGATAATATTTTCTTTTTCATATTACTCCTAAAAAACTAGCATAAAACTACGCAACTAAAGTCCTGCCGCCCAACGCAAAAAGAAGAAAATTTACTATGGGGCCCAGAATCCTCCATAAAATACCGCTTGAAAGAAGTATTATAATTATAAAAAAACCATAGTTCTCTAGCTGTGCATATTTGTATGCAAGATTTGACGGCAGTAATCCCATAACAACACGGCTTCCGTCCAGAGGAGGTATGGGAAAAAGGTTGAAAACCGGCAGCAGTATGTTAATGAATAAAACCAGACTTAAGAGCTGATAAAGAGAAACAGCCAGTACGGGCGAGAAAATACCAAAACTTCGCACTATCCACATTCCAAAAGAAGCTACCACTGCTAACGATAGATTTGAAAGAGGTCCTGCCAGGGAGACCCAGATCATATCTTTTTGAGGATCGTTTAGACGATAGGGATTTACAGGCACTGGTTTTGCCCACCCAAAAATCGGAGCACCCGATATAACTGCTAAAAGCGGCAGAATAATCGTACCGAATAAATCAATGTGAGGTATTGGATTAAAAGTCAAACGCCCCATTATTCTTGCAGTATCATCCCCGTGCCTTTCAGCCATCCAGCCGTGAGCATACTCATGCAGTATTACTGAAAACAACAAGACAGGTAGCTGTATTATTAAACTCATAAATATTCCTTTATAATTTAATTACTAATATAAAAATCTTAAACATAGATTTTTAATTTATAGTTGGTCGTTCAATTAGATTTTATCTTTTTTGCGGATAATTGTCAATTACAAATCGAAGGGCTTTTTGACGTGAATTGAAACCGCGGCATGATAGTTTACTCAGTATTTCCCTGAATATCGGTCCGGGTTGATATCCCAACCTGATGAGGTCATCTCCTGCAAGGACTGCTTTTGTTTTTTTGTTTTTATTTAATTTATCAATCTTTTTCTTTATATCTCTTGTAAGCTTGAGTCTTTCCATTAACTCTTTCCTTTTTTTGCTTTCCAATTGTGACAATAAAAAATTCAGTCTTTTTGGAAGCCCTGATAAATTCCGGATTTTTCTCATCTCGGGTTTCAGTTTAATTTCCGGTAAAACAATCGAAAAAACACCCCATTTGTTAATTAAAGCCAAAGCATTATAGGGATTCTTTTCATCTAAGATAGCCAAAATCTCTTCCCTGATACGTTCAGCAGATATATAATTGACATAGTTTCTGTCTTTAACAGCCAGTCTTTTTGTGTTTTTCTCTATTTTAAATCCCCTTCCTGAAAAACGGGCAAGCCTGAATATTCTCGTGGGATCATCCCGAAAACTTTTTTTATGCAGAATTCTTAGCACTCTGCTCTTCAGGTCTTTTAATCCTCCATAGTAATCAATGATCGTGCCCATGTTTTTTTTATTTAGCCCAAGAGCAATGGCATTTAATGTGAAATCACGCCTGAATAAATCATCTTTCAGATTGCTGAAAATTACACATGGCAGAATGCCAGGTTTTGGATAGACTTCTTTACGGGCTGTAACAAAGTCAATATGCCTTTTTTCTGAAAATGTTAATACAAAAGTTCCGAATTTTGAATGATGTTTTGCCGGACAGCGCCATATTTTCTTTAGTTTTTCAATAAGGGGGGATGGGTTACCTTCAACCACTATATCCCAGTCCAGGCTTTTCTTTCCCATAAGCAAATCCCTGACAGCACCCCCAACTAAATATGCATTCAATCCTAAGATGTCCGCATAACTGCCAACTTTTTTTAAATTTGAAGGTAATTTCCTAATTTTTTTTATCATACAAATTATACTATTTAGTTTTATTCAGGATTTCACTTATCCTTTTTAATAATTTCGCTGTATCAAACGGTTTTACCATAAAATCAACCGCACCTAAATCCATTGCTTCCCTTCTTACCCTATCTAAGGGATATGCGGTAATAAACATAACCGGAATTGACTTAGTTATATCCGATGCTTTCAGCCCTTTGCAAAAATTTATACCGTTACTGCCGCTTAGGCTGTAATCTGTTATTACGAGATCCGGTAATTCTTTATGTGCTTTTTTAATTGCCTCATAGCTTTCATAACAGGGTATGCTAAAATAACCGTTCTCATTTAATTTTTTTACCAGATGATTCACAATTTCCGGGTCATCATCAAGGACTAATACCTTTTTCATCACTTACCCCCCGCCTTTTCTTTCCTTATTAACTTGTTGTCAAGTTTCCAATCTTTATTTTCTTCTAGAAAATTATATACTTTTTTATACATTTCAAGATTAGCGTTATAGTCAAGCAGTTTCCTGAATCCGTTCATTATTTCATCTCTCAGATCGCATCCCTGCTTGTTCAGTTTCGGCAATAATCTTGGCAAGCTTTTAAGGCGTGCTAAAGCAGGCTTAAGCTCTATCAGAGATAGCCCTAAATCCTTTGCTATAAACTCCAATATCCTTATTTCATCATTATCTTCATCATTTTTCTGGACTATATCTACCAGTGAATCCAGACTGAAAAGCAGCATTGGCTCGTATTCCAGCCTTTCTTTTTCAGGTATATTTTCCATTGCCAGTTTAAAATCGTCATGCATTTTATTATTCCAGTAATCTGTTTCAGATGAATAACTTTTTGGATAGACAAAAGCTAAAATCTCATTGTCTGGATCATGATATAAAATAAAACGTTCAGCATAAAATATCTGATGGCACACAGGACAGCTGACCACATTTATTTCACCGGCAACAAGAGCCTCTTTCAGTTCGGGATCTTTCCTTACATCAATGGAGGTCCAAAGCCTTGCCTCAAATACGTTGCTGCACGGGCATTTGACTTCTTCTAATTTTAATAATGACATACTTCAATCCAAATTACACATAGAATCTTTACGACTGAATAAAATTTACTATAGCACATATATATTACAATTTCAACCTTTCAAGCATTACTTTTGTCTCTAAATCGTCCGGATCCAGCATCAAGGTTATCTTCAATTCCTCAAAGGCGTTTAGGATATCTTTTTTATTCAGGTAACACCTTGCAAGGTCCCTGTGGGATTGCGGGTGAAACGGGTTTATCGCAACGGCTTTCTGATAAATATCAATAGATTTATCGTAATCTCCGTTTTTAAAATAGAGTTCACCCAGGACTTGATACGGGGTGACGTAGTTCGGATTTTCCTCGATTGCTGTCTTTAGATTAATTTCAGCATCTTCCGTTTTTTCCATTTTAATCAAAGTGCGTGCTATTTTTAAAAGAACAACAGGGTTTGCAGGTTCTATTTTTAGAGCTTTGTTATAATTTATCAGGGCAGCATCAAATCTCGCTATTTGCCTCATTTTATCCCCCAGCCTGATATAACCTTTCAGGTCTGTGCCGATAAATTCATCCTCACTTTTCTTTTCAAAGAAAACCTCGTTTATAATCACGCCCGGTGATTCGTTTATTTTCATATTTTTCAGGTATTTAATATATTTTTTCTCAAAATTCTTCCAGGATACTCCCAGAGTTTCTTTAAATGCTGTTTTCTCTTCATAAATATCAAGGTTTTTCAATAATTTAGATACGATATCCGGGTTGTATTCTTTTTTCATGTAAGCTATGCAATTGGACACCTGGGCAAATGCGAGCATGATATCATCCTGGCTGTCCAGGTATACCAACGAAGGCGACATCCGGGAAAAAGAAATAAATGAATTTTTTTCCTGGGCTTCTTTCAGCTTGTTTTTTCCTGCCGGCGTAAGGAATACGGGCTCTTTACTGCTCCAACGTTTTTCGTGGTATCTTGCAATACCTTCATGAAGCCAGAGCGGGCATTTAGTGCCGCTTAGATTGTTAACTACAAAATGAACGTATTCATGCGCAAGCGTATCCAGCCAGCTGTAACCTAAAGGCAATGCCTGCGGGGAAATTATCATAAGCCTGTTGAATTTACATATTCCCACGGTTCCTGTTTTATCCAGTATTTCCTCGCTGAGGGTGGATGCCAATGAAAACTCCTTCTTATTAGGATAGACCTCAACTATTATCCTGTTTTCAGGAAAACAGTTTAAGTCTTTACCTATCTCTTCATATGCTTTTTCCAGGGCATTTAAAGCGTAAGAATTCAGAATAACATCTAACCCCTTTACCCTTAGAACAAAGTGGGTGCTTTTATACTCATGAAAATCTTCAGTGATATTGTAAACAAAATAGTAATAATTCCTTATTTGTTCCCATAAAGGTTCCGCATTTTCACAGTCTAATGCCTCTGATATTTCGCTAAACGCTGAACGATAGTCAGCCATATAAAAATGCAGCCTGCTTAACCAAAAATGTTTTTCCGCAGGTTTTTCCACTTTTTCTATTTTTGCTTTAACCTCATCAAACCTTCCAGCTTCGAGCAACTGATAAAAATCCTCTGTTTCCTTAATTACAGAAGCAAAAGTAATTACGGACAAACTCATAATAATGATAATTAAACGAAATATATTCTTAAGCATTTTTTGCCTATTTATTCAGTCAGCCTTTTGTAATAATCTTTTATTATCTGTTCATACTGCTTGGGATATTTTTCTTTAAGCGCATCTATTATTTCCTGCCTGAATTCACGCGGCGGCTTGTATTCATTTATGTCAGGCAATCTTACAGGCTCCTCTCTGAAACCCATTATACCGTAAGTTTTTGTTTTTATCGGGCTGCTTATGGGTTTTCCCGCATTATTTTCCTGTCCGGACAAATAATCGGATGCGGATTTTAGGCCACTCTGTCCGTTCTGCAAATATTCGAGTGCTTTTTGCCCCGATTCAAGCGCGTCCTGTGTTTTTTTATCAGTAATCTGCTGGCTTGCTTTCTTCATTTCTGTTTCAGCATTAAAGAGATTTTGAAAAACCTCCGGTTTCACTGACGTGCTTTGTCTGAAAAACTCCTCCAGGGAGTGCCTTAAATCCGTTGTCTTATTCATTATATCATCTTCTTTTTTACTTAAGGATTTTAATGCATTTTTGTCTGTTTCACTGAATAATCCAGAATCCCCCGGATTCTTCAATAAATTCAGGATGTCATTTTCTTCCTTGGATAAAAACAGGATATCATCGTGCAGTTCATTATTTGATGTCTTACCCCTGCTATCCTTCCTCCCGGCAATAATCTTTGCAGACCTGTCTAAATCTTTTATGATGTCTTCCAGATATTTCTGGGAGTTGTAAACCCTCTTTTTCTCAAATTCCTCCAGTACTTTTTTCATCAAATTTATGGTTTTATCAAAATTTAAATGATACTCATGGGTTTTAACCGATATTCTCATTGATTTGTCAACCACCGTTCTCTGCCTTTTTGCTAAATCCTCCAATAACTTTTCCTGTTTCTTAAAGAGATTCTTTCTTCTTACTATATCCATTTCCTCTATTCCCTGATTCAAATCCTTTTGTTCTGTAATAATCTCGTTGATTGTAGTATTGTATTTATCTACTTTTTTCTGCATCTGGCTGACAGCGCCTTTGGAAAAACCCACATTCTGCCCGACTTCATCCAGAGTATTAAGAATATTGGAGAGTTGTTCCTTAAGGGACTCAGCCAATTTTTTTGCTTTCTCCCAGTCGCCTTCTTCTATGGCCTTTGACAATTCATCAACAAGGCTCTGGCTTTGCTGCAAATCGATGCTTTCGATTGCAGGTGAGTTAATAAAATCTTCCGGCAGTTCCTTGGGCAGCTTGCTTATCTGTTTGTTGATTTCCTGCATGAGTTCCTGTATCTTATCCAAGGTCCTATTTAGCTCTTCCGGCCTTGGGGTTCCTGAAAGCTGATCCAGCAGGTCAGAGCCCGCATTGCTAAGTTCCGTGCCTGAATCTATTAAATCCCTCATTTTTTGATACTGCCATATATCTTCAGCCAAAAGGCTCATCTTTTCCAGACTGGCTATTATCTCATCCTGGTTTTTTCCTGCTTTTTCCCAGTCCTTCTTCTCAATTGCTTTTAAAGCTTCTGACATCGGCTCGTCTTTCAGGTATTCCAGGTGTGATTTCAGCCCGTGATACTCGCTGTAAGTCGAAAAATCAGTATATGGGTCATTTTCCATGGCTGATAAAAGCTTATCCAGCATATTATTAGGAACTTCAACTTTTTCTTTTATCGATTTCTGTTCCTCTAACAGCTTGTTGTAAGTCGAGCTTGAGAAATTCGTATTTACTTCATTCAATTTCTCCTTTGCCATGGTTTGATCTGCCAGTATGTTAAGCAATTCCTCGCGGAAACCTTTTAATTCCTTTTCTATTTTTTCATGTTCTACTTCATAATCCGTTGTTTCAATTAAATAGGTGGAAGTAACCGAAGATTTTGGGCCATTTACCGTATCATTGTCCCAAGCCTCAAAGTAATAATGCATTTTCTCGGGTGATTTGAGATTCAACTTAGATATTTTCATGGAATACTCGAATATTTTCTGAAAATTCTCATCTTTACCAAAAGGAATATCGATTTTCTCGTCTTTCCTGTCTTCTATCCTGTAATGCAGGTCGATTCTGGTTAACCCAAAATCGTCACTTGCCTGAATCACCATGGGTATTACGGAATCATCCGAAACAACAAGGTCTTCCTGCGGTGATATTAATTCAATTCCCGGAAGCTGGTCTTCTATAACGGATATTATGTACTCTGAAGGCTCAGGGTCATTTATATTGTCATCTGTCTCAAAAAAGAATTTATAGTATCCCGATTTTTTCACCTCAAAACCGGTTATAATAAAATTCCCTTCATTGGCTTTTTCACTCATTTTTTTGATTTCATTTAATGAAAGAAATTTCCCTGAAGGCCTCGTTTTTCCCAAAGCCACAGGATAATTTATTTTACCATTTATGCTTAATGTTGCTCTTTTCAGGTTCTTGCTGGCTTTTGCGGAAATGTTGACAACAGTTCCCGATAAAGCTGAGATATTCGGATTCCCTTTAATCACCTGGGTTGTCAGCCCGGTGTATTCCGGATACCTGTAACTAATCTCAAACTCACCCAGCTGAGGATACATTACAGGCACAAGCTCAAAAACCTGGGTTTCCAAATCACCCCAGACAACATAATATTGAAGCTTATCTGTCAATTTATCAATCTTATATGCAAATTGTCCGCCTTTAACTGACACAGGTCCTTTTTCGGCATCCGGCTCATTTCCAGTTTCATAACACAACTGTTTTAAATCCACTTCTTTCCACTTGATATTTTCATTCTTCATAAAAAGCCTTGGATTTCCTTTTAAACCAATCTTTTTCCCGACCACTACCCTAACAGAGCTTGCATGGGGCAGGTTCTTCGTTCCGGGTTTGACATAAAACCAGCTTTCCCAGTTTGAAGCAGAAAACGACAATAAAATCCGGTTATATGAGGGTTCCAGCGGGTAAGGAGGCAATAAGTACAAAAATAAAAAAGCTAAACATAGAACAGCAAAATATCTTAAAGGTTTATATAAAACTGCTTTATAATTAATTATCTGATTTGGCGAAAAATGATTTAGTTTATTTTCTACATCATCTATTAACCTGGATACTAATTCATCCGAAACGCCAACCGGACGGTCAAAATGAAGCTGCCATGAACTAATCAGTTCATCACCCAGTTCTTTAATCCTTTTTTGTATTAATAGTATAACTGCCTGATCCTTTAGGTATTTTATGTTCTCTTGGAGGTATCGAAAAATGCAATAAATACCCCAGAGTATAATGAACAAATAAAAAAGCTTTCTGTAATTAACCCTTAACAAAAAAATATAGTCGCTTATACTCCAAACAAGATACAGCAATAGCGATACACTGAGCCAATAGAGCAAGTATTGAATAAAAGAAGAGATTAATACGGATAATCTTGCAGAATTTACAAATTCTATTATCTTTTTCATTATTCCGGTCTTTTTAAATTGTCAACCAGCTCTTTTAACTTCTTATATTGAGCCGGATGTTTATCCATCCTGAAAATTAAAATGGAATTTGCCAATATGTCCTCATAAGGGATCTCTTTCAGCCATGAAAATATTTGCTTGTCATAATAGTACGTTGCCTGGAAATTTGTTGCTGAAACGGCAAAAATTACTTTTTTCATCGAATCAAAATTTATTTCATCACCATCACGGTGGCCTTTCGCGTTAGGATAGCTTATATTATCGGAAAATCCTATAGGGTAGTACTTTATTCCGTAGTAATGGGGGTCCCCAACGCCGAAATAACATAAGTATATACCCGAGACCCCCTCTTTTTTTAAATATTTTCCCAGCTGCTTTAAGCCCTGGCCCCAGTCAACGTTTGAATCCGTAAAATATTTGTAGCCATTTGCGGGTGAACCTATCAACTCATTAAAGTAACTTAAATGCCACGGATGAATTCTGAAAGTGCCTGCACAGTACCATATCAATAAGCATGCTATACCTAATTTAATAACCTTTTTATATTTTTCACTATAAATCCCGGACACCCATACTGTCAAGAAAGGGTATATGGGCATTATATGCCTGTGGCCTATCTGCACTTTTGAATAACAACTCAAAGCAAAATAGAATAATGCGGGCCATAGCAAAAATATTATCTTTTCCCTTGTCCATGAACTTTTCCTGAAAGCAGCAAAAATCAGCAATATTATGAAAGGCAAAGGTGTCTTTAATAAAAACGCTATCGGAAAATAGTAAACCCATCCGGTTACTGAATGTTTTCCCAATAAAAATGATGACCTTCCGGAAGCCACCCCGCTTAATACTTTTTTCAAGCCGACAAAATAATATATTTTCAGCGAATTAAACCTGTAGACAACAATTAATATCAAAAGAATTAAAAACGTGACTACAATCATCTGTTTGACTATTTCCTTTGCTCCGATGTCTCCCTTCCACAGAAGCCATAAGACAATTATGCCTATTACTCCGAATATCACAATAGCAGAGTACTTTGATGCAAGCAGTAACCCCATGCTTATTCCCAGAAAGATAACCGGTTTTAGCCCCGTCGGTTTACCCGGCTTTATTTGTTTCCACCACTTCCATGTAAAATACATAGTAGTAAAGTAGAACAAAGTTAAAGCCATATCAGTTGTAACGAGAGTCCCGTGTGCTATAAAAAGCGAAGAAAAAGCCCATAAAAAAAGCGCAAGTACTGCCTGCTTTATGCCGAATAACTCTTTTGACCAGAAATAAATGAATAATCCCAGAAATAAAGAAAATACTAATATCATTCTCCTTCCTGAATTAAGGGCCTTTTCCGGGTCAGTCTTGTTTTTGTACATAAATAAATCTGAAAATGGATACTGATATTTCCATACCTCATTCCAATAAGGATGGTTTATAGGGAAGATAGGCCTCATAAAGATCAAAGGGATTGCAGCCCACATTTCTGCAAGAGGCGGGTGATCAAATGCATTAAGCCGGTAATCCTTTGTATTCCAGTAGGAGTAGCCCGCTGTTAAATGTATATGTTCAT
The DNA here is from genome assembly GCA_016929635.1 of Endomicrobiales bacterium. GTDB lineage: Bacteria > Elusimicrobiota > Endomicrobiia > Endomicrobiales > JAFGIL01 > JAFGIL01. The sequence continues at coordinate 38,945 of JAFGIL010000072.1, forward strand.
CATAGGTAGGAGACAGATATGTTATTGTGCTCAAACTAAATACGATATTTATTATAAAAAGCAGCAATACTGCAGCAAACGTGATATTAAATATCTTTTTCATTTTATTTTCCGATATTTTCTTTTGCTTTCTGAAGGTAATATAATGCCTGTTGGTAGTTTGGGTCTATTTTCAAGGCGCTTTCAAGCTCACTTATGACCTTTTTCCATTGTTTATTCTTCCAATATATAACAGATTTATTGAAATGTGCGGTTTTCTGCATAGGATATACTTCTATGGCATTTTGATAAAACCTTAATCCTTCATCGTCTTCTCCCAGCCTCTCAGAACATACTCCCAATGATGTGTAAACATCCGCAAGTTCCTTTACTATCCCGTAATATACATCATCCAAAACGTTATAGGCTTTTGCCAGCTCCTGGTATTTTCTGTACTGCCTGACAGCTTTTTGATAGACATTTTTTGCTTCCTTAAAATTGCCCTCATTATAAAAAGTAAATCCGATATAGTTATCCGCTATTGGAAAAAGAGGCTTTAAAGATAATGCCTTTTTAAAATTGTAACGGGCTAGTTCATAATTATTTGTTCTCATATAATATCTGCCAAGCGCCAAAAATGATTTCGAATATTCTTCAATCAAATCGGGAGTAAAAAACTCCCTGTATTCTTCATAAGAATAACTTCCTCTGTAAGGATAAATATGTTGCAAAAGGATATCACCTGATGCAGTAGTAAAAGATTTTGTTATTTTATTGACCAATCCGCACGGCTCCCCGACATAACCGCTAATTCCCTGATATTCCACATCTCCGGTAAAGTATATATTCCTTGACTGATTATTTTCGGCAAACTGTTTCCATCCTTCCTTTGATTTCAATTCCCCCAAAATAAGGTCTCCATGGATTTTTCCCCATTTGTCCTTGTACCAGAATGAGCCGGATAACCCCTGGCTTATAACAGCTAAATCAGGACGGTCACTTTCAACGATATATCTGTTCCACAAAGAGAACAACTGGACATCTTCTTTAAGTACAACAACAGATTTTTCCGGTAGCGACCTTAATACGTTTTTCGAATAGTCATATGAAATAAAATTATTCCGTTTGTTCAAATCAGGAAAATGATATACCGTATTTATGCACAACAGGAATGCTCCCATGCCAAAAACCGCGCTTCTAGCCAAAGTATTTTGTGATAAAAGATTCAGATAATTGAATCCCTCCGCTATCCAGATTATGAATATAAGATTTGGAAGAAGAAAATGTGCTTCAAGTATTGCAAGAGCATGAGGATTTGGCGGCATGTTAGCCAGATATATGAAAACCGGTCCGGAAAGCATCCATGCTATTAACGTTGAAAATGCAAGATTTTTATCCCTTTTAAAAAAGGATAAAAGGCCCAATAAACCCAAGGGTAACCCTATAAAGGCAAAACCCGTATAAAGGTGATTAAAATAAAAGAGTATATCGGAAATAAAATTTTCACCCTTACCGTAACTGACTGACAGTAAGTCAAGTGTCCCGCCATGGGTTTTTCTTGTCAAAGAGCCCCAGAATCTTGAAAGGTCTGCAGGATGGTTCCAGTCAAGAAATGGCCCCTGGCCTGACCTAATAGGCATGTACATGTATATTGAAAATCCGACAATAAAAAATAATCCGAATAAAACTATCTGTGAAAATCCAAACTGCTTCCTTTTAATAAATAAAATCCAGAATAAACCCGGTGCCAAAAGCAGCAAATCCATTCTGTTTCCAAGGCCCACACCGAAAATGAACGCAAAAAGTGAAACCGTACAAATAATTTCCCTGTATTTCTCCCTGCCATTCAGATTTATCTTGTACAAAATGATATAAATCAGCAGGGCAGCAAAAAGAGTGTTCAAGGTATACATCTCGGATACAAGAGATAAATACCATTGCAGATAGCTTGATGCAAAAAGTAACGATAAAACCCCTGCTAAAAACCTGCTTGATAATAACTTTACAAGGATTTTATAAAGTAACCAGACAGTCACTGCGCTTGCCAGTGCAGATAAAACATTCATTTTATATCCCGCGTTTCCCCACGGGATTAATATAAGGAATATTTTCGAGAGGATTGCATAAAACGGATATCCCGGAGGATGCGCTATTCCCAAGGTGTGCGCAACGCTCACCATCTCGCCTGTATCACGGTAAGGTGCTACCGCTGGAAAAAGGGTGTAGAGATATACTATAAAACTTATTAATAAAACAGCCATTCTATTTACCCGCTAATCTATTTTCGGCTAACTTTAAATATTTCTTCGCATCAGCATGTTCCGGATTTAGCTCTAAAACTATTTTGAGCTCTTCAACCACTTTGTTCCAGTTACTCATATGCCAATACAAAACAGCCAGATTAAAATGCGTTTGAACGCTCTCATAGTCCAACTGCAATGCTTTCTGATAAAAATCCATTGCCTTGTTTAAATCATTTTTCAACTCATAGATAGCACCTAAATTTGTATAAACCTCGGTGTTTGGCCTTGATTTTAAATAGTACGCTTCCGCCATGTTCAACAATCCGTTTTTGTGATATAAGAATCCGACTGTTTGTGCCCATCTGCGAGATTTATCGTACGAAACAAGGCCTTTGAAGTACAAATCCGCATAAGGCATATCTTTTACAGTAAGGCAGTATTTACCCATCAGATGAAAATAGGAAAAAAGTAAATTCAGCGATCTTTTATCCATCTGGTTATAATCAGGGATTCTCAATGAATAAATATAAGGATATATATTCTTTTTTTCCGCCTCACTGTTGTCTACTTTGTATATCAAACCTTCCTGAAAACGCGGTATGTCAATCATCTGAGGTTCAAATGTAGCGTAATATACAGGCCTCCTGGTACCTTGAATAATAGCCGTCTCGATTTTTTCCCTTATTGCCAGCCTAGGTTTGCCCCATATACGGTAATAATCATCCCCGTAAATACTTCTTGATACTCCTGCATTGCAGTCAACAAAGCTTATATCAGGACGCTTTCTTTCAGACATATGCAGATAGGCAATTGCAAACTCCATCTCATCAGCCCTGTCGGAAAACATAATTGAGCCCTGCGGCAGAGTACGCAGGATGTTCTTTCCGTAATCATAAAATATAAACTCATTTCTATGATTCAAAGAGCCTATGTTCTGGAAAAATAAAACCACAGGAATAACAAAGACAAAATTTGAAACGTATTTAGGCAATTTCTTCAACGCTTTCGATATAATCAGGATAACAAAAATAAACGGCAAAAAGAAAAATCTTTTCAGGAGAGCACTGCTTGAAGGATCCAATGTAACATTAGCCAGGATTAAAAATCCGGGCCCTGTACCTATAAGTAGCAGCAGCAAAATCAAGCTAGATTGCTTCGTCACTTCGTTCCTCGCAATGACGGACTTTTTAATGTCATTGCGAGTCCCGCCAAGCGGGACGAAGCAATCTCTTTTCATTAAGTTATTCATTATCTCTTTTAAGCAAAACCACATCCCCAGAATAAAAAGAAGAATACCTGCCCAGGTAAAATTTTCCTTTATTACCTGCAGGAAAAAATAGAGTTTCTTTAATATAACTGGAACCGACAGAGGAGGTGCACCCCCCTGTGCAAGAGCTATACTCCCGTAACGAAGCCTGGCTATCACCTGCCAGAACCTTTTTAATGTCTCGGGGTCTTCCCAGTCAAAAACAGGCTGTGATTTTGAACGTACATATAAAAATAGTGTTATTGAAAATCCAAGGATACTAAAAAGAACAATATTAGTTAAATGGTATTTCCAATTACTTCTTAGTTCAACTTTATATTGACTTAAGAACCACCACAACAACCCCAACCCAAGCAATCCTAAAGTATAATGAGTAGTCAGTGAAATAAACAGCAGGTAGACAACAAGAATGTATTTATTTTTAATTGGTTTACTATAAATCAACCAGCAAATTATGCATCCCATAAAAGCAGCAAGTCCGTACACTTCCGTAGTATTAGCCATTGCCCATACAACATTGGAAAACGCATACATCAGACCGGCAGATAAGCTGATTAAAATGTTTTCGGTCATTTCAAGGATTACGCAAAAAAGAATAACACTGGCCAACGCTATGAAAACGCTTGAAAGCAAATTTATCCTGTATGCGTTATTCCCGAACGGAACTAATGTTACAAACATCTTTCCAACAATACTGTACAAAGGGTATCCGGGAGAATGGGCTATGCCCAGCGTTGTACCCACACCTGCCAGCTCCCCTGAATCGTCACCTGTAATACAGGGAACCGCGGTAAACAAATAAACTGCAAAGGTCAGAAATAGAATTAGTACTGCTATGAATTTATTCAAATTAAAATACCTTTATCTCGCAAGGATATGTTTAAGAATGTGTTACAATTGTAGTGTAGGCCTTTATGGCAGTAATAATGAAAAACTTTATCGATATAGTGATATAATATTTTTACGCCCACAAGGGGCTACACTACAAAAAACATTAATTGTAACACAGCTTGAAATCCACCCCTGCAAAATCCCAAATGATTCTAGTTAAACATCACTTTATTATTGCGAATTTGCCTGTTGCATTATCTGCTTTATTGTCAGGGTTCACAATATAATATAAATAAACACCTGACGCTACTTTTTCATTATCTTCGTTTCGAGTATTCCAGAAATACGTGCCGTTTCCGCCGGTTTTATTGTATTCCTTGATTAATTCGCCTGCCAGGTTAAATATCTTTAACTGCACGTTCTCGGTAAGGTTTCTAAATACAACCCCTTCCCCAAAATCAGATGCGCCATATAACCCATCTGTAGCGGGTTTATAAGGGTTCGGATAAACAAAAACATTATCCAGCTTATTTTCAGGAATCAAAGCACTTGCCAGCATATACAAGGAAAAATGCGGAATTTCAACGGAAACAGTCTTATTAGTTCTATCCAGAGTATGTTCACCGGATACAAGAGTCCAGGTGCTGTCCTGCAGAGTAAATATCCTCAAGGATTCTACTTTGGATACAGGCAGAAAACCATCCACTAAACCGTCATTTTCACTGTCAATATATGGAATAGTCAAAATAAGGTTATCCTGGAAATCTGTGGTTATTGTAGAACCATAGAGATTATATAAATGTACTTCAATAATCGAGCTTTCAACCAATTTTATTCCTTGCAGGGTTAATTTCCTGTTCGCAGCTGTTATATCGGCACTTGTAACATCTTTCGGGGAGTTTTCTGCATCGGTGTTTATTATTATATAACCATCCTGGCTGATAGCTCCCTGTGGAATCTGAATCCTAATATCTCCCAATACAGAATCATTTGCCGTCTGCTCCTGGGTGACAGTGGAAGTTGAAACCAGTAGTTGTATATCACTTGAGGGAGTCTCCGGCTTTCCGCTTACCGTAGCACTGCTGGATAAAACATTATCACCGTTGTAGCCGTATATCCCGTAGTAATAAAGCGTTGAATACCTGAGCCCTTCATCCTTGTAAGTTTCCGATGTCAGATTATGGCTTGAATCTACTATTGTCTCCCAATTAAGGCTATCCGAGGAACGGTCTATCCTGAACCTGCTGGCACCGTTTCCATTCCAGTCAAGCTGAATAGCGTGCATGCCGTCAGATAAAATTGAAGCGTTCGTTGGAGGATTAGTTAATGTGTATTTAGAAACGTTCCCTAACAAGAATTCATCTGAAGCATTATATGATTTAAAATATCTTGTATATTGCGTGTTATTGTTCAAACCGGTTTCTATCCAGTAACTTGTATTAACTGATAGCTCTTTCAACAACTCATTGGCTGATGAATATATCCTGTATCCCAGAATACTTGAACCTGTGAACGTTCCTGTGGACCAATACCATTCTATCTCTGTTGTAGAAAGTGCCCTTCCCTCAAAAACAACTTCCAGGTTAAGCGCTCCATTTCCATAAATATTGTCTTTCCCGGAATCTCCAAGGTCTCTGGCCCTAATCATCATTGAATCTTCCAGCTGGTCTGCACTTAAGGAAGTATCTTCAGACAATAGAAGTGCGGCAGCGCCTGCAACATGGGGAGCAGCAGCAGAAGTACCGTAAAAAGCATCCGGGCGATAAGAATATGTTTCTACCCCGTCCGGTGCCGAAATATCCGGCTTGGTTCTTGAATCATGAGTCGGCCCCTGAGAACTAAAATACTCCTGCGGGCCCTCATTGTAATCGGTATATTTAACAGCTGCGACCGTAACAGTTCCCGTAGAATCAGCAGGCGTTGTGATACTCATAGGCTTGACCATATCACCGCTGTTTGTAATTGAAGCATTATAAAGAAATATTCTTATTTCCGAATCCTTTGTTGTAGAATATTCCTTAACCTTTATTTTATAAGTAGTTTGGCCCGGTGATGTTAACACGACTGCTTCACTGGGTTCATCGTTACTATCCTGTGTATCAATAGATTTACCTACTTCTATCAGGCTGCTGTTATAAACGTACAAATCATAATCCTCTGTTGAGGTCAAAGGGAATGCATCCCATGTCAAATAAATATAGAAAACCGTGCCTGCACTCGGAGTCGTTATCTCAAGCTCTTCGTCGCCAACAGAAAACTCATGCCAGTTATCAGCATCAACATCCGTGAAAGTCCCTGTCCAGTGGCCTTGTGCCTGGTTGCCTGCTGACACAGTGAAAAATATGTCGTTTTCCCGAAAATCGTTTGCTGTATCGCATAATGAACCTCTGCCGTCGCAGAAATTTGCATTAAGCCAACCTAGAGACATTGTTGCAACATCTATGGAATTTGAGATGCAGTAATCCCTGGCACTCGCAAAATCACCGTCATCATCTATTTTTATCAGGTGCAGCTCTGCTTCGGGAGCTATATCGTAAACTATTTCCGCGCATCCGGTTCCATGAATATCTGTTGCATTAAAGCTGGTGTCCGAATAATTCACTGCTGTTACAACACCCGGCAAATCTCCGTTTATTTGGGCCAAATTGTAGTACAAAAACCCTGCATCGATAACGGCAACTTTAACGCCGCTTCCTTTATATCCGTTATCATGATAAAGATTTGCCTTAATTAAATCCTTACCTTCTGTTGTGTATGCCTGGGTAAATGCTTTTTTCGGCAGGTTTATGTAATCGACATAATTCTCCAGCTCTTTAGTCACTGCTTCCAGATATTTTACCGGTATCTTAGCTGATATAATGTCCTTTGAGACTCTATATTCTACCCCATACTTGCCCAGCACCTTCAAATCAACGTTATCGCTGTTTTTGTCTTTCGGATAGATTATAACTTTAACTTTTTCCTCAACCTGAGGCACTTTTTTCATCGACATAAATTTAAGGCCCGTAGCCTTATCTTTCTTATACACCTCTATCAGCTCATCAAGGACGCTGTTTAAGTGCCTATATTTCTTTTTTCTTTTATTTTCTGCATTTAAGCTGGAAAATAACAGCAAAAGTACAAAAATTATTGGAATTATTGTAAATATTTTCTTCAAAGTTACCCCTTTCGTCCAATTTTTTCCTGTGCCTTCTGCAAATAGTATTTCGCACGGGCATCATCAGGTTTTATCTTCAAAATTATATTCAGATTTTTTATTACTTCTTCCCAGTTTTCCTCTTTCCAATAGATAACAGCCAAATTAAAGTAAGCGTCCAGGTACTGCGGATTCACTTTCAGCGCCCTGTCATAATATTGTTTTGCTTTTTCAAGATTGTTTTCCTTCTCTTCTATCACGCCCATGTTGACATAAGAGGATATTTCATCCGGATATAACTCTATTATTTTATTATAAACGTCTTTTGCTTGGCTTAATAATCCCGCCTGAAAATATTTAAATGCATAATGTATTAATTCGTGCTTTAAATTTGTATTCAGCCATATTACTTCAGGCCAGCGTTTATGAGCATACTCCCAAAACTCTACTGATTCATCACTGTAATGATATGCTGCAAAATAAGGATAAACCGGAACAAGCGCCCTGCTCCTGTAATCGTAGTATTCCGCACCCCAGACGCTTCTTAGAGAATATACATGCCATGCGTTAATAGAATCATCCGGTTTATTTTTATCCGGATATATTGCCCTGTACAGCATACCGTCAAGTGCAAGATTAATACCGGGCAATATATCTTTATTAAAAGTTGAATAGTACAAAGGTTTTTTGCCCAGGAATTCCTTTTCCACCTGATTTCGCCTTTTTTCCTTATCTTCCTTGCCTATCCTTCTAAAATCTTCTCCATAAATATTCTTAAATACAAGCCCGCCCCTGTCATGCAGCTCAATGTCTCTGCGGTGATTTTCGGCAAAGCAGAGATATGCGGTACTGTAAAAGGTGTCATCCCCCCCATCCATAAAAAACACCGAGTTGGGTTTTAAAGTTCTTAGTATATTTCTACCGTAATCATATGCAAGGTAATAGTCTCTCCAGTTTATCGTTGAAAACCTGCCTTTTATTGTAATTACTATAAATAACGAAAATATTGCCAGCAATACAACTGACTTTACCTTGCTTTTTGCTATTGAAATAATCCAATCCAGGCTCCAAAAAACAGGGAATATCCAAAATAAATTAATAAGTATAAAAAACCTTTCCAGTATTCCTTCTGTCTGGCTGTCAAAAGGCATGTTTGCCAGTAAAATGAAACCCGGCCCTGCCAATAGCCATAATAAAAATATAGATCGGGATAACTTATATTTTTCCTTTATACCGATAAACCAACCAGCTATACCCAAGAATACTCCCACTGCAGTGTATTGATGCATTAATATGTTAAATAACCGGGTAATTTGTTTTATTATAATCGAAATGCTAAAACCCATTTTCTCACCGACAGTTAAAGAAAGGCTGCCGTAGTCAGCACGTGATATAACCCTCCAGATATTCCTGACTGTCTCCGGATTGCTCCAGTCAAGCGCAGGATTTTTATATGAACGAATAGGCAGGTAAGCATATATCGAAAATCCCAGCATAAAAAAGATTAATAACTTCAGCAAATAACCGGCTGAATATAGTCTTTTTCTTATTATTTCCACTATTAACAAAGGCGTTAAGAAAATGAGCGTATGATGATTCCCAAATCCCAGCCCGAACAAATAAGAAGCAAGAAGGTAATGTTCTTTATTAACTGATAATAAGATTAAGACTGCAAATAAAGTATTTAAAGTAAAGACTTCAGCACTTATAGAGGATCGCCAAAAAGCATCCGTGCAGGCGAATAATATCACAACCAAAGCTGCGCCTAAATGCTGGTGCCACCATATGACTGGCTTTTCGATGTCATTGCGAGCTGAAGGCGAAGCAATCTCATCATTGAATTTCCTATTCATTAAACCAATTAATAAATAATAAAGTATTAAAACAGAAAGCGAGGCCAAAACAGCACTCATTAAATTAATCCTGAACGCAAAACTGCCCCATGGTATCAATATGGTCGCTAATTTCCCCATCAGGCAATACAGAGGATATGACGGGCTGTGAGGCAATCCGAGGATAACGCTTGATGCACAGAATTCCCCGGAGTCACCTACTGTAATAGAAGGTGCAAGCGTGTAAAGATATAAAACAAATGTCGATAAAAATATTAGCATCTGCATTTACCACATACCGTTTCTTCTTCTATAGAACCATTCTCCCAGAAAACTTAAAATAATTAACACAAGCCAAAACGTATAATGCCACAATGGAATCTTCTCTGTTATTATCTTTGAATCAACTTTCTTTAACTTATCCAGTATTTCATCGATTGAAAACCCATCAGCACTAAAATACTCTCCCCCGGAACTTTTTGCTATTTTATTTAACATTTGTTCATTTATATTTAAAAACATCTCTTCCTGAATCAGCGAAGGTTCAACATTCACTGTTTTTGTTTTCTTAACAATACTCCTCCCGTTGTTTTCTGCCAACAGCTGGAACCTGTACGTACCGGGTTTTTCAAAAGTCCCTTTCCCTGTCCATTCATTCCTTCCTTTGTTTGTAAGAGAAATGATGTACTTGTCGCCTTGAGGGTCATAAACACCCACTTTCAACTTTGATTTTTCCAAATCTTTCCCGTGTCTTGCATTTAACACGAAATCCTGCCCAGAATAATAATTCGGCCTGTCGAAGACAAGGTGCCATTTATCAGATTCTTCGGAACGGGAAACATACCGGATAACGTTTCTCCAGAATGTGTTATACAGCTCCGGAGTAGGATTCTGCAATGCCCATCTCCAGGTTGTGTTTGAACCCAAAGCAACAACCCTCCCTTTTCCTTTTTCCCAGCAGGATAAAACCACCCAGTCGTTCCATGGGTGCTTTAACAGCGTTTCTGCTCCCTCTCTTTGAAGCAAAGCCTGGCAGCCGTCTAACTTTGGCATACCACGCCATAAACTGTCGTTTCTGGAGTTTTCATCGTTTAAATTCATGATATCATGCTTTATATCCGTAACTTTAACTTGAAACAATCCTCTGTCATAGCTATCCGATGGTTTATCAAGAACAACGGGCAGGATTTCCTCCACCGGAGTCCCTCCCCATCCGCCTTTCCCAAAGGCATTTTCTCCTGCTATCATTACGAAACCGCCGCCTTTGCTGATTACCCAATTCCTTATATTTTTAAGATACTCATCCGTAAATCCGAATCGCCTATACGTAAAATTTTCCAGAATCATAACATCAAAATCATAAAGGTCCTGCGTAAATATTGTACTCACAGGAAAAGGTATTAATGCCAGGTCATTATCCGGCACAAGGGTAATGTTTTCGGGATTCCTGAGTATTACAAAAGATACCAATTCAACCATAGGGTCATTTTTCAAGTGGTGCCTTAAGAAAGAATATTCCGGACCCGGCTGACCGCAAATGTACAATATCCTTAACTTTTCAAGGATAATATCCAAATCAAACCTTTTTCTGTTGTTTGCTTTAGTAACTTCTCCCGTACCGGGAACGACCTCAACCTCGTATTTAAACCTTCCGCTTATCTGCGGAGTATAATGCATAACCAGCTCAATATTTTCATTGTCTGTGTTAACATTAATGGTTCTGGTTGTCAGAATACCCGCTCCCGAATCGATCCTTTTAAGATTAACGGTTATTTTTTTATTTTTAAAACCAACAGCTGATAGTTCAACAGCTATGTCTAAGGGTATATTTTTAAAGGCAAAATCACTAACCCTTATTGAGTTTATTGCAAGGTCCCTGATTTTTCTTTTTGAGCCTATGGCAACCGGAAATATAGGTACATTCAGATCTTTTATCCAATCTTCATGCAAGGCTTCTGAATTATGATTTCCATCTGACAGGAGCATTATTCCTGTTAATTTCTCGCTGTTTTCCCTGCGTATCTCCCACAAGGACTGATACAAATCAGTGTAATTTTTACCTTCGGTCTCAATTATCCTTGACAGATTGCCGACCTCATTGGCATTAAACGCAAATGTATACTGTTTTAGTTTAAGCCTGTTCTTAAGTAGTTTTTCATTTTCCTTTATGAACTCCTGCGAAGGCTTTATCCTGTCGGAAATATACATGCTTGATGAAACGTCCAATGCAACCGCAACTAACGGCTTTTTGTCTATCGAAAAATTCACCAGAACCGGCTGACAGAGCAAAAATACCATTAATATAAGCGTTAACATCCGCCAGATTACAACATTCCTTTTTTTCTGCAGGTTCCAGTACAACACAAGAAGAACGACGCTTGTTAACACAGCGAATGTAAACATCCAATCTAGTTTTGTAAACGTAAAAGTCATTATTTTCTTCTCAGCTTTCTTTCTATATAGGGTTGATGTATTGCATCGCTTTTATAAGTACCGCAGATAATGTACATAATAAGATTCAAAGTTAATTTCTGTGCCTCGAATCTCTGGTCCTGGCCGCCCGGTACACACTCCCAGAGGTAATTCCCGAATCTATCCTTAGCCCATGCTCCTATTATGTCATTCTGTGAATAGATCAGTGCAGTCCTTTCTGCGATGTCTATCCCTTCCAAATAGTTATTTGTTAACCTTCTGCCGCCGACTTTTCTCAATAAATAGTAAGATTTATATAATGGGTGGTCGGCAGGCAGCTTTTCCAGCTTCTTTTCCGGGAATATCCTGGTTATCTCCTTTCTAAAGGATGCATCAAACTCACTGCCCCTTAGCCCGGAAGAATCCTCTACGAAGATTAAACCTCCGTTTGCAAGGTACTTTCGTATTATTGACCTTTGCTTATCGCTGAACTCGGGGAACCTCTCGGAACCCAGAATAACTATGTACGGGGAAGAGAACAGCAAATCATCATCTATAGTAACGACACGCCTTTTTGTTACGGGTTTGATACTTGTTGTAGTAACCAGGAATTCCAAAATATCCTGCCAAGTCTCAGGATAAGGATCCCATTTACCTTCATATTTCAACTGGGTAAAAACAAATTTATCCTGATGTTGGGCATGAATTTGTAAACTTATTACCAGTAGAAGAACAAAAAATACCGAAAAACCTACAGTTATATACTTTTTTAACAACATATTAAACCTACTTTTTAACTAAAGGATTAGCAAGAATCACTTCCAAAAGCAGCAAAAACAGAATAATAATTAGCACATATCTTGTAACATCTTTTCCGGATAATAATGCAAGAAAGTTTTTGTCCCAGTTTTCCTCATTAAGCACAATTAAAGGACTATTATTGAAATATTCCTTTAAATCTCCGATTTTAGCTGTTTTTAAATCGCTCTCTTTATAATCTTCATTTAAATTTACGGAGAAGCTGTCAATATACCTTCCTTTTGAGATGACTTTATAAATCCCGGTCTCTTCTGTATTGGTAAATATCATATCATCGCCCTTTATATCCATTTTATACATTATTCCGCTGGGAGACTTTACCATTAATCCCGGAATCCTCTTATGTTTAAATGTATCTCCAACGTTCAAAGACGATATGCTTTGATCGAGTAAAGTACCGGAGAGATACTTCACTAGGGACTGTATAAAAGGAGCAAAAACCGGGCGGCTGACCATATTGTTCCAATCGTGGTCAGCTGTAGAAGCGCAGACAATCACCCTGCCTTTCCCATAAGAACTCTCTACTAAGTACGGCCATCCGGACGAAAGAGACAGCAGGACTCTTGAATTCCTTTTTGGCTGAAAGACAAAGCCCTCATTTACCAGAATATTGTTCCATTCAAACTCAGGAAGGGCTATTTCATCTTTTAAAATGTGGGTTTCATCTGCCCACATAATACCCTGGGAAGCTTGAGCTTTTCCCCTCTCTTCTTCTTTTTGCTGTTCAAATTTTGAACCAATGGTTACCGGCAAATAATCTGATTTAAATTCATCAGAATAGTGGTCACCTAAAAAAACCAATATCCCTGCCCCAGAATCAATAAATCCTTTTATTTTTTCGTAGTTTTTCCTTAAATTTGCCAGTATAACAACATTAGGTTTGTTCTTTTCCAGACTGAATTTGGGTGTATCAACTTCATTTTCAGTTATTACTTCAGCATATGGCAATGCTTTACGTAAATAAAAGCTTTCTGCGGTTATTCCCCCGAATTTAGGATCCCCGTCAATAATCCATACTTTATATGGCTTTGGCCTTTCTGCATGCAGATAAAATACATTATCAACATACAAATTGTCTTTTTCCAGCCTGACTTCTGCCTCAAGGCTTATCCTTTTATCAGGATAATAAAACCTGTTTATTACTCTATCACTACTGCCCAAGCTGAGCATATCACCGCCCATTTTTTTATTGTCAATAATGTAATCCAAAGGCCAATTTCTTGCAGCACTGAAATTGCTTATTTTAGAGGTAGTTTCTATCAGCCAATTTTTCCTTGATTCATCGAACTGTGACTTAACTTCACTGATATAGATATTCTCACCATCTCCGGGCTGAAACAATAATACCTTAACATTTGTAACTTCTTTCGAGGCATCTTCGCTTAATCGGTTATCAAACCCATTCTTCATCATATCTGACAGTATCACTATGGCCTGGTTAGAATCCGGGCTCTGGTTTAGAAGTTTTCTCGCAACCGGCCATGCTACACTTATATCTGTAGGGCGATTGGTAATTTTTAATTTATCCAGCATATTAACAAGATATGCTTTATCATTGCTTAATCCCGGAGTAGCAGTCTCTATCCTGTCAGAATAGGAAATAATACCAATTCTATCTTTTGGCGACAGCATGGAAACTATCTCTTCTGCTATAGCTAAAAACCTGTCAAAACGTGTTTTCCCGGTTTCAATGTAGCCCATTGAATAAGATGCATCTATTAAAATCACTATTGCCAGCGCCCTTTCTTTTCCTTTTTGCTGGGACACACTGCCAAATTGAACCATGGGCCTTGCAAAGAAGAGTATCAGTAAAACCAGGATTGAAGTTCTTGTTAAAAGAAGCAGGTACTGTCTTAACCTAAATTTATTTTTTACTTTTTCCAGAGCCAGCTTCAGGAATCTTAAATCACTGAACTCTATTTTTTTGGGATTTTTTTTAAAGAAAAAATGCAGGATTACAGGCAATAAAGAAACGGGTAAGGCCCACAAAATATTCGTATTTATAAATGAAAGGTTCATAAAATCACAACTTTTTAGAGTCTATTCTTTTCTATCGTAAATATATAACATTTAGGATCTGTGGGTTAAGCAGCGGCCCAAAGCTAACTCAAGCGGAGTATTCGTTGTAATCATATTGTAATCTATACCCACTTTATTAAATCCGATTTTATATTCATCAATAAACTGATTGAAGAGCCTTTTATATTCGCTGCGGATTGTATCAGAATCCACAAAAAGCTCTTCTTTATTCTCCAAATGTATGAAGTTGCTCTCGCCTATGTAATCAAATCTTACTTCCTGCGGGTCCAATATCTGAAAAACTATTATTTCGTGATGCCTGAAGCGAAGGTACTTCAATGCGCGCAGGACTTCCCCCGGTTCTGACATTAAATCAGATATGAATATTATTAATCCGCGCCTTTTAAGATGCTGGCTGAAATTCTTAAGGACATCCCCTATTTTAGTCTCTCCCCCGCTTACAAGGCTATCTAATTTGTCGAAAAGCAGTGATAGGTGTGACAGCTGATTGCGCGGAGGTATGTAAAATCTGAGTTCTGAATCAAATACCCCTAATGCAACCGCATCTTCCTGTCGTAAAAGCAGATAAGATATGGCAGCGGAAAGATAAGTCGCATATTCCAGCTTGGTTATGTTTCCCCTGGATGCAAAATTCATTGAGCCTGAAGCATCTAACAATACATTTGCCCTGAGATTAGTTTCATCCTGGAACTGTTTTACAAAAAACTTATCTGACCGCCCGAAAACCTTCCAGTCAATATGCCTTAATTCATCCCCATAAGAATACTCCCTGTGCTGGGCAAACTCCAGGGAATGCCCCCTATAAGGGCTGCTGTGCAAACCCGAAAGCATGCCTTCAACAACATACTTTGCTTTAAGGCGTATATTTGCCAATTTAGCTAATACAACAGGATCGATAAACTTCAATTTAGTTATTTTTTTGCTCTATTCCTGAAATTTTTCCAGCAGCCAATCAATAATCTTTTCGGAACTAATGCCTTCTGCTTCTGCATTAAAGTTTATTAAAATACGATGCCGCAGGCTTGTATATGCCACTGCCCGTATATCTTCTATTGATGCCGCAAACCTTCCGTTCAGTATGGCCCTGGCTTTTGCTCCGAGTATCAAAGACTGTGCGCCCCTAGGGCCAGCGCCCCAGTTAACAAACTTCTTAACAAAGTCAGGGCAATCCTCTTCCTTTGGCCTTGAAGCCCTTGTTAGTTTTACTGCGTATTCCACGATGTAATCAGCCGCAGGGACACGTCTTACTATTTCCTGCAGGTTCAGGATTTCTTTTGCGGTCAGGAGTTTTTTCAGGCTTGGCTTATAGGCGCTTGTTGTCTGTGTAATGATGGATTTTTCCTCATCCTTTTTGGGATAATCAATATTTATCTGGAAGAAAAAGCGGTCCAGCTGGGCTTCGGGCAGCGGATAAGTTCCTTCCTGTTCTATCGGATTCTGCGTGGCAAGCACAAAAAACGGCAGTTCCAAAGGGTATGTATGGCCCCCTGCGGTAATTTTATATTCCTGCATTGCCTGGAGTAAAGCTGCCTGTGTTTTCGGAGGTGTCCTGTTAATTTCATCAGCCAAGATAATCTGGCCGAATAAAGGCCCTTTTACAAACCTGAAAGACCTTTTTCCTGTTGCCGGGTCCTGCTCTATAACGTCCGTGCCGGTGATATCTGCTGGCATTAGGTCCGGCGTAAACTGTATCCTGTTGAATTCCAGATCCAGGATTTCAGCAAGGCTTGATATCAGCAGGGTTTTGGCAAGGCCTGGAACACCGACAACCAATACATGCCCTTTTGAAAATAAAGCTATGAGAAGTTTTTCTATAACTTCATTCTGCCCCACTATTACCTTGGACAGCTGTTCGCATATGGAGCTATATGCTTCCCGCAGCTTTTCAACTAGAGCCAGATCCTTCTTTTTAATATCTTCACTCATTGTTTTAACCTCCAATATAAAATTATTTATTATTGTTTATAGTTATTTAAATTATATCGAATTTTTAGTAATGTTTCAATGAGGAAAGTTTATAATACTCAGGTTTTAGCCTCTGGGATGGTACTTTTTGTGTAGTTCTTTTAACCTTTCTTTGTTTACATGCGTGTAGATTTGGGTGGTTGAAATGGAGCTGTGGCCTAACATCTCCTGGACGAATCTTAAATCCGCCCCGTGTGCCAGCATGTGGGAGGCAAAGGAATGCCTTAAAGTATGCGGGGTTATCCTTTTGGAGATGTTCGCCTTTTTTGAGTAATTCTTCAGCTGGCGCCAAAACTCGATTCTCGAAAGGCTTCTTCCAAGCTTGCTGAGAAATAATGCAGAATTATCAATTATTTTCTTCCTTTTATTCCTTATTTCCAAGTATTTCTGCAGATACTTTTTTGCAATCTTCCCTAAAGGGACCAATCTCTCTTTGTTGCCTTTTCCTATAATCCTTACAAAGCCAAGGTCCAGGTTCAGATTTTGCAGCTTTAAGCCTACAAGCTCCGAAACCCTTAAACCGGTTGCGTAAATAAGTTCAATCATTGCCCTGTTCCGGATATCTCGTTCCTTTTCCCCTGATATCGCATTTAACAGATGCTCTACCTCATCCTGGGTTAACAGGTTTGGAAGTTTAACCGGGACTCTAGGCAATACCACATCAGCCGAAGGGTCCTGGGACACATAGCCTTCTGCGTTCAGGAATTTATGGAACTGCCTTAGCGTTTCTATCATCCTGCAAAGCGAACGCGGCTTTAATCCGTCAGTTTTTTTCTGCCATAAAAACTCGGTTATGTCCTGATGCTGAATGCTATTTAATCTCTTCTTGATTTTTTTCAGGTATTTAAAGTAGTGTTTGAGATCAGATTTGTATGAAATGATTGTATTTTTGCTCAGCCCTTTTTCTGCGGTTAAGTATGACGTGAATTCATTTAAGTATGCTTCTTCCATTTAGATATTCTCGCCTGTCAAAAATGGATTGTTTTCCAATTCATTCTTGATTGTAGTAGTATCACCATGCCCGGGAAGTACTTTTAAATCAGGATCTAATTTTTTGTATATCTCCAATGACTTCATTAAGTCCTTTCCGTTGCCGCCCGGAAAATCCCAACGGCCTATGGAGGAACGGAAAAGAGTGTCTCCGGTAAATAACAGGTCTTCAACTAATAAATTTATGCCTCCTGGAGTGTGTCCGGGAGTATGAATAATTTTACCCTTCAAACTGCCTACTTCTATAGTCTGGCCGTCTTCAAGCAACACATCGGCTTCAGGAGATACGAGCGGCGGGCCTACAAGCAGAGAACCATTATATGAAGTATCCCTCAAATACTGCGCATCAGCCTTATGTATGTAGAGAGGAACTTTATATTTATTTATCATATCCTCGTTTGCACCTATATGGTCTGCATGAGCATGAGTATTTAATATTCCGACTATCTTAAAATTATTTGCTTCTATCTCCCTGATAATTTCTTCCGGTTCTGCTCCAGGGTCGATTATTAAAGTTTCTTTAGTGTCTGCATCCGCAAGCAAATAACAATTACTGGCAAGCGGCCCTACAACAATGGATTCTAGTATGTATCTGCTTTTTTTCTTCATTCTCACTTCTATTATACCAGTT
Organism: Endomicrobiales bacterium; assembly: GCA_016929635.1. Lineage (GTDB taxonomy): Bacteria > Elusimicrobiota > Endomicrobiia > Endomicrobiales > JAFGIL01 > JAFGIL01. The sequence goes on from JAFGIL010000072.1 coordinate 57,090, forward strand.
TATTTATGTAATAAAATGCATGCAAAACAATATTGGCAAAAACTCCTGCCAAAATATCATCTAACATTATACCATAACCGCCTTTAAAGGATTGTACCTTTTTTATAATTAATGGTTTGTATATATCGAAAAACCTGAACAAAACTACTGCAGTAAAAAGTATTTCCAGCCTTTTTGGCAAAAACAACATCGTTATCCAGAAACCGACTATTTCGTCTATGATTATACGTTTATCATCCTTTATTCCAAAAGCGTTCTCAGCTTTGCTGCAGATTTCAAGCGAAATAACCGCAGTTAATGCTGTAATCGATAAAATTAGCAGGTTATTTTTTGGGAAGAGGTACCAGTAAATAAAAGCAGATAATAATGTTCCGAGGGTGCCCGGAGCTAAAGGGAAGTATCCAACGCCGAATCCCGAAGCTAATATCTTCGTCAATAAATTCATTCTTTTAACAATTCTTTGTGTTTATTTATATAGCTTAACCCGGAATAAATAGTGAGAATTGTGGTTAGAAGCATTAACCAGTAAGGCATTTTTATCAGAACCCAGCCAAGAAAATAATTCATGCCGGATGAGGTAAGCAGCTCTTTTGATCTGAAACCGTAAAATTTCCACAATGCAGAATCAACTATAAGAATAAGCAATAAGACAATTATCGATATTATCTGTGTTGTTGTCTTAAACTTCCCAGACCTATGCGCAGGGATAACAACGTTTTTTGATGCTGCAATTAAACGCAAACCGGTTATAACAAATTCTCTTGAAATAATCAGCACTACCATCCATGCAGGTACATTCAATTCCTTTAACCCGACAAAAGATATTAATACTGCCGAGATAATTAATTTATCTGCCAGGGGATCAAGAAATATTCCAAGCGTTGTAACTGTATTATTCCTTCTTGCAATGATCCCGTCAAATGTATCTGTAAGAGCAGCACCGACAAAAAACAGCAAAGCCAGCACTCTTGTCCAGAAATTATCCAGATACATAAATACAATAAGAAATGGTACAACAAATATTCGCGCTAAAGTCAATTTATTCGCTAAATTCAAAGTTTATCTCCTGTCGATTACTTCACCAATCAGGTCATAACCCTTTTGGCCTGTAATTTTTATCCTGCAAAACTCTCCGGTTTTTGCATCGCCTTTCACAAATATCTTGCTATCCACTTCCGGTGCCTGAAAATAAGAGCGGCCGACAAAATAATTACCTTTTTTTTCATGGTTTTCAACCAGGACTTCCATAGTCGCGCCAATTCTGCCTTTATTCTTTTTGTTGACTATTTTCCTTTGAAGCAGCATTAACTGCTGCTTTCTTTTATGTTTCACACTGTCTGATACCTGATTGCTTAAACAGTTTGACCTTATTTGAGGATGCGGAGAGTATTCAAAGACACCAAGATGGTCAAACCAACCTTCTGATACAAAATCATATAATTCCCTGAACTCGTTCTCTGTTTCCCCCGGAAAACCGACAATAAATGTTGTCCTCAGGGACAAATCAGGAATAGATTTTTTTATATTCTCTAATAGCTTTCTGATATCTCCCGGTCTGCCCATAGAGCGCAATACTCTGTTGCTCACATGCTGCAAAGGCAAGTCCAGGTATTTACAGATTTTATCCTCATCCTTCAATGTTCTAATGAACTCATCATTAACTGATTTAGGATATGAATATAACACTCTAATCAATTTAAGTTTTTTTATCCGGGCTAACTTTTTCAATAATTCGGATAATTTAAAAGAACCATACAAATCCTTGCCGTAACTGGTTGTATCCTGGCTGATTAATACCAGCTCCTTAATCCCCTCATCAGCCAACTCCTCGGCTTCTCTGAGTATGGATTCCATACTTCTGCTTAAATAAGGGCCTCTTAAAGCTGGAATGAGGCAATAACTGCACCTGTGGCTGCATCCTTCCGCTATTCTTATATAAGTTGTAACAAGATTAGTAGAAAGCAGACGCGGGGAGTTCGACTCCAACAAACCGCCCGGAGAATTAACAACAACTCTCCTTTTTCCTGTTATAACATCTTGTATCTGATCCAAATGCCCTGTGCCAATTATGCCATCTACACAAGGGAATTCATTAAAAATATTTTCCCCTTCTTCCTGTGCCATGCATCCCGAAACAATCAACCTCTGCAATTTACCGCTTTTTTTAAGTTTTGACAGGACGTTAATTACATTCCCGGATTCTTTTTTGGCTTCCGAGATAAACGCACAGGTATGCACTAAAACGCAATCAGCTTTATTAATATCTGTGGTTAAATTCCAGTTGTTTTCATTTAGAATCCCTGCCAGAGACTCACCTTCGACAATATTCTTAGGGCAGCCCAAGGTTATCAGACATATATTATTTGACATGTTCTTCCCGAATGCCATTATCAATCCCCAGATCATCCCTGGTTAATGTTATTTTATTAACTTCTCCTTTAGCACCTTTGGTTATATCAATTTCTTTACCGTTTAGTGTAACTTTCAAACCCGGCACATAACCGATTGTTAATAAAAACCGCTCATCGGCTATCCATTCAGTTTTATTGCCTTTCGGCAATGTACCTTCAAAAACCAACCTGTTATCCGCTTCTACTTTCAACCAGGCTGACTTTACACCTTCCGCAACAAGTTTTAAACTCTCTACTTTTGGAGCCTCAACAATAGTATTTTGAACAGGTATCCTGTCCTCTTTAATTTTATCCACAAATAACATCAACTCCATAAACCCGTAACCTGCAACTATAATAAAAAGCGCTAAATAGATTGATACCCTATAGTTTTTCCCGCCTTTTTTCTCCTTAGAATTTAATACACCACCTTTAGAGTTTTTAATCTTTTGCAAGTTGTAAAAAGATTCAATGAACTCCTCGGCGTTTAAACCCAGATAATTGGCATATTTTCGGATAGTTCCCGTATAGTAAACATCTGCAGGGAATTGTGACATATCATCTTTTTCAAAAGCCTGCAGGTACTGCTTTGATATGCGGGTCTCTTTATGGACAGTTTCCAAATCTATTTCTTTTTCTTCCCTTGTTTTCTTAAAAAAAAGTCCTATTTGTTTCATAAGCAAAGTAAACTCCGGCCCTCATTCATGGCATTTCAATGGTTTCGACACCTTTTGGTTTCTTAAATTCAAACATATTCTTGTTTAGCTCCGGATTAATCTTGTAATCCCGGGTTTTTGTTATTATACTAACATTTTCCCCTTCCAGGCTGACTTTATAAGGCACTAAATCTTTAGAATCAATCCACAGTTTCAGCTGCCATTTCTCCGGATTGAACATTTCTTTTGATTTAATGTTCGGCTTTAAAAGAATAATATAAAAATTTCCTTCACTTCCGATATAACTGAAATCATAATTTTTCTGCAGTTCAGACCAGTCAGAGCTGAAACTTATTATTGAACTGGGCACAAACCCGCTTTTCAGCCATTTCTTCCAGGAATCTACTACTAATTGGCCGTACTGCGGTGTATAAATCCAAATTTTTTTGCCGTCCGATATAAATATCTGTTCTACGGGCTTGTCCTGCTTCAAATACAGATTATCAGGTTTTTTAAAAGCTACCTCACCTGTCGTTACCTGTTTTTCCTTGGTGAGCGTATATTGTATTTCCTGATGAAAGCTAAACCTAACACTCTCGATTTTTTTGTCTTCATTCTCCAAACGGGACAATATATCATCAATAGATATCTCTTTGGTGTAACTGTAATTCAACGGTGAGATAAAAAGGAGAACAAAAAATATGATTTGTTTTCTAACTTTCATTTTTAACCGCAGCGCTTATATATTCTTCAATCTTATCGAAATTTATCTGCCACCTGTTCGTGCCTTCGGGTTTATTTATAAAACCTTTGGTTTCCAACAGGCTTAAAATATTCGTGGCGCGTGCACTGGAACCAAAATGCGCCTTTAACAAATCCTGCGAAACGCGTTTTCTTTCCTGTACAAGATTTAGTGCCTTTACAAGGTCCTTCATGGATTTATCATCTTCATCGTCATGCATTGAAAATCCCTGGGCCTTTGCAAACAAATCCTCGTAATACGCCGGAACGTTCTGTTCTTTAATGAATTTAACGACACTTTCCACTTCCTTGGATGAAATCATGCACCCCTGCAGACGTATCTGCCTTGACTCTCCCGGAGGAATAAAAAGCATATCCCCTTTGCCGAATAGATCTTCTGCCCCTATTGTATCAAGAATAACGCGCGAATCTACCTTTGATGTCGTCTGGAATGCGATTCTGGCAGGAAAGTTTGCCTTAATTACACCGGTTATTACATCCACTGAGGGCCTTTGTGTTGCAAGTATTAAATGTATCCCCACTGCCCTTGCCATCTGTGCAAGCCTTTGTATGGAATCCTCAACGTCCTTTGTAGCTATAAGCATTAAATCCGCCAGCTCATCTATAATCACAACAATATAAAATTCTTTCTGCCTTCCCGTCTGCATCATCTTTTCATTGTAAGCTTCTATATTCCTAACGGTTTCTTTTGCAAACTTCTCATAACGTTTTTCCATGACCCTGACCAGTTTCTTCAAAGATAAAGCAGCTTCTTTCGGCTTGATAATAATATCGACTTCGCCTGCTGTTACGCTTGGATCATATAGATGAGGTATACCCCTGTAAATAGGCAACTCAAGCCTTTTTGGGTCAATCAGCAGGAATTTTACTTCATCAGGACGAGCTTTATACAGAATTGAACTTATAAGACTGTGAATGCAAACACTCTTTCCTGAGCCTGTGGCCCCTGCTATCAATAGATGCGGCATCGGAGCAAGGTCGGTAACATAGGGTGCACCGTCAGTTGTTCTGCCCAAGGCCAGAGTCAATAATGACTGTGAATCCTGAAACTCGCTGCTTCCTATGACGCTTTTCAGCCCTACCGTCTTGGTTTTACTATTCGGAACCTCGATTCCAACAGCTGATTTCTCAGGCACCGATATTATTCTTACCGAGGGAACTTTCATTGCAAGGGCAATGTTGTCGCTCAATGCAGTAACTGCCTGAAGCTTTATTCCGGGTGCCAGTTCTATGTCATAACGTGTTACAACAGGACCCGGGATTATTTCCTTTACCTTACATGATATATTAAAATGCTCCAGCGTTTTAGTCAGGTTTTCAGCATTTGCCAGATGCTGGTCATGGCTATGCTCAACAACGGTTACACTTCTGGATGTTAAAAGATCTAATGCCGGTAGTTTATAATCAAAAGTAATAGGCGGTTTTTCTTCCTGGGGTATTTGATCAGGTTTCTTATCTTCTTTTGGTTTTTCTTTCTTATCTTTAGGAGTAACACTTGATTTCTGCGCCTTACTGGCAGGCGGTTCGGGATATACAGGAGTTAATATTTTAGGTTCGGTTTTTACTTCGCTTGGGCGGGGCTGCGGCTGCATCTGTTTTGGGACAGGCTTTTTGTCCGGCTCGGATGATTTAATTTTCGGGGGCTGCATCTTCCTGATCTCAGCCCTTGCTTTCTGCCACTGCCTGTAGTCTTCAACCAGCTTTTGCCAAACAAATAAAAGTGTATTCTTTAAGGATATCCGCATAATTAGACTTGTAAGATAAACTAAAAGCCCAAACGTAACAATCAAGGATATGTATGCACCAAACAGCCTTCTGAAAAACGGCCCAAGTTTTAATCCGAGCCATCCTCCGTAGTTCAGCTTAAAAAACACGTTGCCGGATATCATGAGAAAGCTAGATGCAACGCATAACAGAAGTATCGCCCATATCAAATCTATTCTCCAATTATATTTGGTCGAGTTTCTTAAAAAAGAGTATCCCCACCATACAATTAGAATGGGAAGTAAATATGCGGCTCTTCCCAGAAACAGGAATAGAATCCTTGCTATGGATTGTCCGATACTTCCGGATTGAGCCGGCAGCACCAAACAATAAGTCAATAAGAACGAAAATAACAGCAAAGCCAGACCTCTCAGCTCGCCTTTATGCTTGTTTTTTGCCTTTGATTTTACGTTATAACGAAAATACATATTTATCCTTTCCTGCCTATTTTGCAAAAATTAAAATAATCAATCCCAGGACCCAACAGTAGTAAGCAAAGCTATGAAATTTATTCTTAAAAAGTACTTTAAACAAAAAATAAATGGCAAACAGCCCTGATATGAACGCCGTAATAAAACCAGCTACGTATGAAGAAACCGGCAAGCTTGCACTTGAACTGAATTCCTTCAGACCCAGCAACGTTGCGCCTGAAATTGCAGGAATTGCCAGTAGAAATGAAAATCTTGCGGCCTGTTTCCTTTCCCACCCAAGCAGCATTGCAACAGCGATTGTTGAACCTGCACGGGATATTCCCGGCAAAATGGCAAATCCCTGCATAGTGCCTACTATAATCGCATCTGTGATGGAAAAGCCACTTATACCTTTTTTTTCCCTAGCCAAATATTTTGTCAAAAAGAGCAATATACCTGTAATTATCAGAAAAAATGCAGACCATTTCACAGAACCGAACGAATGTTCAATTAAATCCTTGCCCAAATAACCGATTAATCCGGTAGGGATCGATGCTATAACTATCAGTTTTACTGTTCTTATATCCTTATAAAGTACTATGTCTTTTAAATCTTTTCTAAAATAGTAACATATAGCACAAAGAGTTGACGTATGAAGAATAATATCAAACCATATTCCCGGCTCAGCCCAACCCAAGAGAGATTGAAAAAATACCAAATGCCCGCTTGATGAAATCGGCAAAAACTCTGTAATCCCCTGAACTATACCCAGAATTATCGAATCTATCATAAATGTAAATTTATAGTTTTTCTATTAAAAATAAATCCTGGTCTGAAGTCACCGGTTTCCCGTTTTCTACCAGTATTTTAAGTATTTTTACTGAATTTTCTGCTTTTATTTCGTTCATAACCTTCATTGCTTCTACAATACAAAGTGTTTTTCCCGGACTGACAGTATCGCCCTCCTGAATAAAAGCAGGAGATGCAGGGGAAGGAGCTCTATAAAAAGTCCCTATAATAGGTGATTTTATGGTTTCCCCTTTCACTTCGGGTTTTGAATTCGATACATTGTTAGAATTATTATTTACTCCATTTCCGTTCAATACAGGTAAAACAACGTTTTGATAATTAACCGGGTTATTTTTTACGTTTTTCCCTTTACGTTTTAGATGAAGGTATAGATCTTTGTTTTTAATCTCTATCTCCTCTAAATTTTCGCTTTTCATCAAATCATAAAGGTCTTTTACATGTTTGTGGACAGACTTTTCATTCTTTTTAGAGTTTTTTTCGTTCATAAATAAAACACCTCATTAAGATAAACAATATTTGCTTTACTGAATAATTATTCTTCCAATGTAGCTTTATGGCTTAGGTTGACTCTTCCCTGATTGTCGATCTCAATTACTTTAACCTTAAGCTCATCTCCTTCTGATACGACATCCTGGACTTTATTAACACGCTTCTTTGCCAGCTGGGAAATATGCACAAGCCCTTCTTTACCCGGCAATACTTCAACAAATGCGCCGAAATTCATTATCCTTGTGACTCTTCCATTATAAGTCTTGCCTACCTCAACCTCTGCCGTACATGACTCTACCATAACCTTGCAGCGTTCAACAGCTTCTTTATCGCTGCTTGAAATAAAAACACGGCCGTCATCTTCTATTTCGATATCCGCTCCCGTTTCTTCCTGGATCTTGCGTATATTTTTTCCTCCGGGGCCTATTAACTCCCCGATTTTGGTCTGAGGTATCTGCAAGGTGATAATTCTGGGGGCATACTCTGACAGCTCCGCGCGCGGTTTTGCTATAGCCTGCTCCATATTATCTAAAATCTTCAGCCTTGCAACTTTTGCCTCCTGCAAAGCATTAGACATAAGCTCCGTGCTTAAACCGGATATTTTTATATCCATCTGTAATGCTGTTATTCCGTCCCTGGTTCCTGCAACTTTAAAATCCATATCGCCAAGATGGTCTTCCATACCCATAATATCAGTCAGAATTGCATGTTTATCACCCTCTTTAACCAATCCCATAGCAATACCCGCACAGCTGGATTTAACTGTTACACCTGCATCAAAAAGAGCAAGGGAGCCCCCGCAAACGGAAGCCATAGAGCTGGAACCGTTTGATTCCAGTATATCCGAAACAACCCTTATTGTATAAGGAAAATCTGCTTCCTGCGGAAGAAGCGGCAACAGAGAGCGTCTGGCAAGTGCTCCGTGTCCGATCTCTCTGCGGCTAACTCCTCTTTCAGGCTTAGGTTCGCCGGTTGCAAACCCTGGAAAGTTATAATGCAGCATAAAACGTTCTTTATATTCTTCCTGTAATTCATCTTTAACCTGCATATCTGCTGCACTTCCCAGTGTAACTGTCGCTAAAGCCTGGGTCTGCCCGCGTGTGAAAACAGCAGAACCGTGAGTGCGGGGCAAAACCCCGATTTTACAATCTATGGGCCTTATCTCATTATATTTTCTTCCGTCAGTTCTTATTTTTTTATCCAGTATCAAAGCTCTTGCCTCTTTATATAAAATATCCTCAAGTATACATGATATATATGCTTCCTTTTCAGGATATTGCTCGCTATACTTTTCGGTAATTTCTTTTTTTAAATTGTCTAAGATACCTTCGCGTTCGCTTTTTTCAGAAATAGTAACAGCTTCTTTAATCTTCGGAGTAGCAAAATCAATTACTCCCTTCTCTAGTTCCTTGATTGATTCTTTCTGGAATAAAGGGATCTTCTCTTTCTGCTTATATTTTTCCTGAAATAAACACATCTTTTTTATTTCTTCCTGAGCCAGCTTTAATGCTTCCAGCATTTCTTCTTCTTTTAATTCATTAGCTCCGGCTTCAACCATACATAAAGAATCTTTCTTCCCGCTGACCAGCAAATCCAACTCGCTTTGTTTCTGTTCATTGAACGTAGGATTTACCACAAAGCTTCCGTTTATTTTTCCTATCCTTACGCAGGAAATCGGTTCACTGAACGGAATATCAGAAATCCTTAATGCTACAGAAGTTCCAAAAACACTTAAAATATCAGGATCGTTTTCATCATCGCAAGATAAGACAATAACCGAAACCTGGGTATCATTAATCCATCCTTCCGGAAAATTAGGGCGGATGGTTCTATCAATAATCCTGCTTACCAGGACTTCGTTATCCCTTGGTTTTCCTTCCCTTTTGAAAAACCCTCCCGGGATTCTTCCTGCTGCATACGTTCTTTCCCTGTAGTTTACCGTCAAAGGAATAAAATCCTGCATCTCCTTTCCCTTGTCAGGCTCTTTCTTTGCAACAACAGCTACAAGGACCGCAGTATCTCCTGAACGTACTAAACAGGAACCATTGGACTGTTTTGCCATCTCTCCAGTTTCAATAGTTATTTTCTTACCATTAACTTCAATCGAGTTCACTATCTTATTCACAAATTTCTCCTTTTAAAACACAAAACTACAAACTAAGTAAAATTATAAATACAAAGTCTGATTTGTTAATGCGTTTATTATTTACGTAAATTGAGTTTATCAATAATTTCTTTGTACTTCTGTTGATTATGTTTTTTTAAATAATTCAGAAGCCTTCTTCTTTGTCCGATCAGCTTTAAAAATCCGTCCCTCGAGCCAAAATCCTTCGGATTCTTCTTGAAATGGTCTGACAAATAATTTATACGGTTTGTAAGAAGCGCTACCTGCACTTCAGGCGAACCGGTGTCAGTGGGATGAACTTTAAAGTTTTCAATGATGTTTTTTTTGCTGTATACCATCTTTCCTCCTTACACCTACATCTCGATGTATATTATTTTATTGTTTTGCTGCAACTTCAGCTTCTTTTGCCTTCCTGTAGGCATCTACTAAAGGCTGTGCAATCTGTGGAGGAGCTTCTTCATAATGAGAAAATTTCATAGTATATTCTCCGCTCCCCTTGGTTAATGAACGTAATTCTGTCGCATATTCAAATATCTCACCCATAGGTATCTGAGCTTTAACCAATTCCTTCTTGCCAACCTTTTCCATTCCCAGAACCCTTCCCCTTCGTGAATTAAGGTCTCCCATAATTGTTCCCATATAACCATCAGGAATGGTTACCTCTAAATTCACTATAGGTTCTAAAATTGCCGGTCTGGCCTCGCTTACACCTTTTCTCAATGCCATAGCACCGGCTATTTTAAATGCCATATCAGACGAGTCAACTTCGTGGTATGAGCCGTCAAACACGGTCACCTGAACGTCTACTACCGGATATCCTGCAATCACTCCCTGATCCATGGCTTCCTTTACGCCTTTTTCTATGGCGGGAATGTAGTTTTTCGGTATAGCTCCACCCACAATTTTATTGATAAATTCAAATCCCTTGCTCCTGGCAAGTGGTTCAAGTTTCAGCCAGCAATCACCGTACTGCCCGCGGCCGCCTGACTGACGTTTGTACTTCCCCTGTACTTCTGATTTACCGTGTATGGTTTCCTTATAGGGCACTCTTGGTGAGTGTAATTCAACGTCTACCCCGTATCTGTTCCTTATTTTTTTCATTACTACTTCCAGCTGCAAAGAACCCACTCCTGCAAGAATCATCTCTTTGGTCTCTCCATTGAAAAAATAATGGATTGTCGGATTCTCTATTATAACCAGCGCAAGGGCGTTACCCACCTTTTCAGAGTCTCCTTTGGATTTTGTAACGATAGCTTTTTGATATAAGGTTTCGGGAAATGCAATCTGTTTAATATCCGGCTGATTTTTTTCATCTCCCAAAATATCATTTGTCTTTGTATCTTTTAACTTTACTAATGAAACCAAATCCCCGATACTTACGCCTGCTGCGTCGATTCTTTTTTTGCCCTGAACGTAGCATAACTGCCCTATTCTTTCACGTGTGTTCTTTGTGAAATTGAATATATCCTTGCCTGCTTCCAGGGTTCCTGATATAAGCTTTACAAAATTCAGCTGGCCCATTCCAGGCTCACTTACTGTTTTATACACCAGTGCCCCTAAATGAGCATTATCATTGGCAACTTCCGGTGCCGGTAAATAGTTAACAATAAAATCGGCTAATTCTTTTATTCCTATATTTTTAGCAGCGCTTCCGCAAAGCACAGGAAAAACCTTTCTTTCCATTATTGCTTTCGTTAATGCAGCCTTGAGTTCATCTTTGGTAATTTCCTTACCTTCAAGATATTTTTCCGTAAGCGAGTCATCACTGGAGGATATACTTTCAATCAGCGATTCATTCCATTTAACCGCAGATTCCGGCACGTTACCTTCGAATATATTTACTAAAGAGCTGAACCCTTCTCCGGTTTTTTCCGGCAGATTTATAACAGCTACCTGATGATTGAGTTTTTCCTTTATTTCAGCAATAATCTGCTCGAAATTTAAGTTCTCTTTATCCAGCTTGTTTAAAAATATTACAGTCGGCATTTTGTGATTTTCCAGGTACCCCCAGAGGTTTTCGCACACAGGATTAACTCCCGAATCTGCAGAAATAACAAATACCGATGATTCTGCTACTGCCAAAGCCGCGCAAACCTCTCCAATAAAATCTCCGTAACCCGGTGTATTTAAAATATTAATTTTACAGTTATTATGCTCGCAGAATGCAACACTTAAACTTATCGAAGTTTTCCTTTCTATTTCATCCTCAGTGTTATCCAAAACAGTATTACCTTCATCAATGCTGCCCAACCGATTCGTCACCTTTGCATTAAAAAGCAGAACTTCTCCTAATGATGTCTTACCGTCGCCCTGTGCACCTACCAAACAAATATTTCGTAAGTCTTTGGTTTCGTACTTTTTCAAAGCCATAATCATCCCTCCTTTTTCTGCTTTTTATTTTTTTGATGAAAGTATATTCTTGGCTTTTTTAACATCAAGAGCTATCTGTTTCTTTAATTTATCAACATTAGCAAATTTTTTCTCATCTCTTATTTTTTTATACAAATGCAAAGTAGTTAACTGTTTTCTCCATTGGCTTTGATAATTTAATAAATGGGCCTCAATTACTAGCCCCCCGGAATACTTCAAAGTAGATTTATATCCTATAAAAACAACACATGGGTACTTATTTTTCTTATTATAAACATATCCTGCAAATATCCCATTAGGTAATAGTTTATTCCTGTCAGTTTTTAAATTGACCGTTGGAAATCCGAGTTTTCTGCCTAATCCCTTGCCTCTTACCGGCATGCCTTCAATTTTATACCTTCTTCCCATCAGTCTGTTTGCTTTATCGATACTTCCTTTACTAACATAATCTCTAACAACTGAAGAAGAAACAATATCTCCATTTAATCTAAAATTGTTCAACACACTCAGTTCTACCCCGTTTACCTTTGCTACATTTCTAAGCCAGCTTACATTTCCTTCCCTGTTACGGCCAAAGGCAAAGTTATTCCCTACAACTAAATGCTTCATATTAAGCTTTCTACACAAATAATTTTCAAAGAACGATTTTGCCTTTTGCCTGAGAACCTTTCTCAAATTAGGCAAAACAATAATTTTATCTACATTATATTGCCTGAGCAACCTTACTTTTTCTTCTTTTAATGTCAAAACCCCCGGGACTTTCCTGACCGGTGATGCAAACGTTATTAAAATACTCTTTAACTTCTTTTTTCTGGAAACATTTATCAGCCTTTTTATTAAATACTGATGGCCGCGGTGCACCCCGTCAAATGTCCCTATTGTTACTATAGAATGTCTCATATAACTTCAAATTCTAGATAGCAGATGTTGATTAAATAGAGATTTATCATTAGCTAATATTGAACATCCAGTATCATTTTTAAAATTAACACTTAATCTCAATAAATCTGCACAATTCAATGTCTCTAGGTTTTTGCCATTAACAGCAGAATCCAGATTAAACGGGCCTACGCTTTCCCTGCATAAATATTCAACAGTAGCACCGCATCCCAATGCTTCTCCAATATCTTCTGCCAGTGACCTGATGTAAGTACCGCTTGAACACTTTATACGCAGTTCAATCGATTTACTACCTATATGTAAAATGTCAATTCTATGTATCGTAACAAATCTTGGAGGACGTTTTATATCCATATTTAATCTTGCTAATTTATAGAGCCTTTTTCCATTATACTTAGCCGCAGAATATATCGGAGTCAATTGTTTAATCTCACCTTTAAATCTTTCTAACATACCCGAAATGTGTTCGTATGAATATTTTTCAACAGGCCTTTCATTGAGCACTTTGCCGGTTATATCCCCCGTATCGGTTTTAACACCTAATGATAACCTGGTTCTATACGTTTTGCGCATAGACATAAATTGCGACTGAAATTTTGTGGCATTACCGAATAAAACCAACAAAACTCCCTCTGCTATCGGGTCAAGAGTGCCGCAATGCCCAACTTTTCTTATTTTAAGGATCTTTTTCACTTTATCTACTATCCAATAAGACGTTACCCCGGTCTGTTTGTTTATATTCAATAAACCATTTTCATTCATATCCCTGCCCATACCTAAATCGTGTGTATTGTTATCTTTCTCAGCTTTTTTCCCAAATACTTCAGGACTTCTTTTTTTGCCTTTACAATATTCCCCTTTACGCTGCAACCTGCAGCATTTTTATGCCCGCCGCCGCCAAAATACTGCGCTACCTTATTTACATTAAAACTCCCGCGCGATCGAAAACTTACTTTTATGTAGCCATTGTCATCGTCTTTCCTGAAAAGAACCCCTACTATGACTTTAGGCATCATCATTGCATAGTTTATTATTCCCTCTGCCTCGCTGGGATTTGAACGGGTCTTTTTATACATCTGCCTTGTTACTTCCAAATATGCCACCTTGCCCGAACAGCTCAGTTTTAAATTGCACAAGGAATGGCCCAGCAAATTAAGAGATGAAAGGGATTTATTTGCATATACCGCATCATATATGACGGTGGGTTTCAATCCTACATCAACCAGGGATGCAGCAACATTTAGTGCATATGAGGTTGTATTGGTCTGCTGGAATTTACCGGTATCAGTAACCAACCCTATGTAAAGGCATTTGGCTTCGTTAATGTTTATTGGCATTTTAAAGAACTTAAATATATTATAAACCTGCTCGGAGCTGGAAGATGCTTTGGGGTCAATGTAATTAATGTGCCCGAAATGATTATAGTTTGCATGATGGTCTATGTTAATTACTGTTTCAACCTGTTCTGAATCTATAATATTGCCCATGCGTTCAAAATCAAGGCATTCAAGGATTATTGCACAGTCAAACTTTTTAACAGTCTTATCAGCAATAATTATTTTCTTTGCCCCGGGCGCCGATAATAAATATTCCGGTATCGGTTCTTTAGAGTATATCTCCACTTTATTTTTCAAACGATGGAGCAATGACGCCAGCGCTAGAGCTGTTCCGACTGTATCTCCGTCAGGTTTAAGATGCCCCGCAATAAAAAACGTTTTGTTTTTCTTTATCGCTTTGAATATTTTCAGCAGTGCCTTTTTGTTCGCATTCATTTTACTCTAAGGAATTCTTTGTATTGTAGGCCTTTACGGGCGTAAAAAATATTTTACTATTACGGCCACAAGGGCCTACACTACAAAAAAATACAAACATCAAACTATGATTCTTCTTTCTTAATTTTTTCCAGTATCTCAAAAATACGACTGGCTTTTGTGGGTGTATCATCAAACTCAAAAACCAAAGTTGGAGTATATTTTAAATTAAGCCTCATTGCCAGCCGATGCCTGACCTCGGGTGTTAAATCCTTTAATATCGTATTGCTGTCTGTAATCTCTTTTTCGGTTCCTATAACCGAATAAAATATCCGAGCAGATTTAAGGTCATCCGTAATCTTGACTCCGGTAATTGTAATAAAACCTAAACCTGGTGCTCTTAGCTCCTGTACAATCTTCGAAACTTCCTGCTGAATTAACTCAGCCACTCTTACCGATCTCTTATAACTGTAAACCATAATAGACAACAGACCTCAGACTCTAGACAATATATTATTCTTCTAATTTCCTTGCTATCTTCTCAAAAGAGTAAACTTCAAAAATATCGCCTGATTTTACATCAGAAAATTTATCCAGCCCTATCCCGCATTCATAACCTTTATCTACTTCTTTCACGTCATCTTTAAACCTGCGCAAGGACGAAATGGAACCATCGTATACGATGACATTATCCCTGAGCAACCGGATTTTACATCCCCTCTGGACTTTTCCTTCCGCAACCTGGCATCCTGCGATGGTACCTACTTTTGACACTTTAAATACCTGCTTCACCTGCACCCTGCCCAAAACAATCTCCTTAAGCTTCGGCTCTAACAGACCTTCCATCGCGGCGCGTATGTCTTTTGTGACTTCATAAATTATCCTGTAAATCTGAATGCTTACGCCCTCTTTTTCAGCCATTCTCTGTATAGCCGGCTCCGGCCTTATATTAAAACCAACTATTAAAGCATCGCTTGCAGCTGCCAAAGTTATATCAGATTCATTGATGGTACCTACACCACCATGCACAACCCTTAAAGTTATCTCTTTTGTTGAAAATTTCTCCAATGAATCCCTTAATGCTTCAAGAGACCCCTGAACATCAGCCTTTATTATTAATCTCAATTCTTTGACT
This sequence comes from Endomicrobiales bacterium, assembly GCA_016929635.1. GTDB lineage: Bacteria > Elusimicrobiota > Endomicrobiia > Endomicrobiales > JAFGIL01 > JAFGIL01. The sequence continues at coordinate 72,652 of JAFGIL010000072.1, forward strand.
TTTCCTGAGCTGATATCCTCCAGAGATAAGTGGTGCCTGGGCCTTAAGGCTTCTTCCCTGGCCCTGTTTTGTCTATTCTGGGCTATCTCTCTTGCATAACGCTCGCTTTCAACTGCAATAAACCTGTCTCCGGAATGAGGTGTTGAACTCACACCCAGAATCTCTACCGGTGTTACTGGGGGTGCTTCCTGCAGCCGGTGACCATGTTCATCTGTCATAGCCCTTACTTTTCCGCAGGTTGTTCCGACTATATAATTGTCACCTACGCGTAAAGTCCCTTTCTGCACTAAAACTGTCATCACAGGGCCTTTTCTCTGGTCTAACCTTGCTTCTACAACGACTCCGCGGGCCAGATTATCCGGGTTTGCTTTCAGTTCCATCATTTCAGCCTTTAAAAGGATCATTTCCAGCAACTGGTCAATATTCACTTTGTTTTTTGCTGATACTTCTACTGTAATGGTATCTCCGCCCCAATCTTCAGGAACTAGGTTATACTTTGTCAACTCCTGCTTGACCTGGGCAGGATTAGCTCCGGGTACATCTGTTTTATTGATAGCCACAATTATCGGAACATTTGCTGCTTTTGCATGGTCAATTGCCTCAACTGTCTGCGGCATAACACCATCATCAGCTGCAACAACAAGCACTACAATGTCTGTAGCCTGAGCTCCGCGGGCGCGCATGGATGTAAAAGCTTCATGGCCCGGTGTATCTAAAAAATTAATATCTCCGTTCTTGGTTTTTACTTTATATGCACCGATATGCTGGGTAATTCCCCCTGCTTCACCACCGGCAACGTCAGTTTCCCTTATCGCATCCAGTAAAGAAGTTTTACCGTGGTCAACATGTCCCATAATGGTAACAACCGCAGATCTCGGCTTGAGTTTTGACTGGTCTTCTTCTTCCTCTTTAATCTCTTCCCCTTCATAGATTGATACATACTTTACTTCATAACTGTATTCATTAGCCAGAATCTCCACGGTTGATAAATCCAATCTCTGATTTATTGTAACAAGGGTTCCCATCGACAAGAGCTTTTTAATGATATCTCCCGGGTTCAGTTTCATTTTCTCCGCAATCTCGCGTACGGTTGTAAGCTCATTAACCCTTATTTCACCTTTATACTTTTTAACTGCGGGTTCTTTTACGGTTACCGGGGATTCTTTTTTAACTTCTTCCCTATATTCAATCTCCCTATGGATTTCGATTCTTTCTTCTTTTACCTCAGGAACAAGCATTTTAGGGGATTTTTCTTTTTTGGCAACTGCTTTTTTCTTCTTTTTTGGTTCAGTTTTTTCGGCAGCCTTTTCTTTTACAACGGTTTTCTTCTTTCTCCCGGTTGTTTTTACTTTCTTTACGGCTTCTGTTTCAGCAGATTTTTTTCTGCCTCTCTTTTTTACTTCTGCAGACTCAGTCTCTTTTTCTTTTGTTTCTAATAACTTTTCTTCGACAGCTTCCAGATCTTTCTTCTTTTTTGAAGTTTTTTTCTTGGAATCTGTTTTTTTAGCAGTTGGTTTTGTTTTTTTCTGAACCATTTTTACCTCTTTGAGTGCGAACTTGTTAATCCGCTTTTACTTCTTTTTTATTTGAATTAATCAGTTTTTTTGCCGATTCTATTATTTTCTGGGCTGTTTTCGGGCCTATACCCTGCAATGTTTTAAGTTCATCTTCGGTTGCATTAGCAAGCTTATTTATATCAGTAAATCCCGCTTTAGCGAGTATTTCCGTGGTCTTCTGCCCGACTCCTTCAAGTTCACCCAGCTTTTCGGAAACTGCTTCGCTCTTTTCCTTGTGTTCCTGTTTCTTCTGGGATTCGGATTTTATATCAATATGATAACCAACCAGTTTTGCAGCAAGCCTCACATTATGGCCGTTCTTGCCGATAGCCAGTGAAAGCATATCATCACCAACTATAACCTCTGCCTTTTTTTCTTCTTTTGAGATTATTGCTACACCCTGTGCTTTAGCAGGCGACAATGACGATGCTATATATTTCATAATATCATCAGAATAAGCAATCAGGTCAATCCTTTCATTATGCAGTTCATCTATAATAGGTTTAACTCTTGCTCCTTTAACGCCTACACATGCCCCTACTGCATCGACTTTAGGGTTATTGGATCTAACAGATACTTTGGTTCTAAGCCCCGGTTCCCGTACTACATGCAATATCTCAACGATTTTTTCATAAATTTCCGGGACTTCTACTTCAAACAAACGTTTCACTAAATCCGGATGGCTTCTTGAAAGCACGATTACCGGGCCTCTCGGGCCTTTCTCTACCTTTATTATAATAGCCCTTAAATGCTGCCCCAGATTAAAATGTTCTTTGTGTATTTGTTCGGATATAGGAAGTATTGCTTCTGCTTTTCCCAAATCAACTATAAGATTACGGTTTGCTATCCTCCATACTACACCGCTTACCATTTGTCCGATCTTGGCTTTGTACTCATCAAACAGGCTTTCTCTTTCCGACTCCCTTATTTTTTGCACGATTACCTGCTTTGCGGTCTGGGCTGCAATGCGCGAAAAGTCCTGTGTATCCAGGGGTATTCTTATCTCCCCGTTTAATTTTGCCTGAGGCTGAATTTCCTTAGCCTCTGCCAGAGTTATCTCCATATTAGGATTTTTGACTTCGGATAAAACCTGTTTTATTACACATGCAGTCATTTCTCCGGTTTCAGGGTCTACCTTAGCTTCTACATTCACGTTTTTTCCCACATGTTTCTTATATGCAGAAACCAAAGCATTTTCAATCACCCTTAAAATTTCATCCTTTTGAATGCCTTTATCCTTTTCGATTTGCTCTAATGCTATTACAATTTCATTTTTTTCCGACATTTTATTTACTCCTCTATTTATATGTCCGGTTCCAACCGAGCTTTTGATATTTTTTCTATAAAAATGTCTACCGTCTTACCTGTAACATCCGATATTTTAATCTGTCCATTTCCTGCCGAAAGAATTTCACCTTTAAAATTCCTCTGCCCGTCCATCGGCTCATGCAAGGTTACTTTTGCCTTTTTTCCTATAAATTTAATAAAATCCTTTTCTTTTTTGAGAACCCTGTCTAACCCCGGGGAAGATATCTCAAGGATATATGAATCCGAAAGAACACCTGAGTTGTCAAGAAGGGTCCCCACTTTATCGCTCATATGCTCGCAGTCATCCAAACGCATACCACCATCTTTATCTATAAATAAACGTAAAACCATTTTCCCGTGTTCCCTTACATATTGTATATCCACCAGCTCCATTTTTTCTTCATTTAACACAGGATTAAGCAGTTTTTCAATATCAGCAACTGAGTTCATGTCAAAATTACCTTCGATTTTCGTTTATGAAAACAAAAAGTGGCTTCACCTACTAAGCCACTTCTTGTGTTATTCTACAAAATTATAAATTTAAATGCAAGACTGCGTAAATATTTTTTAAATATTAAAATATATATAATTATGCGGCAGATTCTATGGCCTGCTGACCTGCTATCAGTACCGGATTTTTTAATGTCTTCAGTATTTCCAGATTGGATAACTCCCTGCTTGCATTTAGCCAAAGCAGTGCCAACAAGTCCTCCAGTGCAAATCCTTCGCTATTTGCCAAGACCTTTTCAAGAAGCTCCTCAACGCTTAAACTCGCATACTCATCAGGCAATTGCGGCAGTGCCGGGGTATAATTCCCTGATCTTATTAGCTCAGGTGTATCAGAACCAGAGTTAATTGCCTGCAGAATATACTGTAAAAACACCGGTTTATACTTTTCATCCATTATTGTACCGGATAAATACGCACTCTCAGCAACTGCCAGGCAAATTCCATGCACAAGATTCATGCACATATGTACGGCTTCCTGTTTTGCTTCTAAATTACTGCTGTTTTCATATCTTTGTTTATATCTTAACACTGCCAGTTTGAATCTTTCCCTTTCTTTCCGGACATCACTTTCTTTTACATTAGCATAATTGAAGCTAATATCCATTAAAGCATCTAATGTTTCAATCATCAATGCCTCGTCCCCTACAAAAGCTTCGCTATCTTCTGCATATTTCAATACTCTCTTAACCACTTGTTTGGCCGCATTATCAAAGACAGGAACCGGGCCACCTTGGAAGTATCTCTGCCCTTTTGATTGCTCCAGCTTCCTTTTTTCAGCTGGGTCTAACTCCTGAAATCCTAAAACATCCAGAACAACTTCCATAAAATCAACAGTTGTTATCCTTGCTTCCCTTATCTCTTCAGACATAGCCAAGTCAGCATCCAAAATAACCAGAGGAACCTTTTGTTCGGAAGCCTGTCTCAGAATGTTTGACAGTGCATTATTTAAATCCATCCTGGACGCAACATCACTGCCAATAAATGATATCCTAAGGGAGGTATTTGCTCTCATATCGGTATAAGCTGACTCTGCTGAACTGAGAAACCTTTCATCAACCACAGAGATTCCCAACTTACTTGAGATTTCCATAAATTCATCATAATTTTGCAACCTTGCCGGGATAGAGATAGTGAGATAACCTGAAGGCAGGTATCTTGAGTCCTGCGCTTCTTTATAAAATTCCAACAGATTTCTATTTAAATCTATAACAGATTCTTGATAGTGCTCTCTAATTGATAGCATCATACCTGAAAACCCAATATAGATCGAACCTTTAATTAATCTTTCAAATGTATTAACTGAAGCAGCTTCTGTAACAATATTTGAAGGTATAATACCCGTAACACTCTGATTTTTCTCTATTTGTTTTAAAACCCAGAGTGCACAACTGGCCTTTGCAATATACGTCTTTTTAAACTGGTCTGCAACTTCCCCATAGGGAACATCAGGCATACCTTTGGCCAGCCGCGTAAGCTCGACAACATACTTTTTCTCATCTTCAGTAAAACCATCAAAGTATTTTTCCCCTTGTTTCAGCTGTTTTCTGCTTAAGTTCAGATAATCCTCATTTAAAGCCCCGTCTTTAAACAGGCCGTCTACAATTGTTGAACCTGCATGGCTGGGCCAGTATTTCAAATCCGTTTCGACAACACCCGGTAAATCCAGTATTGTCTTTATCCTTTTCTCTGCTTTTAACTCTGCAAGGCCAAACCTTAAAGCCAAAGGCGACCTTGCCATCATTACAGCAGAACTGCTGCGCTGATGTGTCCTGTTTTCTCCCAGGAACATGCCGATGTTACTTCTTAAAGCCCCTGCCTGCATAACAAGATTGACTCTTTCTGAAGCCAATATATTTTTATTAGCATCACGCAATAAACTCGTTTCCATTTCAGGATCCTGGTCGATTTCCGACACAACCATTGCGTTTGCTAATAATTTCTCAGCATTTGCAACATCAGGAAAGCTTATCTCAACCCCGCCAAACAGCCTTTTTGACTGAACTCCGGGTATCATTTCCTGATTATCAATAAAAACAACATCGGGGAATGTCTTTTTATTTCTGAATTTCCTTTTTGGCTGGCCTGAAATAAGCATTTTGTTGACTTTTTTATCGATAAAACCTCTATACATCACCTGGCACGCAATGAAATACAAAGCCTGGGCTTCCTCGTTCTGATCTTTGAACTCAACTCCCTGAGGTTTGTCGATCAGTATCATGCCAGTTTTAGGATTTTTCCATACTTGCAACCTTTGAAGTTCGCCATTTACCATTACAACAGGACTTACAGGCCCTTCTTTCTGGATTTCATAACCACGCCCTACCAATCCTGCTGTCGAATAAGGAGCAAATGCAATACCGTGAGCATTTATTCCCATCTTCTTGAGATGTATTAAATCCTGTACCTTCGATTCAATATTATTAGGATTTGAGACTATATGGAAAGTATCCCGGTTAACAGCCTCCGGATAGTTATCCATAAGCCATTTCTCATCCTGTTCAACAAGCAGCTGCTCTATCATATCCTGCGCCAAATCCTGCGGCTTTGCGGTATATCTCGAAAATCTTTTTACAATGTTATTCCAGAAACCAATAGTAATAACTCTTTCCTGCGGTAAATCTTTTACAGTATAAACAAAACGAAATTGATCATCTTCCCCGGGACGGTCCTCTTTAGGTTTGGCAGTGATAATATCTGATAGTTGAGCACTGACTTTGTTTTCGTAAAAATTTACACCTCTTTCATTGTCTTTAAAACAATTCAAATAAACAGTATCTATATTATTTTTTTGAGCAAACTTAAAAGCTTTCTTCATTAGTTTAATAGAAATATCTGTTCCGAATGCAGACGGATCTGCAGCTATCAGGTCTATATATAATGAACCTGGATATTCAGGTGAATCTGAAGGTCTAATACTATAAACGATATATCCTGCAATTAATCCATCCCTAATTTCATAATCGATATAGTACTGCGGATTTTTAACATTCGCCAATCTATCTTTCAAAGCCATCATTATTTTGGCATCACGCTTTTTATGTTCAACCGGCCAATATTTTCTTATACCTTGCGTTTCATTGTAATACGAAATATTTGAATTTATTTGCCTAATTTGAGAATAAAGAACATCAAAATTTGCCGTCCTGTCCGCTATTCCTATCATCCTTAAAATCCAAGCTGACAAATTAATCGCCATATTAGCAAAAAATCCAGGTATCCAGACCAAGACATTGTGAATTAAAGAATATTCCTTTTCTGATTTAACTGCGCTTTCATCAATAACTACTGAATCCTTCAAATATTTCTCTTTCATCTCCCTTGCCTGAGCATCCAGTCTTTCTATTTGAGATTCTATATTTCTTAAAAATTCATCCAGTTTTGCAAAATCTCCCTTAGCTTTATATACCTCATTATATAACTCAACGTAACCAATAATTGCAGCTGAACAAGTTCTGGTCCAGTGGCTTAAATCTCCTTCAAAATCTTTTAAACCTAAAATTATCATCATTACAAAAAGAGGTGTAAGTGAATCCAACAGTTTATAAGATTTGGTATTAATTACTCCCATACAATAATCAATATTCCCTTGTTCCGCACTATCCCCTTTTTGAATTTCCGCCCTGATCCTTTGGCATAATGCTATAATTTCTTCTTTATCAGACGCTACCTTGTCAATGAAACCTTCAAACTCCTGCGCAAGCCTGGCTCTGGAAATTTCAGGGAAATAAACATTCAGTTTTTCTATATCCATAACTCCTAAATCCCTGTCTTCCTTGAGGCACACACTTAAATGATTTAAAAAGTACCCTTTAGCTTGCCCGGATATCTCCTTATTTTTAAAGGCAGATTCAAATATATTCAGAGCAATATAATCCGGAATTATACCCTGTTCAAACTCTTTTTTAAAGCTATCGAAAGCTTTCATCGGGCTGCCGTATCTCTCATCCAACTCGACCGATGTCTTCCCGGAAATATATGAGCTTAGCTCCTCCCATGGCCTGTGACCGATAATAGTATCCCATAACGCAGCTCTAAAGAATAAAACAATATCTACAAGATGAAGGACAATGAAATCTAATACTTTGCGTAAAACTCCCCTTTCTCTCCTAGACATTTTTATTTGTTTCGATATGTGGGATAAATAGAACAATCTATCAAACATAAATGAACGATTTAACAGGTTTGGATTAAGAATAACCGTATATTCATCTCCCCGTTTCTCATATCTAACAGGGCTGTACCCCCTTTCCTTAACTACTTTTATCTTCACATCTTCAAGCCCTGAGGCATCAAGCTTCTTCCTTGCCTCATATTCCAGATACTTTTCTCTCACCGTTATCTTATAATGCGCATTTTTTGATGCCCAGAGGCTGCTGGAAATATAAACAAATATAAATAACACAGGAATCAAGAATAGGATTCCAAGAACTAAAATTGATGCTTTGAGTATTAAACCCAGCCCCAAAAGCAGCAGCCCTGCAAACAAAGTTGAGATTAAGGTATTAACAAGCGTATATTTCTGTGCTTTCTCAACCTCAACAATCCGGTCAGTTTCGGGCGATACTGCTGATTCTTGCTCTTCAATTTTTAACAGTTCAGGCAGGCCCTGTTTTTCAAGGGTCATATTTGCCCATTTAATTAAGGCAGGATGCCATGTTTTGTGAGCCCACTTATCCTTGCTGTATCTTTCAAACCTGATTTTATAAAGCAGTGCTTGTGCAGGTGTAACATTAAAATCGAAGTAATCCGGTTTAACGGGCCTGTTATAACGGATATCCCAGTATAGACTTCTTGCTTCTTCAGGTGTTTCAGCCGAGGCAACAATAGCTTCCAATACTTCCGGGTGTTTATCCAATGCATCAAGCCATTGCCTGAACCTGCTTAATGCCTGCTCAGGGCTGTCTGAATATTTTATAATCCTTGCTATAAAATCCGTAGTGAAAACAGGAAACGTTTTTTGTATATTCCTTAACGCCTGCTTATGTATATCTCTCTGATGAATGCTATAGAAACTCATAATCCTTATACATGTTCCATAATCAGATATATCCGAGGATCCTGCATATAAATCTTCCAGGCCCAGCATCTTAGCAGGTTTTTTGTCTATTTTAACTGTGTCAGTCTCGCCGTAAGGATAAGGTTTTTCCAGCTCTTGCTTTAACTCATCAGGATCGCTCGGAGGCTCTTCCGGAATCACAACACTCTGTTCATCTGTCTGTTTATCATCAGCTTTTCTGCTTAATCTAAGTTTTGGCCACTTTTTTAAGAATTTTACTTGATTATCAATCAGGACATTGTAATATATGTGCCAGGAAAAGCTGATTACTGCTCCTGCTATTAAAGATGCGACTTTTACCTGCACAAAATAATCACTTACTCCAAATGGCACCCAGATAACAACCATTGATGCAATAAATCTTTTGACAACATTACCTAATAAGTGAAATAGCTTTCCAAATGCAGTTTTTTTCCGGTATTCTTCATTCTGTCTGAGATTATATATATCAGTTATAATATGTATCAACGCAAAAACACCCAATGCAAGCATCCTTGTTACAGGATCCTGTATAAACGCAAAAACAACACCTAACGCAATCGTCTCAAATAACTCGCTCCAGAACGGCACATTAAACAATCTCAGCGTTGTTTCAGGTTTTACTTCTTCATGAGCATCCGATTCCAACTGAATTGCGTCTTTTGGCAAGGTTATTCTTGCGATTGTTCTATGCTTTTTGCCGCTTTTATCATCCTCTACTTTTTCAGAGATATATTCAAACGTTCCTCCATGAAGTTGCACTAACAATTGGCACCAGATAATACCAACACCTTGTGAACTGTAAAGATGATCTCTCCTGCACTCTCCTACAGGAGTATTTGAGACAATCCTGATACTTCCATTCTCTCTTTTTCCTATCGTTTCAAGGCCAATCCCATAATCTATAAAATCTATTGTAACATTTTCACCTGCTTGTGATAAGGAAACTTCTATCGGGCCTTCATCGTTCAAACGAGTGTAAGCATCGCATGCGTTTTTATATAACTCCCATAATATGAAATCAAAATCTCTGGACATAGTATTCCCAGCTAATCCTTCATGAGAATACTGAACCTGTTCATTTTCCAACAACCAGTCAATTCTTCTTGCGGTTACCATTCTTAGCAGTTCATCGTTTTCCGAAGTTATAGAATCCATGTCGACTTCTGCAGCCCATCTAAAATTCAGGTCCTTTGTTGCTTTCATATATTTCTGTATTCTGTTACGTTGCCATTTATAGTCATCTATATCTACTGATTTCTTGAAATCAATAGTATAAACAAATCCTTCGGAAGGTGTGCCCTCTGACCGCGTATCACCGGCAGTAAGTATATCATGCACAGGCTCCATTGTTTCGATACTCCGCATAGCACGATCCAGATATTCAGGGCCTAATAATTTTCTCCCAACCAGGAAATCAACTATTCTGAAGTATAGAAGCCTTGCGTTTCGCGTAACCTGAGCATTTCTCGGGTCTATATCAGGATTATCCCAATCCGTGTACGGATAACTAATCCCTAAATTTGCATCATAACTATCTATATTTCTTCCAAGAAATACAAGCAGCGGAGTATTAATTCTTTGATAAGTAATATCAAAACCAATCATATAATCCATTGTCTCCAATACATATTCAGGACTATGTAATTCATGTAATATATGCAGTGCCATCTTCCGTTTTAACTCATCAACTACATCTATTTGGGTATTTGTTGCATCCAGCTCCTCAGCCCACTCCACTAATACAGTGATGAAGGAAACCATAGATTCGCCCGAAAATATATGGTCAGTGAAAACAGTCCTTTCCGGCCTGTTTATAATTGAAATTGGGTCTAAATCTAAACCTGAAAGGTATTGTCTATATCTTAATACTTGTTCTCTACCGGGATGTTCTTTGTCTTTTTCAACCAACCTTGCATTGCGTTTGTGCCATCTTCCGGAGAATGCCACATATTCGAATCTGTCTGAATCCCATTCAAGCAACCTTGCCGTCTCTACAATCCATACAGGAGTCCTGCCTATTGCCACAATCCTTTCGGTTGGATATGCCTTTGCTAGTTTCCTGGATGTATCAACTAATGTTTCCACGGAAGAATCTTCTAATAGAGGGCAACTTACATCTTTTAAAGGCTTGAATGCTTTTCTAAATCTATTTCTGTATCTCCGGAGTTTTGCAGGTCCTTTTTTAAGCAGTTTTCCCGCTTTTCTGCGCCATTCCCCCGTTACAAGTTCATCAATTAACAGGTTTTTGGATAAACTCTGAGCTGAATCAACGGTTGAACCCAGCATGCCTTCCGTACTTGCATTTTCCACATAATTCGGCATATCATCCGCAAATGCAACCTCTTCAGGAGTCAAACCGGTCTCCTGCAATATGTGTGCAAAATACTCCTGATCGCTTTTTGTATGGCCTTCCTGCCAGGAAACAAACTGTCTTTCAAATAATTCTTCAGGATTGCCTAATGCAGCAGTTAATGCTTCATTAACACTCTGTGTTTCACTCCAATTGCTGCCATCCGTGTGCTGGTCAGAAACAGTTGCCAGTCTGAAATTTCCAGCTAATCTATTTAATGCACTTACTGTTCTCCGGTCAGATTTCCATGGTTTCTTGAAAAGATTGGCAAAATCCAGCGGCGTCAATCTTATAGGTATATCTCTGCCGGCCAAATAACTATTAAACAAATCCACATAGGCATCAAAAGAAACTTCAGAATCGCCTTCTTTATTCCTTCTGTATTCTATGCCACTTCCGTTTCTAAATTTAGTATAGATATCCAGGAGTTCAGACTCAGATGTATATTCTGCAAACCCCAACTCATTAAAATACTTTTTAAATCTTGCTCCAGCAGCATGTAAGTCCGGCTGTATAACAACTCCCCCCACATCTAATAATACTGCCTTTACACCATCCAGCCTTTTAATATAAAACTCAGCCAGTTCTCTGGCTCTTTCATATTCCTGCTGATTTTTAGGCGATTCCAGGACTTCCAAAATAGAATCTGCAAAATCAGGGAATGAACGCAGCTTTATCATATCAACTTTATCCTGCATTGACTCAAGATTCGCAGGAATTATTTCTAAAACCCGCTTTAAAACTTTAACATCTTTAGTTTTTAAAAATAAATTAGTATAACCAAAAATCGGAGTAAAGGGAGTTCTTCCCCAATGAATAAACAACAATTTAAAATATTCTAATTTATTACTTAAAGCAACTACTTCTTCCTCTAATGCAAATAGTAGTTGAACCTGTATGACTATATTATCAAAATCTTGGTTGATTATTTCAAAATCTGCATCGTCTTTTCTCTGCAGCTCTTTTTCAATATTTCTGCATAAATCTTCAATGATTTTCTTTGAAGTACCTATTTGAGCTGAAAATTCATTGAATTTAACCAGTAATCCTCTTGCTTTATTTTTGGATAACATATCTGATAAAAACCGTGTTGAATGCAGTATTTGGTTGCCATAAGCAATAAATTCAAGAGCTGTCCAGCGGTGGGTATTTTCGTGATACTGAATAATGCTTCTTCTTAGGTAATCCGGAAGGAATGAAAACGCTAAGTAATCTATATAAATTATACCGTCTTTAGCGGCTGCTATATCCGGCCTTGCTATTTCCAACTCATCAATTGTTATTTCTACTTCTTCAAACTTTAAACCTTTGCAATTTTCTTCAAGCCATGCTTTTACTTCTTCCTCTCTCACTCTTTTAATAGGGCCGGCCCTTATTTTATTAGCTTCCATTTGCGCCTGATGAATCAACTGTTTCTGATTTTTCATTAACAAGATGCCTGTAAACGGTGCTAATAGTACAGAACCTGCTTCCAGTATTGCAACGAATACTCCTAAAATCCCTTGGGGTTTCTGTTTAACTGAACGTGAAATAATATATAATGCACCGCCGGATATTATGGTTACTCCTACCGCTATAGAGACTGCCCAAATTAAAGCTGGCAGATTAAAGATAATACCTACGGTAACCAATGTTACTGCCCCCGCTGCCTCAACTCCTGCTATTACTGATGCTGCTGCTCCTGCTTTCTTTGTACCTGATATACTTACTTTTTCAAATTTATCTTCTATATCTTCATCCTCAGTAGATGATATTTTGCTTTTCTTTCTTAATGATAACTTCAAGTAGACAAGACTAGGCAGAGTCATTAGATAAATAACACTCATAGCAGCAAGTGCATAATTCGATATAAATGAAGTATTTCCTACAAATAATAAACCCAATCCCAATAAAACAGCAACAAAACTTAAAATCAGCGTACTAACAATAAAACTCAGGCTGGCTCCTTTAAGCATTGAACTGCTTTCTTTTGTATAAGTAGTAATTATCTTACTGGCCTTAATTAATCCTCTTTTAAACAAATTTGTTTCTTTTTCTTCTTCGGTAAGAGGTACCGCAGGGCTGCTTACGCCTCTTAAAATATCAATAAATCTTGAGATCTGATATGCTGCAAAAAATACCAATAGCTCAAAAATAGGTATAGCAAGTATGGCAACTATTGTCTGAACATCCCCATGCAATACTCTTGTGATGGTATCTGGCATTATCAATCCATAGTAAGGGTCCTGGAACTTTACTATGGAATAATCTCCGGGTATGGATAATAACCAGGACCACGTGGTTACTGCAATTCCTATTGAGAAGAATATCAGCTTTTTAAATGTGATATTTTCTTTATTAACCTCTCTCATACCTTCTCTGAAAATAAGCATACCTAGAGTAGCATCAAACAGATTTCCAACCCAACGCAAAAAGAAATAAGTGAAAGTCATGTAGTACAGTTCATCCATATTTGGGGTTGTGGTATGAGGAAATCCTACCCTGACTTCCAGACCGGCACTAATCCCTGTTAATAGTTTATATGAAATAAGTTTTAGGAATTGCCTTACATACGCATGGAACGGGTATAGAAAATAAAAACTTAAAGAACCAACCAACGTAACTATCAGCATTCTCACATTAGGCCTTCCCGAAAAGCGCTCGTCAACTTTCTTAATCCAATCGTCAAATGCTACCTGTTTCACCAAAGGCATGAAAACAATTGCCAATCCTGCATAAAGGCCTACCTTGGCAGCACTTACTAAATCAGAGATGCCCAGATAAAGGAAATATTGCTGTAGAATTGCAGAAAGCATCAATCCAACTAACGTACCAAAAAGTACTCTCCCCTGTCTGTGTAAAGCATACTGAATGATTATTCTAAGGCCGCGTACTTCCCCTATCGAAACGATGACTTGTTCTGCAAAAGGTATGGTAGTCAAGACACTAAATACACTTTTAAGCAGTAAAGAATAAAAATTGTACTCAGTTGACTGGGTCTGCTGTTTAAACCAGACACTAATCCTGTCATGCTGCAGGAACTGTACCTTCAGTTCATCATCAAGAGAGACAAACAATGCGGGGTTTATCTCAAAAAATATCTTGCCGGAATCTCTTACGACCCTGCTTGGAACGTATTTCTCATTAATTGTTCTTATCTCAATTCCATTTTCAACAAGCTCTTCATAATAACCAGGCCTTGCATAATTCAAGATATCTCTTAAAATATAAGATGGTTCCTCAGCTGAATCACGGTTTTCAACCAGTTTTGAAGCTCTCCATATGCCAAAAGCCTGCTGGCCATAGTATATAGCAGCGCGAATCCCAAAAATCGAACTTAGAATAACCATAACAATGATGCTTCCCTGCACACCGGCAATACCATATAATAGACTTGTAGGAGATAAGTAATAATATAATGTATATATTGCCACCAACGGAGAAAGCACAGACAAAGCGCTCATAATAACTCTGAGTGTAATGCCTGAGCTTATATTACGAAAACTTTTCAGAACCGGTTGTTTAAATTGGGAAAGCCTGGAATCCGTGTCAATTTGTGTGTCTTTATTTTTCATCAACCAGGAAACAAATAGAAGTGTGGTTACTATGTTAAATGCTCTGTGGATTGCTATGTTTACTGCTTCTCTGTGGAAGGGTATCAAATACCATGCTGCTGCCATTACTGATATGCCTGCTACCCGCAATACGCTCTGTATAGGCCAGAATACTACTCCTATCCAGCCTAACACTGTGGTTGGCTTTGCATAGTGACCGATGAAAAATCCCCATACACCGTACCAGAAATCCCTGCTAAACGGGCTGTTTGAGAATATATCCGCTATTTCACTATGTTCCACTACAGGCGCATAGCTCCATGATGCCCATACGCGCACCGCGGTGTTTATCCATACTTTCCTGTACCACTTCTCGCTATGATACATCCTTTCCCAGTCCGGTGACTTATAATGTTCATCCTGCAGGTATCTCTCAAAGGTAGATAACCTCATCAACCCGCCAGCCCCGCCCGGTTTCTTCACTGGTGTGACATCAATAGTAGCCGTATCTCTGGGTATATATCTTCGATGATAAAGATTTTCAACATTTTCAATATCGTAATTGAATCTTAAGGGGCCAGGATCTTCAGCTCTCTTTCGTATTTCAATAATTAAATAATTTGAATGATCTCTGTTAAAATAAAAAGTATCTTCATAAAACTCAGCTTCTATCTCGGGAGTCACTTCCATTAAAGGTTCTCCTCTTCTCCATGTCCCCTCGTCTGTTTTTACCCATCTTAGATGACTTAAATTGTCTATTACACAAAGCCGTATATCATAACCTGCTTGTTGAAGACGTTTTATCTCACTGAAAATAGGCACACCTTCCAAATATACGCTTCCCAGAAACTGATCTTTATCTTCTAATAAATCTGTCTCAAAAGCTTCCATAGCTTCTGCGTAAGTCTCTTCATTCATAAGACTTAGAACAGCACTTGCTTTGCCATTTACTTTTAATATACGATATAATTCTTCAATACCCCTTAAGGGATCATACATATATTCAATTGATCGCGTAGCTAATGCAAGGGTAGCTGTTTCATCTTCATAAGGAAGATCCTCTCCTGTCTCTCCAAAACTCCACTCTACTGCTTGATAATAAGAATCATCTCTTTTACTTCTTCTTTCTTGTTCTTTTTCAACTTCTTCCCTAAACTCATTAACTTCAAATGCCAGAGACCTAAAACGGGTTTCTTTCATTTCAGGAAAAATAGATGCAAAAAATCCATCTGTTTCTTCTAATAAGTCTCTTGAAACAAATCCATAACCAGCACCTATATCTGCAACCACAAACTCAGCTAAAGAATTTGATTCCTGTGCTAAATCAACAGTATCAGAATGGGTAAAGGAAAATCCATGTAGTTCCTGTATACTTTCATATGCACCACCAAGGTACCTACTATTTAATCTTCTTCTCCGTTTCATTCCTACTGCTTTTGCAGAGTACTCACTTATTTGAGTCTTTAATCCCTCCCTTGTAAGACCACTAAAAATGATTTCCTCACTATGTAAATCAGACTGTGGTTCTGGTTTTTCTTCGTCAGGTTCTATAGGTGCAACTTCTTGAGGTATATCTGGCTCAACAGATGCTTCAGGTTTTACTTCCGACTTATAGTCAACAGTGTTTATACTTTGTGGATATGAGGTTTTTGAGATTGCTATTGAAACCAGTATGATAAAGACAATAGTGCCAACCAAACAAACAATAACGTCCATCCAGTCAAAAGTGCCTGTTAATCCAAATTTCCCTTCCAATACCTCATGCCCGGAAATACTTAACGCGTTAAATAGTGCAGCCCATATAAATCCGTACTTCAATGATTTCTGATACTCAGTGTTTTTACCAGAAAATATATATTTTTGTAGAATGGGAATTACAAACCTGATACCCAGTGTCGCAACGATAAATGAAAACAGCGGATTTAGGAGAACAAAATGTGTATACAATATTACATATGCAAAACTAATCGCAACTGCTAAAGAAGCAATCATCTTAGTAACTGTAAATGCTTTTGAGATATTTTTTTCTTTTCTTGAAGTAGGTTGTTCTATCTTATAACTGCTGAATAATGCATAGTTCGCACAGAGTATTGCAGGTATAATCAAAGCGTCATTAAGATACCAACGTATATATATACCCAATCTGCCTTGGGTTGAGGATATCAGCATCGACCTTACAATTACCTCTCCAACAGCAGTCAGTTTTATTGCGGAAAATAAATGCAAGATGTAACCCCAAAGATAAGTAGCAAAACCTGTATAAAATAGTATTGCTGGAATAATAAGAGATATGCATACAAGCAAATATCGTTTCAAATTGCGATTTATTAATGGAGGTTTCTTTTCTTTTACATCTCCAGACTGTGTTGTGTCAATTCCTTCCTGATCATAATCAGCTTTTACCAGTGATTTTGAAAACCTGTCTCTAAAATATAGCCCAATAGAAACAGGACTTAGAGGTGCAATGATAAAAGAATATATAACGATTATTATCCAACTTCCCAGAATAAGCTGTTTAGCTTGGTCACTTCCTATCATTTCTGCAAATACATTAATGAATCTTGGATAATAATCGGAAAAACCTAGAAAAAACGTAACATAGGATGCCGAAAGTATTACCAATACCAATACTATCCGTACTAATGTTGGAATATATCTGTCATATACCAAACCTATTCTTTCTTTACCTGTTTTTGGAAATACTCTGGCTATCAATGATACTATGGGAGTTCTAAACCAGCCAACAATATCTTCAAAATATCGTGTGTCCAATGAACCCGGCTTACTTAAAGAAGCATCAGCCTTTAACGAATCATAATCTCTACCTTGTATGAATTTCTTAATAATTGTCACAACAGTATTTATCCCCATATGCAGCCATACAGCAAGTGGCGACAGGGGTGAGAGTTTAAAAATTATTCCCGTAAAACCTATTAATGCAGGAAAAATCATATTAAGGCTTGGCGGTGCAATCTTCTTTCCGGGTTTTACAAAATCTATGGCGTAATCCAATAAATGAAGAGCAATAAAAAGCACCCAAGCAATTATTACATTTCCGCCGAAAAATGTATTGGCGATTACAGTAACTAAAATATTTTCAATAAACGGCGCTACTATTACATCATAAACACTGTTAAAGCTCTCCTGTCTGACTTCCGGGAAAATTCTTGAAAATACACCCCACATAATGGCTCTCAACCAGTTCCAGACACCCCCTCTATAAGTTTTGCCTTCCGCTGGTGCAGCGAATCTATCATCTGCCTTTTCTATAGTAAAGATAAAATCACCGCACTTGCTAATAAATCTATAGAAACTGCCGAATGTTTCCTGAATTTGTTCTTCATCTAATATATCAACTTCGCCTCTTTGCCATCTTACAATATATTCCAACACTTTAGCCCGCATTTCCGGATTTTCAGGCAAAAATCCTTTTCTTATGTAAAAGAAAATTGTTTTCCAATCGGTCAACTGATATTTCATCACTCTAAACTTTGTAATCCCGTATCTGTTTTTTAATACATTCAACTTCATATAAAAAAGTATCTTCATATGCGGCGATTCAACAAAATTCACGTTAAGATTATATCCCATTCCCATCCTGGCTTCATCTCTTCTTTCTATATGAAATTGAGTAAATCCATGTGCTACATCTTTATTGCCAACAGTGTAATGTTCCGGGTCCAGTGAAAGACCGCTAATACTCTCCCACCACTCATACTGGTATTCAACGCCATCAACTCCCAATGCAACTGCATTGTACGTATCGGGGCCGCTCTTCTCGCTAAGCCGCCCGTCAAGTTCATCAATTTCATTACTACACCTTTGCATAAATTCATCTAAAACTTGCTCATCATATTTTGCTGGTGAAGGCTGCTCAGAGGCTTCCTGCAGGCTAAAAACTAGATCACCGCAAGTTCCAAGGAAAGTAAAATAATCCCCAAATATCTCTTTTATTTCATCGTATTTTAGTCTATCCACCGTTCCGGTCTTCCAGAGGCTAAGATAAGTCAATACTTTATCTCTTGCTAAGGGATCAACAGGCATGAATCCTTTCCGGATATAGAAGAAAAAGGTATTCCAATCTTTAAATTGACTGTTTGGCACAATAAATCCTTCAGTACCATATCTGTTTTTTAATACATTAAGCTTCATTTCAAATAGTATCTTCATATGGGTCGATCCGATATCTTCCATTCCCGGATTATAACCCATTCTTATTAAAGCTCCATCTTCATGTAAATTAGTGAATCCATGAGCTACCATAACATTATCGACATAAAAGAACTCAATAAAATTATTGCGCTCGAGATTAGTTTCCCATCTATAACGGTATTTAACGCCATCTATCTCTAAATCAGCAAAATTAATTATGTCCAGCTCATAACTGGATATTTTAAGACGTCCATCTAATTCGGCAATCTCGCTTGTCCGCTGTTCTATAAGGCTTCTAACAACTTGATCTTTACGTACTTTATCACTCATCAACCAGGAGGCAAAAAGAGGTGTGGTTACAACGTTGAATGCTCTGTGGATTGCTATATTTACTGCTTCTCTGTGGAAAGGTATTAAATACCATGCTGCTGCCATTACTGATATGCCTGCTACTCTCAATATGCTCTGTATCGGCCAGAATACTACCCCTAGCCAACCCAATACCGTGGTCGGCTTTGCATAGTGCCCGATGAAAAAGCCCCATACTCCATACCAGAAATCCCTGCTAAACGGACTGTTTGATAATATATCCGCTATTTCACTATGTTCCACTACAGGCGCATAGCTCCAGGATGCCCATACGCGCACCGCGGTGTTTATCCATACTTTCTTGTACCACTTCTCGCTATGATACATCCTTTCCCAGTCCGGTGACTTATAATGTTCATCCTGCAGGTATCTCTCAAAGGTTGATACCCTCATCAACCCGCCAGCCCCGCCCGGTTTCACCTTTGATGTTTCATCGGATACTGTTGCAGCCCCTTGCTCAATAACTGCTTCTAAAAAGAAGATAAGCTCATCAAAGCGGTCTGTATATCTACTTAAATCACTAATTCGCCTTTGTACATTATCATTTTCTCGAATCAATTGAGTTGCTATCGTTATAATTCCAATTCTATTACTAACATAATGTTTTAATGAACTTATAACATTTGGATTGTAGTATATAGACCTGAATATTTCATCTATTCCTGCAATCTCAGGTAAAATATCTGCATATCTGATAGAATACTTTTTTCTTGATTCTGCAATAATTTCTTCTATTAAATGTATATACTCTTGTTTTTTTGCTTTTATAAATGTTGTTAGGGCTTTTAACTGATCAATAGAAACATCCCTTAATATATCATCAATATCCATTTGAGATATCACTCCTGTTGCGTTACTATATAAGACGGCAGGTTTTTTCTTAACAAAAGCTAATAATCCCACATTAACATTGCTAGAATCAACCTCTATGTCCGGCCTCGTTTTTGCAAATCTTGCAGCTATGTCCCTAAGTTTTTCTTCATTAAAAGCACCCTCCTCTATATGAGGTGTAATCGACGATAAATCTGCAACACCTTCATCAAATGGAACTGATATCATAACGCCATGGTTACATGCTTCAAGCCAGGTTTCAATATATCTAGCTATACCATCAAAGGTTTCAATCCCTTCCAGGTGTTCCAGAACATGGTTCAGTACTATAAAATCAGCAGGTGAACCGAAACTGTTAATTGAAAAAATTTTCAAATCATCGCTTGAATTTATACTTTCCGGATTTGCAGTTATAAATTTTATATTATCAGCCTCTGGAGCATATGACTTTGCACCATACTCTATTATGTCTTCCTGTACATCAGTCCCAAGTAATCTTGCAGATTCGATGCTTTTATCTGCACTGAATATAAAAGATCCTAAACCGGTCCCTAAATCATGAATTATAGGTCTTTCCAAGCCTCTCTGCATAGAAATCTTTTGAATCATTTCTATTTCACGATGGTATAACCAACCAAAGTGAGCTGTATGCAAGTAATTGTCAGAATTTAGAAGATTTTTACTTGGGTCATATACATCTCCATGTCTATATCTTCCAATTGTTTCATCAAAAACCTTTTGTGTCTGTCTGGTAACTATTCCCAACCTTTCCCCATGAGTTATCCGGCCTGCAGAAAACCTTTCCACTGCCTGTACAAGCCTTACAATATTTACATTTAATTCTTTATTGAAAAAATACTCATTTAACTCTTTACGCCTATACCAAAAATGATCTTTCTGCAAATTATCACCAAATTTTGGAATGATAAGGAATACAGTTTTGCCTTTTTCAATCATAGTATAGACATCGAACCATTTGCCGTTCAATTCGATTATTCCGCCTCTTCTCTCAATATCCTCACGTTCCTTATCATATGCGAAATAAAAGCCTTCCATTTCATCACGGTTTTTATAAATGTCATCAAAATCGCTCCATTTAACTATTGCCGCCTGGAATGAATCAATCCTACCTTTTGAACTAAGCAGCAGTCTGTCTATCCACTCTTTCAACCCGCGTTTAGCAGCTGAAAGTGCCACGTATTTGTCTACATATACCATTACACTGGGATGTTTTTGAAGTGCTGTTGAAGGAATTGATGGGGTTACAGGCCCATACAATGTGTCGCTTAAAACTTTGCCAAAAGCCTGGCGGTCGGTCTGGCTTCTTTTTTCACAGGCAAGATTCCATAAAATATGCTGTGCGCTTAAAATTGTACCTATTCCCATGGTCAAAGCCTGCACGCGCATATCTGAAAGATCATCATAGAAGCGAGAGTTATCCAAAATTGTTGTTACAGCCAAATCTACCACATGAGTTTTAGATTCCAGAAGATTCGTCTCATTTGCTAAATTTAAGTTATGTCTGGAGAATCGCTCATTTATGCCAATTATTCTTTCCGGACCAGTTTTAAAATACTCATCACTTACATAAACTATTAATCTTTGAGCTCGTATTTCATCAGCCAATCTGTCTATACCAGGTTTTTCCTGGTATTCCTCGCCTTTTTCCTCTGCTCTTCTCCTGAATTCATCTCTTAAGTAATCCTGGATTTTATCTCGTTGTCTTTCTCTTGCTTCAGTTAAAGACTGCAATGCCTTTTCATACCGTTCTGCAGGAACTTTCAGAACAAACTCGTTAAAATCGCGCACCTTAGCAAGTGTTTCAGCATCATTTTGAACAAGCTTCTGAAGAAACTCTTCATCTACCTCAATAGCCGGCTCATTAAATGCCACATGTCCGTTACTGCCAGCCCCTGCAAACTGCAGGAATATTCCTGTATTTCTTAAGATTTCTTCATACTCTCTGCATTCTCTAGTTAAATCCGGTGCTATCCCGTTCAAAAAGTGAATATTATTGGGGTCAAAACCTGACTCTTTTATATGCTTAAACACATTTTCCCACATATAGTGGACATAGCTCTGTTCTTCTTGGGTAAGGTCTCCTCCGTATCTTTGCAGGATGTACTCACCGTCATATACATGTTCATCCAGATTTGAGGTTTGTACTCTTGACCAATCTACAGCTGCCCTGAATACAGTTGTTAGAGCATTATATATAGGTATAGGCGTACTTCCTGTCTGCCAGCCGGTTAAAACAGTTTCATCTGCTCCTAACCTTTCTAATTCCTGATTTATCATAGATACCCATCTCTCTGCTGCTCTACGGCCCATTTCATCATGGGTATCTGAGACCGAGATGTCAAAGTTCCCTCTTTCTACTGTGCGGTTTAATACATACTCCATTGCCTCGCTTGGTATAAACCTTGCCTGGCACACTCTTTGAGCCATGAACTCAGGCAATGCAATACCTAAGAAAAGCACAAAAACTCCAAACCACGTCTTCATCCATCTTACTACCCCTACTGTACCGCCAGGTTTATCTTTTGTTTCTCCTGCACCTAACTCCAATGGAATCAAGCCAAGCGCGGGTACAATAATGGCGTTATATATAAAATGAAGGATAGCACTTATGACAGCTGAACTTAATAAAGACTGGCCTAAATTTTGTATTAATACCTGATTTATTCCTAAAGGAAGGAATGCATAATTGAACGGCAGCCATACTACAACTGCCGCTGCTAAAACAAATCCTCCTATAACTCCTGTCATCTTGAGTAAACGCCTAAACAAAGGAGTATCTTCTCTTGAAATATCTATGCATTTTTTAATTATCTGCGGTATGTGGAGTGCTGCAAAAACTAAGGTTATTGCACCCCATATTAAAGGTGTAGGTGTCAGAATGGAATATACTACTGCAAGACCTATTGTCTCTGTAAACGCTGCTGACAATGGATGGCTTATTACCCAGGCCAGCCACTGCCACCATTTGAGAACCCCTCCCTGCCTTGATCTTGTTTTATTTATCCAATCATGTAACGGCTGTAAAAGGTTTAATCCCATATCGGATTTTTCGAATCTACCTTCTATCGCAGAACGAAGCTTTGAGGGTTGCCAGAATTTATATTGTGTCCAGAATTCTAAAAGCAGGCTCTTGAGATGAAAAATATCACTAATCTGTCCCAGTAATCCATCATAGGTCTTTTCTAGATCAGGTCTCTTAAATGGATCGTTCAAAAAATCCTTGCTCAATAATCTGGAATCTTGTTCTGAATAGTATTTAATAAGATCTTCCAGTTTTTCATATAATATTCCCACCCTCTGCA
>JAFGIL010000073.1 GCA_016929635.1 Endomicrobiales bacterium
AACTCAGGTAAGGACTGTCCCGATAAAAAAAATAGAAAGAATACAAGTGGACAAAGGGGCTGATTATCTGGATGAGGTTGACGAAGAAGAAGGAACCCACTATGAATCAAAAAAAGTGCCGGAGATAATTATCGATAAAGAATACGGTTTTCTGGATTTTAAGATGGGCCCTAAATTCGGTGTATTCTTCTATACTGATGAGACAGTAAAGGAGAAACACAAAAATGCTTTTCAGCTCGGGTTTAATGCAACCCTGTGGATGAAGGAGCCCGGCATACAATTTGAAGTTGAAAACTGTCAGACCAGTTTTGACGGTACAATTGAATATACTGATTGGGTTGGAACCGAAACATACAGTTACCAGGAAAAACTGTCCGTAACGCCTTTATGGATATCTTTTTTAATGAGAAAAAATGCCCCTAACTATTTTTTTGTCGGTGCTGGCATGGGAATGGTAATGTGCAACATAACTAAAAAAATAGAAGACTATGAATTCGCCGTGAAAAATGATTTTTTCGGGAATCAATTTTTAATAGGAGTTTATAACGAAAAAATAGGTGTGGTGGCAAAGTACACCAGGGTATTTACAAACAAAAACTGGGGAAGGATAGAGCTTGGCGGTTTCAGCATAGCAATCAACATACATTTGTAAAATGAGGTTATCCAGGTTAACTATTATCTATGCGATTTATGTTATTGTATCTGCCTCATTTATGAGGTATGTTCTTGATTATCTTTTTGATACGATAGGTATTTCAGGGGTGAGTTTGATTATTTGGGCTGCATTTGCTTTGCTGGCAGCTCTGGCGGTATTTTTTATTTATCGACGTAAACCTTCTTTATGGAAGCTGGTTTCATTTCTTGTGCTTTTAACCGCGGGGGCAATATATGCTTCGAGAATGAAAATAGTCGAAGAAAGATTTCATCTTCTGCAGTTTGGATTGCTGGGCTGGCTGTCAACCAATGATTTATTTAAAAAAAATACCGGGATTGCCAAGGTAATGATTTCATTCCTTTTTTGTGCACTTGTGGTTGTTGCGGACGAATTGCTGCAGTGGTGGCTTCCAAACAGATACGGAGACATTCGCGATGTAATTTTCGGGATTCTCGGGGCACTTTGGGGCATTGTTCTTTTTCTGCTCATAAAAACAGGAAAATCTGACAGCGCAGAAACAATAATGACATGAAAAAAGCATATATACACACATTCGGATGTAAAGTAAATCAATATGATTCGCAGGTCATCAGGGATAGTTTCAGGTCAAAAGGATATGAGTTTTGTCCGGACTTTAATGAGGTGGATGTTGTTATAGTTAATTCCTGTACAGTGACTTCCGAAGCGGACAGGCAATGCCGTCAATTAATAAGGAAAGTATTAAGAAAAAATAAGAAAGCGAAAGTGCTGGTTACCGGGTGTTACCCTGTTCGTTCATCCCGGGAGATTAAGGACATTTCAGATAGAATCGAGATCCTGCCAAAAACATCTAGTTATAATTCGGGAAAAGAAGATAAAATCGGAATAAATAAGTTCGAAGGGCGTTCCAGGGCTTTTGTAAAAATTCAGGACGGATGCAGTAACTTTTGCAGTTATTGCATAGTCCCTTTTGTAAGGCCAAAGCTGTGGAGCAGGCCTGAAGAGGAAGTTGTAAATGAGGTGAAAAACCTATTAAAACAGGGATACAGGGAGGTTGTGTTGACCGGCGTGCATCTGGGCAATTATGAATATGGATTGGTTAATATCCTGGAAAAAATAATAGGTTTAAACGACGATTTCAGGATAAGGCTCTCATCAATAGATGTCGGCGGAGTTACGGATGAACTGCTGGGGCTGATGAAGTCAAATCCGGCCAAAATCTGCGCTCATTTGCATATTCCTTTACAGTCAGGTTCAAATGATATCTTAAAAAAGATGAAAAGAACTTATAATTCGGAATTCTATCAGAAAGCAGTAGAAAAGGTTTATGCTTCTTTGCCTGATGCTGGTGTTACCACAGATGTAATGGTTGGATTTCCAGGAGAAACAGATAAAGATTTCGATTTAACTTATAATTTAATTAACAGGCTGAAATTAACCCGCCTTCATGTGTTCCGGTTTTCTCCAAGGCCGGGTACGTTGGCTGCAGGTTTCGATAACAGGGTACCGGAGAATATCATAAAAGAGCGTTCTAACAAGCTTAAAGCCCTTGACAAAAAGCTGCAGGAGACATTCTGGCGCAGATTTATAGGAAAATCCCGGCTTGTTGTTATGGAAGGTAAAAGTAAAACAGCAATAACTGATAATTATATAAGGATTTTTTTAGATTCCGATATAAAGGCAAAAAGCGGTATTTTTAAGGTTGAAATATTTGAAAGGATGGGTAAACCTTGGGGTAAACTCAGCGAAGTTAATGAACCTGTTCTTAATCAGTGAATATTTTAAAAAGATTATTTTACAAATTAATAGGGACGTTCAAAGAAATATTTCTTCATCTCAGGCTGGGAAGACCATAATGAATATTGGCAGCGGTATAGCTTCGGGTTCAGTGAATTTATCCGGGCATACTATTACTATCCCCCAGAACGTTAATTTAAGAGTTGTACACGTTGATTTTCCGAGAATGAAAAGGGAAGCATTAAGAATAATCGTAAACTAGAGTAAAACCGGCAACACTCCGCCGCCGGATGATGGCGAATTGCCTCCAAGCGACGAGTTTTAAACTATAAATCTAGGACCAAAAGTTCGCTCAAATATCTGTCATCTGAAGCGCAGTATCAGAGGTGAAATAGACCACCCATTCGGCTATTCAAATGACAATTTGATATATGCTATAGTGTGGGTTTTAACTAAGGACTTCAACTGAGTTCAGTTGAGGTCCTTAGTGCTTGTAGTCTAAATAATCCGATTTGAGCGAATTCGAGGTGCAAAATCAGTTATTTTTTTATTTTAAAAAGACTTGAATTTAAAATACGTTTGTGATATAATTATACAGATATAATTAGAACTAAAGCATAATATTATATGGATTGTATATTTTGTAAGATTGTTAAGAGGGAAATACCCAGTCAAATTGTATACGAAAATGAAAGGATTTTGGCATTCAGGGATATAACTCCGCAGGCTCCTGTACATATTCTTATAATACCCAAAGCGCACATTACAGGATTGAATGATATATCCCGGGATCATACTGAGTTATTAGGTGAAATACAAAGTGCAGCAAAAGAGATAGCAGAAAAGGAAAATATAAGTTCAAGCGGATACCGTGTTGTTACTAATTGCGGGAAAAATGCAGGCCAGGCAGTGGATCATTTGCATTATCATATCTTGGGGGGGCGGAAGTTTTCCTGGCCCCCGGGATAAGCAATAAAATTTACTAATTTTACAGTGGAAGTTATCCATTGATAAATGATAGAAAGGTGGTGTAGATCGGTTATGGTTAATGTGAGAGTTAGAGATGGCGAAAACATTGAAGATGCAATAAGACGCTTCAAAAGAGAGTGTGAACGCAACGGAATCATGCAAGAGATTAAGAAAAGAGAGTACTATAAACCCCCTAGTGTTGTAAGGAAAGAAAAAAAAGCGGAAGCCAAAAGAAAAATGCGCCGCAGGTTTTACAAGGATAACAGGTATTAATCTGTTAAGTTATGAAAAGAGGTTAAAAAGTGAAGCTAAAAGAACTTTACGAATTTTTTGTTGAACAGGGTATTAAAAAAGATCCCAGGGGAAGTTCAAATGTGTATGAGTTATTGAAAGAAACGAAAGAAAAATACTCCAAACTGAAAGACGACGAAAAAGAGGAGTTTGATGCAGAGAAACTTAATAATCCATACGCTGACAGCAGAATACTCAACGACGCGGGTTCGGGTGACATTAAATCTCTTTTGGTTGGAATAGACGTAGAGGTGCAGGAGATTTTGCTTGCAAACACCCTTCGTGCCTCCGGTAAAAAGATAGATCTTGCATTGACTCATCATCCTGAAGGTCATGCGTATGCAAACTTTTACCAGGTAATGGATATGCAGGCAGATATACTGCATAAATTCGGTGTCCCGATAAACATTGCAGAGTCTGTTACGCAGACAAGGCTTAGAGAAGTGGGAAGAAGAGTGATGGCGCAAAATCATACAAGAGCCGTAGATGCGGCAAAATTGCTGGGCGTGCCTTTCATGTCAGCTCATACAGTTGCCGACAACCAGGTTACGACCTATTTGCAGGATATATTCGATAAGAATAAGCCGAAGTACCTGGGTGATATAATCAAAACGCTTAAAGAGATACCCGAGTATAAAGAAGCTTCCAAAATAGGAGCAGGCCCCACAATTCTTAGAGGCAGCAAAGAAAACCGTGCCGGAAAGGTTTTTGTTGATATGACCGGCGGTACTGAAGGGGCAAAGGAAGCTTTGGCGAGGCTTGCGGATTCCGGCGTAGGGACTATAGTTGGAATGCATATGAGCGAAGACCACTATAAAGATGCGGAAAAATACCACCTGAACGTAATTATTGCAGGGCACATAGCTTCTGATAATTTGGGAGTGAATCTTCTTTTAGATGCCGCAGAAAAGAAGTTCGGAAAGTTGGAAGTTATTGGTTGCTCTGGTTTTAGGCGAGTCAATCACAGCAAAGCCAAATAAAATTTTGGTTTATTAAATTATGTCCATTCCTTCAGAAACAATCGATAAAATCAGATTATCGACAGATATTGTAGAAATAGTGCGGGAATATATTCCTACCATTAAGAAAGCAGGCAGGAATTGGAGAGCTCTTTGTCCGTTTCATCATGAAAAAACACCTTCTTTTATGGTTAGCCCGGAAAAGGGAATTTTTCACTGTTTTGGATGCCATGCAGGCGGTGATGCATTTAAATTCATAATGCAGATAGATAATTTGACATGGCCCGAAGCCGTTAAAAAATTAGGTGCCAGAGCCGGGATTGAGGTCAGGGAAACCAGGGAAGATATAGTCAGGAGTTCCGAGAGGCAAAAAATATATGACCTTCTTGAAAGCGCAGCGGATTTTTACCACAGATGCCTAAAAGAATCACAAGAAGCGGCTCCGGCAAGAAAATACCTTGAGAAGAGGGGGGTTAATAAGGAGTCTATTGAGAAATTCCGGTTGGGATACGCTCCTCAGAACTTACTTGTTTCCCAGTCATCAAAAAAAGGATATACAACCGAGCAGCTTATTAAAGCGGGTATAGTTACCAGGACCGATAGGGGCAAGATCTTTGAATATATGTCAGGACGCCTTGTATTCCCGATATATAATGCCCAGGGGAATGTCGTTGCTTTTGGCGGCAGGACCTTAAAAGATGAAAAACCAAAGTATATTAACAGCCCCGAGACTTCTGTTTTTCTGAAATCTACTCAGCTTTACGGGCTGTATCAGGCAATTCCGACTTTAAGGAAACAGCGGGAGACAATTATTCTGGAAGGCTATATGGACGTTGTTATGTCTCATCAGTTTGGAATAAATAATGCTGTTGCCACTCTAGGGACGGCATATACTTCGCAGCATTCCCATATATTGCAGCGTTATTCGGAGAAGATTACATTGATTTTTGATTCTGACAGCGCAGGTAATCAGGCTGCATCAAGGGCAATAGACAGCTGGATAGATTCTGAGCTTAATTTGAAAGTGGTAAGCCTCCCGGAGAATATGGATCCGGATGAGTATTTATTAAAATACGGAAATGAGGATTTTCTGTCTTTTATTAACAGAGAAGAAAAGCCTGCCGTAGAATTTTTAACCAAGCAGTCTATTTCTTTATGGGGTTGTGACACCCCGGAATCAAAAAATAAGGTTGTTCAGGATATCAGGCCGTTTTATACAAAGTTAAACAATGCAATTCTGAAACAGGAATGGGTGAAGTATTTAGCAGAGAGGATCAAGACATCTGAAGATGCAGTAAAAACCGAATTGGAAAAAAGGAAAAAAGAAGCGGATAAGGATGACCTAATAAGCAGTATCAAAACTATGATACGTTCTGCCGAAGAGGAGATACTGCAGATAATCTCAGTATATCCCCAATATCGAAATCTTGTAAGCGAGGAGCTTTTTAAGCATAGGCGCAACAGAAAAGTATGCCAGCTTATTTTGAAAGATGTGCCGATATCAGATATTGTCAATCATCTGGAACAATCCGAAGTATCTTGGTTTACTGAGTTAGTGGTAGAGGATAAAGAATACAAGTCACCGGAACAGGTTTTGGTAAATCTTCTCAGAGATTTAAGATATCAAGAACTTAGAGATGAAAGAGCACGTTTGGAAAAAGAAGTAATACCTATGCTGGATGGCGACGCACCAAAAGATGAATCTAAGATTGAGATGTATAAGGATTTAATAAAACAACTGCAGGGTTCGGTAAAATAAATGAATAAAAAAGCAAATGTTTTCAAGGAATTAATTGAGCTAGGTAAAAACCACGGTTATCTGACATATGATGAGATTAATCGCAGTATTCCCGGTGCGGTTATATCTCCGGATAAAATCGATGAGTTTTTTGGTGCCCTGGATGAGTTGGGTATTGCTGTCGTTGAAAAGGAAAAAGATTATACGGAGAAAGTCAGCGAGGTTGCTGAATCTGCTCCCAAAGAAGATGAAGATGAGATAACAAATCCCGTAAGAATGTATTTAAGCGAGATGGCAAAAGTTTCG
The DNA here is from genome assembly GCA_016929635.1 of Endomicrobiales bacterium. GTDB lineage: Bacteria > Elusimicrobiota > Endomicrobiia > Endomicrobiales > JAFGIL01 > JAFGIL01. Next base: position 6,635 of record JAFGIL010000073.1, read on the forward strand.
CTTCTTGACCGTAAAACGGAAGTGAATCTGGCACGTAATATACGGGAAAACGAAAAAAAGCTTAAGCATATAGTTCTTGAATCACCTTTAATTCTCAAGGAGATAAGAAATTGGGAAACATTGATTAACCAGCAGGAGATGACCCCGAAAGAATTAATGCCTAGAGGGCGTAAATCAACTTCACAGCTGCGGAGGATGCGCCATAAAATAAAAGGTGCAGTGCGTCAGATAAACAAAAATGAAAGAGAAATACACAAGGTAGAAGATAAACTTTCTAAAAAGGGCATAAAAGAAAAGAAGAAAGTAAATTTTAAGGCATTGATAAATGCTAAACGAATGAAAATAATCGATATTATTGTCGGGCTGAATTTGAACCAGGATAAAATAAAAAGGCTTGTCAATAAAATCAAGACGACCGCCGGAAAGATACGGGAGTTGAACGATGAGATAGGGCGTTATGAAAAACGTTTGAAGATGCCTTCTACGCGAATTCAGCAGCTTTATAGACAAGTAAAATCTAAAAAGATAAGTTCTGGCGAGTTTAAGCGTCAGACAGGTTATACTATGACCGGAGCGGAAGCTCTTGTTCAGAATCTTCAGAATATTATAAAACGCCGTAGAAGAATTGAAGACGGTATTTCTGTCAGCAGGGAAAGGCTTCTGGATACCGACCAGAAGATAAGAGAGTTAGAACAGATTATACACGATGATAAAATGAAATTGATACAGGCAAATTTCCGGCTGGTTGTATCTATAGCAAAGAAACATGTCGGAATGAGCAACCTCGAGCTTTCAGACCTTATTCAGGAGGGTAATTTAGGCCTTTCAAAAGCGGTTGAGAAGTTCGAATGGAAAAGAGGATTTAAATTTTCCACATATGCCACATGGTGGATTCGCCAGTCGATAAATAGAGCCATAGCTGATCAATCAAGGACAATAAGAATCCCCGTACATATGAAGGAATTGATTTCGAAGCTGACAAAAATAAAAAAGCGTTATCAGCAGGAGTTCGGGCGGGATCCTACAATAGAAGAGTACAGCAAATTTTTGCGATTGTCTCATGACAGGATGAGGAAAGTCCTGAAGATGATGCAGGATCCTATATCACTTGCTACACCAATAGGGGAAGAAGAAGACTCCAGGTTGGAAGATTTTATTGAGGACCAGAATAATCCGAGCCCCGTACAGAAAAACAATGAATACCGGGCACAGCTTGAGATAGAGAAAGTTTTAAATACATTGACTCCAAGGGAAGCAGATATTATCAGGTTGAGATATGGAATAGGAGTCGGTTATCCCAGGACTCTTGAGGAAGTCGGCCAGATATTTGGAGTTACAAGAGAAAGAGTGAGGCAGATTGAGGCTAAAGCAGTCCGTAAACTGCGTCATCCGTCAAGAAGTAAAGCTTTGAAAGAGTACCTTGAATAATTTATAAATGGGCCTGTAGCTCAGTTGGTTAGAGCAGTCGACTCATAATCGACGTGTCGTGGGTTCAAGTCCTACCAGGCCCAATGTAAATGGGTAGTTAGCTCAGCGGAAGAGCGTTCGCCTCACACGCGAGAGGTCGCAGGTTCAAGCCCTGCACTACCCATGTTAATATAATAAGTCCGGACACTTTTGGATTAGAAAGAGGGATCGGGTGAAAGAAGATATTAAACTACTTATTCAGTTGCAGAATAAAGATATTGAATTAGATAAGCTGCGCTATCGTGCGGAAGCCATACCGAAGGAAATTGAGCAAAGCAGCACTGTGCTTAATCAATATAAAGAGGAAATAGAGTCATCCAGGAATGAACTGAAAAAACTGCAGGTATCGCGGAAAGAAAAAGAAGTAGACCTGGAAAGTAAGGAGAATGACATAAAAAAACACAATTTAGATTTAAATTCAATTAAGACGAACGAAGCATATAAAGCTAAGTTAAACGAGATTGAAGGTTCAAAAAAACAAAAGCAAGCCCTGGAAGACGAAATACTGGTATTCATGGAGCAGATAGAGCAGAAATCGTTGGAAGTAAAACAAAAGGAAAAGGAATTTAAGGAGCAGGAAGCCGGAGTAAGTGGTAAAATAAATATTTTGAAGAAAGAGTTGGAACAGGTTAATCAGAAGGTAAGCGAGTTGGAACCGGCTCGCAGCGAATTTGTAAAAAAAGTACCGGGAAAATTGTTTTCACATTATGAACATATTAGAAGCGGAAGGCAAGGCGTGGCAGTAGTACCGATAGACGGGGAAAATTGCGGTGGATGCAACATTACGCTTAGGCCACAGATAATTAATGATGTGTATAAAGCCCAGGATTTGGTTTTTTGTGACAGCTGTTCAAGAATACTGTATAAACCTAGTTTGTTGGAAGAGGAGAATAAATCAGATATACCATCAGAAGAAAATAAGACAGATACAAAATCTGAAGCTAATGAAGAGTCAGTTCAGTCAAATTAGCAAAGAAAGATATCCGAAGAGTATTAATAGATGAATATAAAGATTTATACAGACGGCGGTGCCCGCGGAAATCCAGGGCCTGCCGGCATAGGCGTTGTTGTTTTTAACAATAATGATGAAGTTCTGGAAGAGTATAAAGAATACATAGGAATTGCCACGAATAATATTGCAGAATACAAGGCTTTATTGCATGCCCTCGAGTTAGCAAGAAAGTATGCCCCATGCAGTTTGCAAATATATCTTGATTCTGAGCTCATATACAACCAGATGCTGGGCAGTTATAAAGTAAAAAATGAGAAGTTGTTGGAGTATTTTGTAGCAGCACAAAAGATGCTTAATGATTTTGAAAAAGTTGATTTTGTGCATGTTAAAAGAGATAAAAATAAGCTTGCCGATAAATTGGTAAATCAGGCTATTAATATCGGCAGTGCTTTACATGCTAAAAAAGATTGATATTTTGATATAGAAATAACCGTGGGACCGCTCCCCTTGTTTCGCTCTGCGAAGCTAAGCCGGGAGAGGAAAGTCCGAACTTTTTACCCCGCAAGCTGCGGGGTACACGGTAGTGGGTAATACCCATCGTATTAGAACAGGGACAGACACTATTTTTTCAAAGAAAAAATAGTGTCTGTCCCAGCTGATACAGAGGTGCGAACAGAGACGTCCTGAGCTGAAAAGTGAAGGAATTCCTGGAAATTTTCAGGGATAGTCCCCGATGTAATGTCAGGGAGTGAAACGGCTAAATCCTTACTGGGAAGCAAGGTCAGATAAGCGGCCGCTTGATCTCGTATAGTAATTTACGGGACAGACAGATGGTCCCACATTTTTTATTATAGGGACAGACACTATTTTAAGAAAAATAGTGTCTGTCCCGAATTAAAAAATGACAGAATTCGGTGTATAGGTTATTTCTATAATTATAAGTCGTAAGTTATAAATCTTTCTAACTCTTGACTATTATCGGATTTATAGCTTACGGCTTTTTAGGAGGAAAAGAATGAATTTTTTACTTTATTTGTTGTTAGGCCTGATTGCAGGCACTTTAAGCGGTTTGCTTGGAATAGGAGGGGGGATTATTATTGTCCCTACTCTTGTTTACATGTTTGGTTTTACTCAGCATTTGGCCCAGGGCACAACGCTGGCTTTAATGGTTCCGCCTATAGGACTACTTGCAGCGTGGACATATTATAAAAATGGCAATGTGAATTTATCAGTTGCAGTATTGGTATGTTTGGGATTCTTTTTTGGAGGGCTTCTGGGTGCAAAAATAGCATCAGGGCTTTCTAATGAAGTGCTGCGTAAATTCTTTGGAATAATGATGTTAATAGTAAGCCTGCATATGATTTTTACAAAGTAAAAAAGTGATTATCAGGCAAGGTAACTTTTCTTTTTATCTCCAAATCTATACACAAACCTTTAATTTCTAGTCTATAAAAAATATTATTAATATTAATATAAACACTTGACATCTGTCACTATTTTATAGTATACTTAAATAAAAGTGGTGAAAAGTGGTGGAGAGTGTTATAAAGTGTATATAGGACAATACAAACATACCATAGATTCCAAGAATAGGCTGTTTTTGCCGTCAGGCTTTCGCGGCAAGAATGATGTTTTTATACTTACCCAGGGCCTCGAGGGATGCGTTTATCTGTATGATATGGCTTATTGGAAGAAGGTGCTGGAGAAATTGGATTCTCTTTCCCTAAGTGACAAAGTTGAAGAAAGAGCATTTAAGAGGTTATTGCTCTCGGGAGCTTTTAAGACTTCGTTGGATTTCCAGGGAAGGATACTAATGCCGAAAAATTTAAAGGAATATGCAAAAATAAAATCAGAAGTAATAATAATTGGTGTTGGCAACAGAGCAGAATTGTGGGATATAAGGCGCTGGAGCAAGTATTACAAACAGAAAGCAAATATATCTTTTAGAAAAATTGCGGGGAAATTAGAAATATAAAAAGTATAAAAGAGGAATATGTTGTATACAAAACATGTCCCTGTGATGATAAATGAGGTTGATAATTATTTAATAAATAAAAGAAACGGACTTTACGTAGACTGCACATTGGGAGATGGGGGGCATTCTGGTTATTTATTAAATAAGTATCCCCATCTGAATATTCTTGCCTTTGACTGGGATGAAGATTCAGTAAAAGCAGCTAAAAATAATCTAGAAAAATATAATAACAGGATCACGGTAGTCAGGGAAAATTATAAAAATATAGGCAGTGTAGTAAAAAGTCTAAACATAAATTATGTTGATGGTCTGCTGATTGATTTAGGGGCATCATCGAATCAGTTAGAAAATACGGATAGGGGATTTAGTTTCAAATCATCCGTTCTTGATATGCGAATGGACGCTCGATTGTCGAATGATGCAAAGGATTTGCTTAATAATCTGGATGAAGAAAGACTAAGCGATATTTTTTACAAATTTGGTGAAGAAAGATTTTCCCGGCCCATAGCCCGCCTTATAGTCCAGGAAAGACAAAAACAGGATATTGTATCAGGAAACCAGTTATCTTCTATAGTCATAAAAGCAAAGAAAAATAAAAACAGCAAAATTCACCCTGCCACAAAGGTTTTTCAGGCCTTAAGAATTGCAGTTAACGGAGAACTGCGGAATATTGAGGAAATATTGAAAATAATTCCGGATATTTTAACTTCCGGCTCAAGAGTCGTAATCCTGAGCTATCATTCCCTGGAGGACAGAATAGTAAAAGTTGATTTCAGGGAAAATCATAAAAATGGGAAATATAAATTATTGACGAAAAAGGTAGTGTGTCCAAGTGCGGAAGAAGTTGATAAAAATCCTAAAAGCAGAAGCGCTAAGCTGAGAGCGGTTGAGAGGTTGTAAAAGCTTATGATATATCGATATTTTAGTTGGCTTTTAGTTATAGCGGCAGTTTTGTCATTTTATGTCTGGCAGCAAACCCAGTCTGTCAGGTTAGGGTATAAAGTCGACAATTTAAGGATTGAGTGCGAAAAGATGAAACAGAAGAATAAGATATTGAGATTGAAAGTAAACAGGCTATTATCTCTTGAGAGATTAGACCAGATAGCAAAACAGAAGGAATTAATTACTCCGGATGAGAAAAGTATAATTTATTTATCTGAATAGGATTTTGCATGGTTCGTATTTTCAGGTTAATCATACCGTTTGTTTTTATCTTGGCATCCTTTATTATGCTAAGCGTGCGTTTATTCTTTATTCAAATCTGGCATCATGATGAACTAAATATGCAGGTTAACAAAACGGTTTACAAAACAAGGCCTGAATTGCCTTGCAGGGGTATGATACGCGATAGAAACGGTAAAATACTTGCGATGAGCATAGAAACATATACCTTATTTGCTGATGCCAATCTGATTCATGATGTTGATGAAGTTTATTCAAAATTAGGGGAAGTCAATATTGAGTTTCCTAAAGAATTAGTTCTAAGCAGCAACAAGTCTTTCATCCCCATAAAAGAAGACCTTAACCAGGATACTGTTAAAAAGATAAGATCATGGAAGTTTCCAGGATTAGGTTTTAAACAAAAATACCTCAGGAAATATACAGAAGAAAATATGGCTTCTCATTTGCTTGGGATGGTTGGCAGGGACGGAATTGGCCTTGAAGGAGCAGAGTATGCGTTTAATGCATATCTTTCAGGAGAGAAAGTAAAAAAACTGAAATACAGGGACGGTCAGGGCAGGGAGATATCAGAAAAACTTTATGACTTTGAAAAATCCCAGGGCGCTGATGTGTATCTATCAATTGACAAGAATCTGCAGTTTATTGCTGAGCAGGAAGTTGAGAAAGCGTATAGTAAGACAAAGGCAAAAAAAGCAATTGTAATAATACAAGATCCCAATACCGGTGAGATATTAGCTCTTGCCTGCAGGCCTGATTATAACCCGGAGGATTTTTCCGGTTCCTGGGAAAATCTAAGAAATCCGGCAATAAGCGATGTTTTTGAACCTGGTTCAACATTTAAAGTCGTGACCGCTGCTGCGGCTTTGGAAGAGAAACTTGTTAAACGTTCCGAAGTTATTTGGTGCGAAGAAGGAAAATACAAGGTGTTTGACCATACAATACGTGATCATGAAAAAAGAGGGTTATTGACTTTTGATCAGGTTATAGAATACTCTTCAAACATTGGGACGTTAAAAATCGGCAACAGGCTGGGAAAGGATAATTTATACAAATATATAAGACAATTTGGATTCTACAGTAAAACAGGTATCGGGCTTCCCGGTGAAGCAAGGGGGCTGTTAAAACACCCTGATAAATGGAGCGGGCTATCACTGCCCGTTATTTCTTTTGGACAGGAAGTGGGAGTAACCGCTATCCAAATAATAAATGCATATTCATCAATAGCAAACGGGGGGGTGCTTCTTAAACCGACTATAATAAAAGAAATAAGGGGTCAGGAAGGTGAACTAATCTCAAGCTGTGAGAAAAATGTAGTAAGGAGAGTTATATCGGATCAAGTAGCAGACGAGATAAAGAGTATCCTTACAGGTGTTGTTGAGAGAGGAACGGGGCAGCATGCCAGAATAAAAAATTATTCTGTTGCGGGCAAGACAGGAACAGCCCAGAAAAGGGATCCGGAAACAAACACATATTCATTAACGGCATATATATCCTCATTTTGCGGATTTTTACCCGTATCAGACCCCAAGCTGACAATACTGGTAATCATTGATGAACCACAGGGGGATTATTGGGCATCTTCCGTTGCAACTCCGGTTTTTTATAATGTTGCAAAAAGGTCTATTCAATATTTAAGAATTAAACCGGATCAGGAAACTTTATATTTGGCAGATGTGAAGAAATAGTAGAATTGAAAAGCATCACTAATTTTTCGGGCAGGATTTAAAAATGAAATTGCACAAAATATTGGAAGGATTAGAATATCAGTCTTTCGGTAATACTGATATAGATATAACTGGAATTACATTTGATTCCAGGTCTGTCAATAAAGGTGAAGCTTTTATCGCTTTGCCGGGAGCTCATACTGACGGCAAAAACTATGTACATGATGCGGTAAATAAGGGCGCTAAGGCGGTTGTATCAGACGTGGAATTGGATGTCAGGGGGGCAACGTTAGTGGTTGTATCTGATATCCGTTATGCGTTGTCAGTTATAAGCAGCAATTTTTATGAAAAGCCGGACAAAAGACTTCATTTAATCGGCATTACAGGAACTAATGGCAAGACAACCATAACTTATCTGCTGGAGAAAATATTCAACAGCGCTGGTTTAGAGACAGGTGTTATCGGTACAATAAATTACAGGTATAAAGATAAAATAGTTAATTCCATCAATACAACACCCGAATCATCGACTCTTTTTGGTATTTTGGATAGCATGGCTAAAAAGAAAGTAAAGAAAGTGGTATTGGAAGTATCTTCCCATGCCCTGGCTCTGGATAGAGTGAGCAATATGGAGTTTGATATTGCCGTATATACGAATCTGACGGGAGACCATTTAGATTTTCATAAGACTATGAATGAATACTTTTCAGCAAAAGCTAAATTATTTACGTCTTTAGGCGAAGGCACAAAAGCTTTTCAGAAATTTGCTATAATTAATAATGATGATTGCTGGAGTTCAAAATTAATCCGTAAAATAAAACAGAATATTAAAATTGTAACTTATGGCTTGGGTAATAAAGCAGATATACAGGCCAGGAATATTAAAGCTACGGATCATAATTTACAATTTTGTCTAAAAACCCCGTCTGGTAATGAAAACGTAGTTTTACCGTATTTAGGTATTCATAACATTTATAATGCTTTAGCCAGTGTTGGAGCAGCTCTGAGCGCAGGGGTTTCTCTTAAAGAAATAGTAAAAAGTTTGAACAATGCCCCTATTGTACCCGGAAGGTTGGAAAAAGTTAACGCTGGCCAAAAATTCACTGTTGTTGTTGATTATGCCCATACCGAAGACGCTTTAAAAAATGTTCTTATGGCTCTTTGTAAGATTAAAACAAAAAGACTAATAACAGTTTTCGGCTGCGGCGGGGACAGGGATAGGTCAAAACGCCCGCTTATGGGTGCAGTAGCTGTAAAACTCAGCGATTTCGTTTTCGTTACCTCTGATAACCCGAGGAGTGAAGAACCTCAGCGCATAGCTTTAGACATAGAAGTAGGGATTAGGCGCCAGCAAAAAGACAACTACCAGGTTATTCTGGATAGAGAACAGGCAATAGCATCGGCAATCACTATGGCACAGGAAAAAGATATTGTTCTTATAGCCGGGAAAGGCCATGAAACCTATCAGATTATAGGTGACCAGAAGATACATTTTAACGATACTGAGATAGCAAATAAATATATAGAGAAAAAACTGGGAAGTTCTAGGTAGATTAAAGAAAAATGGAAAATATTTATCTTTATCAGCTTGTTGATGCGGTTAAAGGGGAGTTCCTTCTGGGGGACCCCCATTCAACGGTAACTTCCGTTTCTACCGACACCCGTACTTTGCGAAAAGGGGACTATTTTTTTGCTTTGACTGGTGACAATTTTGACGGTCATAATTTTCTGCAAACAGCAGTTGAAAAAGGAGCCAAAGGAGTTATAGTTTCAAGGGGTGATATTGATTTAGGAAAACCTTTTCCATATCTGCCTGCGATCATTAAAGTTAAGGATACACTTACTGCACTGGGTGATTTAGCTAATTTTTACCGGAAAAGGTTTGATATCCCCGTTGTGGCAATTACAGGTTCTAATGGTAAAACCACCGTAAAAGAGATGGTTTCTGCAATACTTAGTTTAAAAGCCAGTACATTATGCAATTATGAGAACTACAATAACCAGATAGGATTGCCTATGACTTTGTTTAATTTGAATTCCAGTCATAAATATGCGGTTCTGGAAATGGGAACATCTTCTCCCGGAGAGATTAAAAGGCTATCCGAAATAGCAGAGCCTGCAATAGGAGCGATTACGAACATAGGATTCACTCATTTGGAAAAATTAGCAGACCCTGATGGTGTATACAACGAGAAGAAGTCCCTGTTGCACAGCCTGCCTGAAAAAGGATGGGCGATTATCAATAAAGACGATAAATACCTGGATGGAGCCGTAAATGAAGTAAAAACCAATGTTATAACTTATGGATTAAACAGGTCAGCCAGAGTGTATGCTTACGATATAAAACTTTGGCCGGGATACCCCAGTTTTAAAATAAATATAGACGGTACATCAACACCTATTAAACTGGTGGTTTATGGTTCATTTAATATCTATAATGCACTTGCAGCAGCTTCAATCGCTTGGGCGCTGGGTATCGATCTTGAGTTGATAAAAAAAGGGCTTGAAAATTTTGCAGGCCCAAAAATGAGGATGTCTGTAAGAAACCTTATTTCCGGAACGACTGTTATAAATGATGCATACAACGCTAATCCTTCATCCATGAGGGAATCAATTTTAAGTTTGGTAAAAACTTTTCCTGACCGTGATAAAGTGCTTGTTTTGGGAGATATGCTGGAGCTGGGGAAAAAGACCGAGGAAGAACATTTGAAGTTAGGAGAATTCCTGAATACGCAGCCGGTAATCCAGATTTACTTATACGGTGTATTGATGGAGAAGACATTCTTATCCCTGAAGGGTGCTCCCGTGAAGTATTTTAAACAGAAAAAAGATTTAATTGAAGAGTTAAGGAATCTCTCACTGCAGAATAGCGTGGTCTTTTTTAAAGCTTCGCGCGGAGTGAAACTGGAACAAGTTATTGAAAAGGTTTTTCCTGAAGACGAATTGTAATGAAAAAACGTTATCTAATATAAAATAGTGAGGTTCTAAATAATATGTTTTATCACATTTTTTATCCGCTAAGTGAAATGTTTTCACCCTTGAATGTATTTCAATATATTACATTCAGGGCAGCCATGGCTATTTTAACAAGTCTGATTATCGCTTATATATCCTGTTCATATTTAATTGATTTCCTTAAGAAGTTCAAGATAAACCAGACTATCAGGGCTGACGGGCCGCCGACGCATCTGGCAAAATCTGGAACTCCTACCATGGGAGGGTTATCGATACTTTTTTCAATGATAGTATCTACAGTGTTATGGGCCAGATTGGACAATCGTTTTATAATCATTGCATTGATTAGTACAGTATGGCTGGGACTTCTGGGTTTCTGGGATGACTATTTAAAGCTGGTTAAAAAGAATCCCAAGGGGATTAATCCACAGGTTAAATTTATTGCACAGATGATTTTAGCTCTGGCAGTTTCGATGTACTTGTGGAAATATCCTCCTAATACTGATTTTATATCACGAATAAACATCCCATATCTAAAAGACACTTTTCTAAATTTATATTTTGGCTATATTATTTTTGCTTCATTGGTAATTGTGGGGAGCTCTAATGGGGTTAATATGACTGATGGATTAGATGGCCTTGCTATAGGCAACTTGATAATCTCTGCTTTTACAATAAGCCTTTTTGCCTATTTTGCCGGGCATGCAAAAATTGCAAGTTATCTTAGAATAATACCTGTTTCAGGATCCGGGGAATTAAGTGTATTTTTATCAACGTTGATAGGCTCCGGGCTGGGATTCCTGTGGTTTAATTCTTTTCCTGCCCAGATTTTTATGGGTGATACAGGGAGTTTATTTTTAGGCGGCGCCCTTGGTTTGGCATGTGTGATTATCAAACAGGAACTGGTATTGGTAATTATTGGAGGAGTTTTTGTTTTGGAAGTTCTTTCAGTAATCATACAGGTATACTCGTTTCGCCACAGAAAAGGCAAAAGGGTGTTTAAAATGGCTCCTATACATCATCATTTTGAATTGTCAGGCCTGGCTGAATCAAAAGTAACGGTAAGGTTCTGGATACTTGGAATAATATTTGCACTTGTCGCATTAGCATCCCTAAAATTAAGATAGAAGTTTAATAATAAAATTCCGCATAAATGAAGAAAAAGATTTTGCATGGTTTAAAAGTTGGAGTGATAGGACTAGCACGGACTGGGGTTGCGGCAGCTAATTTGGCAAAAACCCTAGGGGGGGATGTCTTTGTCAGCGAGATATCTTCTGTAGGCAAATGCAAAAGATATCTCTCAATGCTTAATAAGGATATTGAAAGGGAATTCGGGAAGCATTCTCCAAGACTGTTAGACATGGATTTAATTATTAAAAGTCCAGGAGTGCCAAATGATACGAATATTCTAAAGAAAATACGAAATAAAAAGATACCTATTTGGAGCGAAATAGAGCTTGCCTCAAGAGCAGTTAATTCAGAAAGAATTATAGGAATAACAGGTACGAATGGCAAAACCACAACAACGACCCTGGTGGGGCAGATATTTAGAAATGCAAAGAAAAAAATAGTTGTGGTAGGAAATATAGGTAAGCCATTTTCTGAGGTGGTTAAATACATTAACTCGAATACAAATGTAATACTTGAGTTGTCAAGTTATCAGCTGGAAGACTCGCCTTCATTTCATCCAGATATATCCTGCATCTTAAACATAGAAAAAGACCACATGGAACATCATCATTCAATGAAAAACTACGTAGAGGCAAAAACGAAAATATTCAATAATCAGAAAAAGGATGACTATTGTATTCTAAACTATGACGATTCAATTTGCAGAAGATTAATGAAGAGGAACCCGGCCAGCGTGGTTGCTTTCAGCAGGAAAAAAAGGCTTAGAAGAGGCGCATTTCTTGCAGATAATGGAATAGTATTCAGGTTTAGATCCAGGAAATTTTCTTTTCCTGCTAATTTAAGAATACCCGGATTACATAATCTAGAAAATGCGCTGGCTGCAGTCGCAATTTCGACGATTGCCGGCATCAGAGCCGATATCGTAAAAAAAACAATTCTGAACTTTAAAGGTGTGGAGCATAGGTTAGAATCCGTCGCAAAAATAGGCGGTGTTCGATATATTAATGATTCAAAATCAACAAACGTGAATTCAACAAAGGTTGCTTTGGAATCCTTTTCTGAACCTTTATGGTTAATTCTAGGCGGAAGGGATAAAGGCTTTCCATATATACCATTGAGGCCTCTTATAAAACAGAAGGTAAAAGGTGTTTTAATGATAGGTGAGGCATCGAAAAAGATAAGAAGGGATTTGAAGAATACTTCCAAGTTAGTTGATTGCAAAAAACTGGAAGTTGCGGTTAAAAAAGCGGCATCATTGTCCAAAAGAGGCGATGCGGTTCTTTTATCTCCGGCCTGTGCCTCTTTTGATCAATTTAAGAATTTTGAGGAACGGGGAAGAAGATTTAAGGAATTAGTAAACAAGATAAAATAAAGCTGTAAAGGAAAATGATTAAGAACAGAGAGCTGCATAATATTGATTATCCATTGTTTTTTATAACCATAATATTGGCTATTTTCGGACTGATTATGGTTTTTTCGTCCAGTGTCGTAATGGCTGACGTACGCTGGCAGTCGCCTTACTTGTTTGTAACCAAACAGTTGATTTGGATTTCCATAGGCATGGTATGCATGTTACTCCTGTCAAACTATAACTACCATAAATTTCAGAACATTACTAAAATTTTCATGGCAGTAACCCTGTTTTTGCTTGTTTTTGTTTTATTTTTTGGCCCGAAAATGGGGGGGGCAAGAAGATGGTTCAGGTTTGGTTTCTTGAGTTTTCAGCCGTCTGAGCTGGCAAAATTAGTGATGGTTCTGTCTCTCGCGGATTATTTGGACAGACGCAAAAGTAAAATAAAAGAGTGGAGAGGCTTATGGCCCGCATTCATGATTATCAGTGTTTTCTGTGGACTGATAGCGATCGAGCCGGATTTAGGAACCCCCATTCTTATGGTGTTGGTGGGTTTATCTTTGCTTTTTGTGGCGGGTGCCAGCATCTGGCACCTTTTTATAGTCGGAATATCATCACTGCCTTTCATTATTTTAGAAATATTCAGGAAGCCTTATAGAATTCAGCGGGTAGTTTCCTTTTTTCAATCCTGGATGGATTTCAATTCGGGTTCATACCAGCTTACTCAGTCGATTCTGGCTTTAGGTTCTGGCGGGGTATTTGGAAAGGGCCTGGCGCAGAGCCAGTTGAAGATAATGTATCTCCCAGAACCGCATACGGATTTTATTTTTCCGATAATAGGCGAAGAGCTGGGTTTTCTGGGAGCAATATTTCTTATTGTCCTTTTTATACTTTTCTCATGGCGGGGTTTAAGGATTGCATATAAGTCAAGAGATTTTTTCGGGGGGCTTCTTGCGGTTGGGATAACCTGGATGATTACCTTCCAGGTGTTAATTAATTTAGGTGTTGCGTGCGGGCTGCTTCCCACTAAAGGCATGCCGTTGCCGTTTGTTTCCTTCGGAGGAAGTGCTCTTGTTTTTAATATGATAGGTGTTGGAATACTGCTTAATATATCGAAGAGATGTATTAAGATAAAATAGCCATTTTATGGGTAATATTAAAAAAATAATCATAGCTGCAGGCGGGACAGGCGGGCATTTATATCCCGGGATAGCTCTGGCTAAAGAGCTGAAAAAAAGAAATTGCAATCCCGTTTTTGTTTTAAGGAAAAATGATCCTGGTTCTGAAATACTAGTAAAAGAAGGGTTAGATTCCCATGAAATACCCGTAATCTCCATGCCTAGATCTTTTAGTTTCCGTTTTATCTCTTTTGTTTATTATTTGATAATAAGTCTATTTTACATAAATAGAATCCTGACAGAAGAAAACCCTGATATGATTGTAGGAATGGGGGGGTATGTTTCTTTTCCTGCGGTTTTAGTGGGAAGGTTAAAAAGTATTAAAACTCTTATTCACGAACAGAACTACATACCAGGGCTGTCAAATAAGATACTTTCATCTTTTGTTGATAAAATTGCTGTTAGTTTTGAAGATTCCAAGAAATATTTTCCTTTAAGCAAGACTTTTATAACCGGAAATCCTGTGCGTGAAGATTTATTTCAGGAACATTCCGATAAAATATATGAAAAGTATAATCTGTCTAAGGACAGATTCACAATACTGGTTTTCGGGGGAAGCCAGGGCGCAAGAAGATTAAACCAAATTCTCAAGGAGTCTTTACAGCATTTATCAAATTTGAAAGATAAGGTCCAGTTTCTTCATATCACAGGAAAAGATGATGAATTATCGGTAAGAGATGAATACAAGAAATATTCCATTAATTCGTGTGTTTTGCCTTATTTGGATACAATAGGTGAATGGTACTGTATTTCAGATATTATTTTATGCCGTGCAGGAGCATCCACCGTGGCAGAGCTTAAAATATTAAATAAACCGGCTATACTTGTACCTTTTCCGTATGCTACAAACAATCATCAGGAGCATAATGCCATGACTCTGGTTAAATCAAACCAGGCAGTCTTGGTAAAGGATAAGGATTTAAATCCGGAAATACTTATCCGCGCAATAGAGTTTCAACTAAAATCCTTTCCAAACAGAAACCCAAAAATGGAAATTCCTCAAAGATTCCCTCAGCAGATACTTGCCGATCTAATATTGGAATTTACTAAATAATTTGGTAAAATCATTTAATTAATTATAAGGAAATACAATGAGACGAACTATTCTTGTAACTAACGATGACGGTATCTATGGCCCGGGATTAAGGCCTTTGATAAATGAGTTGAAAAAAGTAGGAAAAGTTGTTGCGATTGTTCCGGACCAGGATATGTCCGGAGTCAGTCATTCAATCACTCTGCATGAGCCTTTGCGTGCTTCGCTGATCTCTAAAAACTTATATGCGGCAAATGGCACACCGGCTGATTGCGTGCGTTTTGGTTTGATTTCTTTATTAAAACGAAAAGTTGATTTAGTGGTATCCGGCATAAATACAGGGCCTAACCTAGGCCAGGATGTAGTTTATTCAGGAACCGTAGCAGGCGCAAGGGAAGGAGCGCTTCTTGGAGTGCCGTCTTTTGCGGTTTCGGTTTCTGATATGAAGAAGCCCAATTTCCATTCAACAGCATGTTATGCTAGAAGACTGGCAAGGTTGATATTTAAAAACCAGTTCCCCAATAAAATATATCTGAACGTAAATATACCCTATAAAATAAAAGGTACTAAAATAACCTCATTGGGGCAGAGGATTTATGATGACGAAATACAGTGCCGCCTTGATCCCAGGGGAAAAAAGTACTACTGGCTTGCCGGGAAGTCAGTTTCCGGGCTGTTTCAGTCAGGGATGGATCTAACTGCAGTTAAAAACGGTTTTGTTTCGATTACTCCTTTAAGAGTCACTCCAACAGCTACTGACATGTTTGAAAGATTAAGCAAGTGGATAAAAAAATTAAAATAAGGATTAAAAACACCCTCTCACATATTTTCTTAATCTAAGAGAAAGTGATTAAAAGTGAGAGGGATATTTATAACAGGCAATGGGAAATAAATTTAAGTTAAAATCAGCTTTTAAACCTGCAGGCGATCAGCCCCTGGCCATAAAAGAGCTTTATCAGGGAATAAAAGAGGATAAAAAGAGTCAGGTACTTTTAGGAGTAACAGGTTCCGGTAAAACCTTTGCAATAGCAAATCTTATAGAAAAGGCACAAAAGCCTACCCTTGTTATTTCACCGAATAAAATTCTGGCAGCCCAGCTGTATGCCGAGTTTAAATCTTTTTTTCCAGAGAATGCGGTTGAGTATTTTATATCTTACTATGATTATTACCAGCCGGAAGCATACATTCCCCAGAGCGATACATACATAGAAAAGGATGCTTCTATCAATGACCATATAGACAGGTTGCGCTTGAAAGCAACTTCCTCATTGCTGGAAAGAAGGGATGTAATAATAGTTGCCTCTGTTTCGTGCATTTATAACCTCGGATCTCCCGAAGAATACAAGAACATGTGTGTTTACATAGAAAAGGAACGCATTAAATCAAGGGAAGTAATGCTCCGGGAACTGGTAGATATTCATTATGAACGCAATGACATCGGCTTTGTAAGGGGAAAGTTCAGGGTTAAGGGAGATACTGTTGAGATATTTCCCGCATATTTGGAAACCGCTTTAAGGATAGAGTATTATGGGGATAGAGTTGAAAGAATTCGTGAGTTTAACCCGTTGACAGGAAAAACAATATCAGAAAAGAAATGTGTTTATATATATCCCGCAAGGCATTTCGTTACCCCGAGGCCTCAGCTGGAGAAAGCATTAAAGAGCATTGAGAATGAAATGATTGAACGCGTGTCAGAATTGAAATCCCAGAATAAGTTGCTGGAGGCACAAAGACTGGAGCAGCGTACAAAGTACGATATGGAAATGATGAACGAGACCGGGTTCTGCCACGGTGTGGAAAACTATTCCTGTCACCTTTCAGGCCGTTCATCCAAATCAAGGCCCCCATGCTTAATAGACTATTTTTATGCAGCCAGTCAGGATGCATCCGGAGATTTTCTTACGGTTATTGATGAATCACATATAGGAATACCTCAGGTTAGGGGAATGTATGAAGGAGATAAAAGCCGCAAACAGACTCTTGTTGATTTTGGGTTCAGATTACCGTCGGCACTGGGGAACAGGCCTCTGAAATTCAACGAATTCGAAAGCCTGGTTAATCATATTATATATGTATCTGCCACCCCGGGGCCTTATGAATTAAATAAAACCCAGGGAGAAATTGCCGAGTTAGTTATCAGGCCTACAGGATTGATAGACCCGGAAGTTATAATACGCCCAATTGACAACCAGATAAACGATTTAAGGGAGCGTATAGATAAATGCGTAAAGAAGAAACAAAGGGTCCTCGTGACAACTCTAACAAAAAGACTGGCGGAGGATTTGTCTGAATACCTGAATGAAAAAGGATTCCAGGTTCAATATTTACATTCTGAGATAGATGCCCTGAAACGCATTGAAATACTCAAGAATCTGCGCTTGGGAAAGTTTGATGTTCTGGTTGGAATAAACCTATTAAGGGAAGGGCTGGATTTACCCGAGGTAGCTCTGGTTGCGGTTTTGGATGCAGACAAAGAGGGATTTTTGCGCTCTGAGACAACCTTGATACAGATTTGCGGCCGTGCTGCAAGGAATATAGAAGGAAAAGTTATCCTCTATGCGGATAAAATCACAGGTTCCATGCGGCGTGCATTGGATGAGATGAACAGGCGCCGTGAAAAACAGGCAAAATACAATGAAAAAAATAAAGTTACGCCGCGTTCGATTGTAAAGGCAGTTCATGAATTAGAGGAGTTTCAGTATAAGACCAAGGAACAGGGATTAACTAATCTGATGGAAGAATCGGGCGCTGATTACGTTAACCAGAAAAACATTCATCAGGTGATTAGGGAACTGGAAAGACAGATGAGGGAAGCTGCGGATAATCTGGATTTTGAGTTGGCTGCGGTTTTAAGGGATAAAATTAAAGAAATAAAGGAAATGAATATAAGAAAGGCCAGGAATGAAATTAACAGGAATGAAATTAAAAAGTAGTTTTCTGATAATTGTTGTTTTATTTTTAACAATGCCGCTATACTCTCAGGATTCGGGAGTTTTTGAGGGAGTAGTGTTAAACAAGAAAAACAACGAGCCGGTTTCCTATGCTAACGTAAGAATAGAGCCCGGCAATATAACTTTAGATACCGACAATAACGGAAGGTTCAGGTTTGAAGGCCTGGCTTTTTCCACCTATACCGTAAAAGCATTTATTTACGGATATGATATGGCGTCTTTTGAGATTGATTTGAAAAAGGATAAAATGATAAACAGGACCATTTACCTAAACCATTCAAAAGAGATTTATCTTGATGAGATTGTGGTAAGGGAGAAAAAAAGAAAAATAGAGGGAACAAAGCAGGTGCTGAGAAAAAAACATATCAAGAATACCTCGACTTCTATTTTTAATGATACGATGGCAAGTTTGTCCCGCATGCCCGGCGTTGTGGGAAATGAGTTCAGCGGGCTTCTGTACATACGAGGAGGCACTCCGCTGGAAAATATAGCGATTATGGATGATGTTCCCATATTGTTTCCGTACGTTTGGGGCGGAACTGTAAGTATGTTCAATCCGGAAATGGTTGAAAAGGTGGAGTTTTATACAGGAGGATTCCCTGCGATTTACGGTATGGCTACATCAGGAGTTATTGATGTCGCTATTAAGCAGGGAAACAATGAGAAGATAAAAGGATATTTTGATTTATCTGCAGCCGAAGCTACATTGTCCCTGGATGGGCCCATAAGATTAACTAAAGAATCATCTTTTATTTTAGGCGCCAGAAGGACTCATTATGACCTTATAGCACCTCTTTTTATGGACCGCGAGGGAGTTATATTCCCGTACTTCAGCGATACCCATCTGAAGTTCTATACCAAGCTAAATGATAAACATTCGCTGTCTTACAATATATTTTATTCTTTCGAGGGGATGAAGTGGACTTTGAACAGCGAAGAAGCAGCGGATGACAGCCGTGTTGAAGAGGGTGACTCTTTCAGATACGAGAATAAAAACCTGATAAACAGCCTGCAATGGAAATATATTATCAACGATAAAATAAAAACAAGAAATACACTTGCTTATCATTTCACAGAAGGATTCGCGGACCTGGATTATGCAAAAATACCTATAAAACAGAAAAATAAAATGTATTTTACCCAGTTCAGGAGCGATTGGGACCTCAGCTTGAACCAGCAAAATTCTTTGTCTTTAGGCTATTCGGGGTTCTATTTTACCGGGGATATCCATTCCGAAGGATACATAGAAAGAACGCTTTATACAGGTGATATATCCCAGGATTCGGTTGATTTTGATTATGACGGTAATGATAACTATAATGCTTTTTACATACAAAACGAGTACGAGCCCGTAAAGGATGATTTTACTTTGAGTTACGGTATGCGCTATGCAACAACAGGGCTTTCGCCTTACGATGTTTTTTCGCCCCGCGCGGGTTTAAGAAAAAAGATATGCGAGGATACCTATATTAACATGTCCTGGGGGATATTTTACAGGTATGAAATTGAGATACAGAAATATGATAAGGAGCACGGCAATCCTGATTTAAAGCCGGAAAACTCGACACATTATATTCTTGGTATTGAAAGGAACATTACAAAAGAAATTCGTTTAAAAAGCGATATTTTCTATAAGGATTATAAGGATATAGTGACCAGAGATCCTGTAGATAATTACGTGAACGGAGTGGTTGGTTATGCTTACGGTTTTGAAACCATGCTGGAGAAAAAGGAAAGCGAAAAATGGGACGGATGGGTCTCATATACATGGGCGATGACGAAGAGAAAGATAAATAAACCTATTGGATATTACGATCCTTCAAACATTGATTATTATGATCCATATAACAGGGACAGGATAACAGTCGGCGAGTGGTTCTATCCTGACTATGACCAGAGGCATACTTTATCTGCTATCCTAAACTACATAATCAACGAAAAGTGGTCCGTATACGGAAGCTGGGAGTTCCATACAGGACGGCCTTATACTGAAATTCTAGGCCCTTATCCAGTACCCGGGCTATCAGATACATATCTTCCTATAAAAGATAAGTATAATGATGAAAGACTCCCCTATTATTTGCGTGTGGATATTAAAGGTACGTATAAACATAAATTTTTCGGGCTGGAGGCAGAGTCTTATATTGAAGTTATGAATGCAAGCGCCAGAGATAATGTTTCCGGATACTACTGGACGGATAATTATACAAATAAAAAAGCTTCGTTGAACTTTCCGCTTATAATAATAGGAGGTATTAAAGTTAAATTTTAGAATTATATTTTAAAAGGAGGATTACAAAATGAGGAAAGGCATTATATTTTTGACTATTATCTCAATACCCTGTTTATTGCTGGCAGAAACTTCTTCGTCAACATCTTTATGGGGGTTGTTCAGACTCGGCGGGATATGGATGTGGTTTCTGCTGATTCTTTCAGTAATTTCAGCGGGATTCATATTTGAGAAATTATATTCCTTCAATAAAGCAAAACTTAAAACCAAGGAGTTCTTCCCTGAATTCGAGAAATTATTGAGGAGGAAGGATTTTACGTCATTGAAAGAGTTTTTCGAAACAAAGGGTTATCTGATATCGGATGTTTTAAGCAGAGGGTTTCACGAAGGAATAAATACGGAAGAGTTCGAAAGGAGAATAGAGAGGGCAAGCTCCATTGAAGTAAATGAGCTGGGGAGGGGATTAAATATTTTAGCTACAATAGGGTCAATTGCTCCTTTGATAGGTTTTTTGGGAACTGTTGCGGGAATGATTGCTGCATTTGGAAACATAGCGGCAGCCGACGACGTTTCGGCCCAGCTTGTTGCAGGAGGTATTTACACGGCGCTTACCACTACAGCATACGGCCTTATCGTTTCCATACCTTCGATAGCGATGTATAACTATTTTGTGCATAGAATAGATAACTTTGTGGCTGATGTGGAAAAAGTTGTAAATATGATTCTTGATAAGGACATTATTAAATGAAAATAAAAAACAAGTTTAAATTAACTTACGAAATACCGACATCATCCCAGTCCGACATAGCATTTCTTCTTATTATATTTTTTATTGTTACTGCGATATTCTTTGAAAGAACAGGAATAATTTTCAGACTACCGAAAAAATCTTCCCAGACAGTTCAGCTGTCTGCGAATGAATTTATAAAAGTCGAGGCATTTAACGACTATTTGAACATATCAGGCAATGAGACTGAGTATGAAGGCCTGGAAAATGCACTGATGCAGCTATCACGGGAAAATAAAAAGAATGTCGCAATAATATACTTTCAGGAAGATTTAAAATATGGAAATTTTATCAAAATATTCGATGTGATTAAAAAACTCGGGAATATTAAAATATCAATTAAACCGATGGAGAGAGTATAACTTAAAATGAAAGCTTCCAGGCAATACAAGATAAATGTAATAATTCCTTTTGTTACAATGGCTGATATAGCGTTTTTACTGCTTATCTTTCTGATTGTGACAAGCTCGGTTCAGAAAAATCCGGAGCTCAAGCTGACTTTGCCTCAGTCTGCACAGTTCGATAAAATTAAAAAGAAAAAAAATGTGGAGCTATTCGTATCCAAGGGTGGGGAAATTATTTTTGAACAAGACAGATATGACGTTAATGACTTGATAAGTGTATTGCCTGAGGATGAGCAATGTATTATAAGTGCGGATAAAGAAACAGATTTTAAGCTTATACATAATATAATAGAAGTGTTAAAAAACAATGATTATGAAAAAATTGCTTTTACAGTTACAAGGAAAGCAGATATTTCAATCAAGCGAAAATAATTTCCTTGCGCTCTCGCTATTATTGCATATTACAGTATTGACGGCAATATCATATTCGCCGGTTACTACCAGGCTAAGTATCCCTACTTCCGAAATAGATATGATAAATGCTGAACTTCCCCGGGAA
Source organism: Endomicrobiales bacterium (assembly GCA_016929635.1). GTDB lineage: Bacteria > Elusimicrobiota > Endomicrobiia > Endomicrobiales > JAFGIL01 > JAFGIL01. Next base: position 28,394 of record JAFGIL010000073.1, read on the forward strand.
AAAACTGATGAGGTAAAAGTTGAAATTAAACCGGATGTAATAGAGAGTGATGAACCCCAGTATATAGAACAAAAGGTAATGCCTCTTGTGCCTTCAAAAGCTACAATTTATCTTCCTATATTTGAAGTTAATATTCTTCCGAAGGTAAAAGACTGGATAAAACCGGAATACCCCGAACAGGCGCGTCAATCAGGAATAGAAGTTTCTGTTATTGTCGAAATAGACCTTGATGAACGCGGTTTTGTTGTTGATACAAGAATAATTAAGAGTGCCGGATTTGGATTTGATGAGGCTGCATTAAAAGCAGTAAAACATTCAAAATTTTCACCTGCTTTAAAAAGAGGTAAACCTATCCCTGTTAGGTTTAAACTGCCAATCAGGTTCGAATTAGAATAATAAGTAGTTTTTTATATTCTTATATTTTGATAGCTTTGTTATAAAATTTACCCTGTATTTACATGTAGAAAATAGTAATTAAGCGGAAAATCGACGATAAATTCAATATTGTTGCCTGTATGAAAGGCTGGATTTATAACAAAAGATAAAATATGGCAAAATAAATAAACTACTTGACAATATTTGGACAATATGATACAATTTGTACAAATAATACAAAAAATCGGGTGGAAAAGGAGGTGGTGGTTTAAAAGGGAGCATTTAAGGCCTAAGAAGGCCAAATTTTATAGAGGGAGGTTTATTTAATGAGACGTTTATTAGTTTTAAGTATAGCAGTATGTTTTGCTATGACAGCTTTTGCAGCTGAAAATACATCAGTTCGTCTTAAAGGAATGGGAGGCGCACTAAATGGCATAGTAGAAGATGAATACACTGATTTATTGGCTAATCCAGCAAATATTGTGGATATAGAAGGAAAAAGGCTTTATACAAATCTATCCAACCTGTCAAATGGTACTGGAAGCGCTGAGGCTGCATTTAGTAATGTAAGCATAAATCAGTTTCTCATCGGTGGAATCACAAAAATCAACCCTGTTGGGAACGTTGTTGGTATAATGGAAACATGGGGATCAATAACTCCTCAGACATTAAGAAGCTATGGCGATTGGGCCACTGCTCTTAACAATATTGATCCTACATCAATAAATCAGGGCTGGACACAAACATTGGTAGGCAGCACCGGCCAGGATGAGCTTGCAAACCAGAACGTAGGAACGACTTATCGATACGAAACTGGTAAAGCCGAAAATGTAACTAACAATACAATGCTGATAGGCGGCATGGGTTATGAACTGGATGATAAAATAGATCTCGGGCTTGGAATCACCTCTACAAAAATAACCAATGAAACCACAAGAACAAATTTCTTCAATGATAATCCTGACACGGCAGATGCTAATAATGACTATAGGGAAAGTTACTCAAATACGATTACTAACAATATGAGCACTTTGACTCTTATACCTGCCGTAAAGCATCAGACCTTAGAAAATCTTTCGGTCGAAGTAACTTTGCCGATAAGCCTGTATAACGATCAAAATAACGATGAAACATTGGCAATTGCAGCATATGGTACAACTTATACCGGCGGCTTAGGACCCAATCCGGTTGCGCTAAATACACAAGTAGATACTGCAGATCAGAGAATTGAACCAAAAGGAACCGGCTTTGCATTAAATGCTACTGCATATTATGATTATACGTCCAATACTACTCTTGTTGCCAGTTTTGGATACATGACTGCTCCTAAAAAGGATTCTACTGTAGATTACAGTGTTACGCGTAATAATGCAGCAACCATAAGCTCATTTGCTGGTACGCTTGATTATGAGGAGAAGAATACAACAAACTCATTGCTTCTTGGTTCACAAACCAATATTAATGAGGATCTGTTAATGGGTATAGGAATTGTACAAACCGTAAATGATGCTGAAACCACACTCGACGGAGAAGCCATAATGGTCGCAAATGAAATATTTGCTGGCTCACAGGTGCGCAATACAGTAACCGCGGTTAAAACAACAACACTCAATATACCTGTAGGCTTCGAATACAAAATCAAGGATGTTGCAAAAGCAAGGATGGGTTCAACATATACGATTACTAAGACTAAAACTGATACAACAGTTGAGACGATCACAAAAGACATTACCGGAACCCCAACAGTTTATCGGAAGACTGTAGACTTAGCTGATACGAAAGCTGTAACAACGACATTTTTCTACGGCGCAGGATTTAACATTGTAAAAAATGCGACCATAGATGTTCTTGGATGCAGCAATCTTACGAATCTGGTTGGCTGGAACGTGGGAATTAACATTTTTGTTGATTAATTCCTAAATTCCTAAGGTTTTAATAAAGAGGGGACAATTACTAATTGATAATTAGTATTGTCCTCTCTTGTCTTTTTTGCATTGACTTTTAATTGTTTGTATAATATAATTCTTGTTGGTTGAGATATATTTTCTGGAGAGTAAGGGTGAAGAATATAAGAAAATTAATACATGAGGCATTTAAAGAAGATTCTATTAAAAATGATATTACGTCTAAGTGTGTCTTTTCTGATAAGATTATCGCAAAGGCAAACCTTTTGGTTAAAGAAAGGGGCATTATTTGCGGGATGCATATAGCTGATGAGGTTTTAAAAGAGTTTGATAGTTCCCTGGAAACACTTTTACTGTGTGAAGACGGGCAGCTCGTGCGCAAAGGGCAGATAATCGCTGAAATAAAAGGGGCTGCTCATTCGATACTTTCCTGCGAGCGCACTTTATTGAATTTTCTGCAGCATTTATCCGGTGTGGCAACAATTACAAGACAGTTTGTCGACAAGGTAAAGGATACGAAAATAAAAATATATGATACCAGGAAAACATTGCCGGGATTGCGAGAGCTGGAAAAATATGCTGTAAGGTGCGGCGGGGGGTGTAACCATCGCGTTAATCTTGAGGAAATGGCGATGATAAAAGATAATCATCTTAAAGTTATAGGCAATATAAAAGACGGAGTAGAAAAGATTAAACAGAATAACCCGGATGTTAAAGTTGAGGTTGAGTGTCAGAGTATTTACCAGATACAACAGGCAATAGAATCAGGAGCTGATATTATAATGCTGGATAATATGTCTTTTCTTTCAATGCAGGAAGCAACTGAATTAATAAGAAAAAATAAAACGAAAAAAATCGAGATTGAGGTTTCGGGTGGGGTAAATCTAAAGACTATTGAAACATTTACGAATCTGGATATTGACAGGATATCAATAGGTGCTTTGACCCATTCGGCCCCTTCACTGGATATCAGCCTCGAGATAGTGGACTAATGAATATATTAAATGTTCTATCAAGAAATAAGCGCATTTCCGGAGAAAAAATAGCAGAAATATTGAAAATCACCAGGGCTGCAGTACACAAGCAGGTGAACAGATTGAGGAAGCAGGGGTATAATATTTCAGGCCATAAAAATTCCGGATATTCTTTAGTAGAAAATCCTAATCTTTTAATTCCTAATGAAATAAAACTGAATTTACACAATCCCGCACACCTGAAAGAAATCGTTTATAAAGATAAAATTAATTCTACCCAATTGCTGGCAAAAGAGCTGGCTGCCAGGGGTAAACCTGAATGGACTCTGGTCGTTTGTGAGGAACAAACCCAAGGTTATGGAAGGATAAATCGTAAGTGGTTTTCTCCGAAAGGGGGTATCTGGTTTTCACTGATACTTAGGCCCGATATACTTCCGGAAAAAGTGCCGCAGATTACGCTTGCTATATCCATCTCAATATGCAGAGTATTTAAAAAGTATAAAATCGATCCTTTCATAAAATGGCCAAATGATATTGTTGTAGATAATAGAAAAGTGGTAGGGATACTTACAGAGATGTCGGCTGAAATAGGCCGTGTGAACTGGGTTATTGCTGGAGTAGGAATAAACGCAAATAACGAGATACCCGGGGAAGTAAAAGATACGGCACTTTCTTTAAAAAAGATTTCGGGCTATGAAGTAAATAGAGCCAGGCTTCTTGCCGATATTGTTTCTGATTTTCATAATGTGTATAAAGAGTTGTGTTCAAAGGGTTTTTCTTTATTTAGCGCAGAATACAATAAATACTCGAACCTAATCGGAAAAGATGTTAAAGTCGACTCGGGCGACAGGGTAATTATCGGGAAAGTAAAAGAAATCGACAGTGACGGATATTTGTGGATAAAACATTCAAAAGGCTTGGAAAAAATTATAGCTGCTGATGTTACTTTATCAGGAGGAGCAAAGGATGGATGAAAATCTTAATTGGCACACTAAAACAGTTTTAGAGAAAGTTTCTAAAAACCTTAAAAAGAACAACTTTTCGGTGATTGTTGCAGAAAACCGCGAAGATGCAAATAAAAAGATATTAGAAATTATTAATTCAAAGGATTCCGTAGGAGTTGGCGGTTCAATGTCCATAAAAGAGCTGGGCCTTGTAGAGCTTCTAAAGAAAAGGGGGCAGAAAATAATTCAGCATCAGCCGGGAACCCCGCTTGAGGAAAGTCTAAATATAAGAAGGCAGGCATTGACATCGGATGTTTATATGTCCAGCCCGAATGCGTTAACTATGGATGGTGCCCTGATTTTCTGTGACGGTGTTGGTAATCGCGTTTCAGGAATGATATTTGGTCCGAAAAAGGTTATTGCCATTGCTGGTTACAATAAAATTGTTGAGAACGAGGATTCAGGGTGGCAGAGGATTAGCAACATAGCAAGCCCTGCAAACGCTAAAAGGTTAAAGCTGAACACCCCTTGTACAACATCAGGCGTATGCATGAACTGTGATTCACCGCAGCGGATATGCAACGTTGGCGTTACCCTGTGGAAGCGCCCGAGGCACACCGAATATTATGTAGTCCTGGTACCCGAAAACCTGGGATATTAAATCATCAATCATCTCATTTTTTAAAGATTTTTTGAATTTGACAAAACCTTAAATTTTATATATAATCTTTAAAGGCAGATATGTAATTCTGCTTATTTTTTTTGTCATATTCAAGAAAGAGATAAAAGAGTGAAAAACTTATTTACATTTTACGGTGGAGTTCACCCGCCAGATCAAAAAAATACATCTAACCATCCAATTGAAGAGATGCCAATACCTGAAAAAGTGGTTATTCCGCTGATTCAGCATACCGGCATACCATCCAAACCTTTGGTTTCTCTCGGGGATACAGTTCTGGAGAATCAGAAAATAGCTGAAGCAGCCGGCCATATTTCAGTGCCTATTCATTCATCTGTTTCAGGAAAAGTTACAGATATAAGAGCTTTTTTACACCCGGTTATCGGTAAGCCTGTAGAGTCAATTGTCATAGAATGTGACGGAAAGCACAGAGTCTTTAAACCGGAGAAAACGCATGTAGATTATTACAGATACTCGCCCAAGGACCTTATACAGGTAATAAAGGATGCAGGAATAGTAGGATTAGGCGGAGCTGCATTCCCTACGCACGTAAAGTTATCACCCCCCAAAGATGTAATAATTAACAACATTATAATTAATGGCGCCGAATGTGAGCCTTTTTTGACTGCAGATGACAGGTTAATGCGTGAGTATTCAAAGGAAGTTATAGAAGGTACAAAAATAATTATGTACATTATGGATGCAATGAAAGGGTTCGTTGCTATAGAAGATAATAAACAGCCGGCGATAGAGATTTTTAAAAAAATAGTATTCAATGAGCCAAACATCGATTTGGCGGTACTTCCTACGCACTATCCTCAAGGTGCGGAAAAACAGTTAATAAAAGTTTTGCTTAACAGGGAAGTCCCATCAGGCGGTTTACCGCTGCACGTAGGCGTAGTTGTTGATAATGTTGGTACGGCATATTCGATAAACCGTGCCGTGAAAGAGGGTGAGAATTTATATAATAGGATTGTAACAGTAGCGGGCAATGGCATTGAAACTCCGAAAAATATCAAAGTACGTGTAGGAACATTGATTAGTGACATAGCGAAGTTCTGCGGTGGAACAACCAAGGATTTAGCCCAGGTGATTATGGGAGGGCCTATGATGGGGATTGCGCAGACGTCTCTGGATGTGCCTGTTTTAAAGGGGACCTCGGGTATTTTATTTTTTACAAAGAACGATATAATTGACCGGCAATATTTTGATTGTTTCCGCTGCGGTAAATGTATCAGGGTTTGTCCTATGGAATTATTTCCAAATGCATTAAGCATATATATTGAGAACGGTCGTATTGATGAGGCAAAGGCGTTTCATCCCTTGGATTGTATCGAGTGCGGTTGTTGTGCATATACATGCCCGGCACAAAGGCCTATTGTCCAGCAGATAAAATGGGCAAAAACACAAATAAATAAAAAGTAACAACTTGTAAAAATATGAATGAAAAAAAGCCTGATAATAATTTAATAGTCGCGACTTCGCCACATGTACATGCTCCGATAAACATTCAGAAGGTAATGGGGGAGGTTTTAATCGCTTTAATACCCGCTGTTATTGCCTCTTTATATTTTTTCAGGTTGTATGCCTTCAAAGTATTATTTATTGCTACAGCTTCATCTGTATTTTTTGAATATATATGGCAAAAAGTAAATAAGCAGCCGATAAGAATTAACGATCTAAGCGCTGCATTAACAGGGATATTGCTGGCCTTGACTTTGCCTCCCACTATTCCATGGTGGATGATAATAATAGGTTCTATGGTTTCGGTTATTTTAGGCAAGCAGGTTTTCGGAGGGCTTGGGCACAATCCTTTTAATCCGGCATTGGTCGGAAGGGCGTTTTTGCAGGTTTCATGGCCGCAGGCGATGACAACCTGGGTTACTCCTTTTGACGCAGTTTCAACCGCTACTCCTTTGGCAATAAAAAAGCTGGGGCTTCAGGAAGTAATACCGTCGTATTTTGATTTATTTCTGGGGAACTGTTCCGGCTCTCTAGGCGAAACTTCCGCCCTTGCTTTAATTCTGGGCGGTATATTTTTAATAAAAAGAGAGCATATTTTTGCAATAACCCCATTTACATATATAATAACGTTTATAATAGGTATTTTGGCTTTCGGACAGGATGTTTTATTTCATGTTTTCAGCGGCGGATTAATGCTGGGAGCATTTTTTATGGCTACAGACCCGGTTACAACTCCGATGTCCAAGCAAGGCAAGTTTATTTTTGGATTAGGTTGCGGTATTCTAACGGTATTAATAAGATTAAAAGGCGGGTTTCCGGAAGGAGTCTGCTTTTCAATACTGATAATGAACATGACAGTTCCTTTAATAGACAAGTATACCATACCCAAACCTTTTGGAGTAAAAAAAGGTTAAAATTTTCCTCTGTTTTTATTCTATCCTGATAACAATTCAATTGGATAAAAGAACAGGTATTAAAAGGATATGAAGATAATTAAATTAGGATTAATTTTGTTAATAGTAACGGTTTTGTCTGCAACAAGCTTGTCGCTCGTTTATTTGCAGACCGCTGACAGGATTCTTGAGGTAAAAAAAGAGAAAGTTTATAAGTTACAAAAAGAAATACTGCCTCTGGCCGAGAGCTTTGAAGATATAGATGAGGGGACTGTAAAAGTCGGATATGACGGAGATAAAAACGAAGTCGGAAGGATTATATCAGTAAGCCCTAAGGGATATGCGGGTAATATCGAGATGCTGGTTGGTATCGACAATGAAGACAGGATAACAATGATAAAAATAGTGAAGCAGTCAGAAACGCCGGGCCTCGGCTCCCAGGTTTCTAAAAGCGATTTTCTGGGGCAGTTTAAGAATAAAAATCTAGCCGGTGTTTTCCTAAGAAGAGAGAGCACGGATGGCGAGATTGACGCTATAACCGGCGCAACGATTTCTTCAAGAGCTGTTGCAAAAGGGGCACAGCAGGCAATACAAAAAAACATTAAGGCAAAGAAATCTGCTGAACCGGACTCTGAAGCTGATGAAAAAGACTAAGATATTGAAGGTGAAAAATGCAAAAATGGCGTGATATATTTCTTAATGGTATTGTTAAGGAAAATCCTATTCTCATATTAATGATAGGGCTTTGCCCTGTATTGGCCTGCTCTTCTACCGCAACCGACGCTTTCGGTATGGGTGTTGCTGCAACTTTCGTTTTATTATGCTCGAACATACTGGTGTCTTTATTGAGAAAACTTATTCCTACAGAGATAAGAATCCCGATTTTTATCGTTATTATAGCTACGTTTGTTACCATAACCGATTATACAATGCAGGCATATTTCCCGCAGTTAAGCGAAAACCTGGGAGTGTTTGTGCCTCTGATAGTTGTAAACTGCGTAATACTGGGGCGTGCCGAGGCTTTTGCTTATCGCAATACTCTGCTGGCCTCAATTCTGGACGGTCTTGGAATGGGTGTCGGATTTACCCTGGCAATAGTTCTGCTTGGAATCATTAGGGAAATTTTAGGTGCAGGAACAGTATTTAATGTTAAAATCGGAATTTCCAATCCGGCAACGTTGTTGATACTTCCTCCGGGTGCTTTTATAGGAATAGGAGTTTTAATTGCTGTCTGGAACGCTTTAAGGAAATCAAAAGGCTCTGTATCCAGCCCGTGCGCTAGTTGCGGGTTGAGGCAGATGTGCCATTCATCTAAAGAGGGTGAATGTGAAGCTCTTGGACAAATTAAGTAGGGAATAAATTTATGGATTTAATTCAGCTTTTTTCTGTATTTTTTGCAGCGTTATTGATTAATAACATAATCCTGATGAGATTTCTGGGTTTATGTGCGTTTTTCGGCGTTTCTGAAAAAATGGGATCTTCCATAGGGATGAGCCTGGCAGTTGCTTTTGTGATGACGCTGGCTACGGCTGCAACGTGGCCTCTGTACCACTATGTTTTGGAACCTTTGAATCTGACTTTTTTGAGGACAATTTCCTTCATACTTGTAATTGCCTCGCTTGTCCAGCTTGTGGAGCTTTTTATGAAGAAAAATATACCCGGATTGTACCGTGCTCTCGGCATATATTTGCCTCTGATTACTACAAATTGTGCGATATTCGGCCTGTCATTGTTGAATATAAATTATAACTATGGGTTTCTGGAGTCGATTTTTCATGCATTAGGCGTAGCTTCAGGTTTTGGATTATCTATAATACTTTTTACAGGACTCAGGATGAGATTAAATCTTGCGCCCATACCAAAGTTTATAGCAGGGTATCCGCTTGTATTTTTTACTGCTGCATTAATGTCTTTGGCTTTTATGGGGTTCAGCGGGATGTTCGGGATACATTAAAAAAATATGATTATGGATTCGATAATTTTCAACAGTATTTTATTTCTTGGCGGCGTTGGCCTGCTGTTTGGGATAGGTTTGGGTATAGCTGCAAAAAAATTTGCTGTTAAACTAAATCCCAAAGAAGAAGAAATAATAGGGCTTCTGCCGGGTGTAAACTGCGGTGCCTGCGGATACCCGGGCTGTAGTGGGTATGCGGCAGCATTAATAAATGGGGAAGCGGAGCCCGGAAAATGTACGGTTGCGTCAAAAGAAGTAAATAGTGAGATAGCCAGGATTCTGGGCAAGGAAGTTGCAGAAACAGACAGAAAAGTAGCCATAATTTTATGTAACGGCGGAAGCAATTGCAAAGATAAAATGGATTACCAGGGAATAAAGGACTGTAATATTGCTGCGGCAGTATTCGGAGGAAGCAAGGAATGTTCCTCGGGATGCCTTGGTTTGGGAAGCTGCGCCAAAGCATGCCCTTTTGGAGCTATTATACAGGAAAAACCCGGGGATGTTCCGAAAATAGACTGGAATAAATGTACAGGATGCGGGATTTGTGTGTCGGTATGCCCGAAGAAGATAATCAATCTTGTTCCCTGCAAGTTTAAGTTTCATATACTTTGTCAATCCAACGATAAGGGTGCTATTGTCAGAAAGATTTGTTCGGTTGGTTGCATAGGGTGTGGATTATGCGTTAAGGTATGTCCGGAAAAGGACATAGTCCTGGAAAACAATTTGGCCAGGATGAAGTATGACAATTGTAATAATTGCGGGTTGTGTTTTGCTAAATGTCCTACAAAGAGCATAAAAGAAATTAAGCTTGATTATTCAAACAAAATTAGCAAAGTATCTTGATTATATTTTAAAATATTGGTAAAATAAGCGGAAATTATATATATGAATACACACACTTCAAGATTCTTTTCAGAGTCCCTTGGACTGTTGCCATGGGCTGAAAAGAAGACGATTGGAGTGGAGGCGACTAAAGTCGGTCTCAATTTTCAAAATTGGGATAAAAAACTAAACTACGGAGGATTGTTTTTATGGCTAACATTTCGATGAAGGCTTTGCTTGAAGCCGGTGTCCACTTTGGACACCAAACCAGGCGTTGGAATCCAAAAATGGCAAAATACATTTTTGGAAGCAGGAACAAAATTCACATTATTGATCTGCAGAAGACAGTTAAGGAGTTAAAGAGGGTTTACAAGATTATCAGGGATTCTGTGGCAGAGGGAAAAACCGTGCTTTTTGTAGGCACAAAAAAGCAGGCTGTTTTGCCTATTAAGGAAGAAGCTCAGCGTTGCGGCTCATTCTTTGTATGTGAGCGATGGCTTGGAGGCACTCTAACTAATTTCGAGACTATAAAAAGGTCAATCAATAGACTGCACGAATTAAATAAAATGAAGGATGACGGCATCTTTAAACTGATGTCAAAAAAGGAAACCTCGAAGCTTGAAAAGGAAAGATTGCGTATGGAAAAGTCCTTGGAAGGCATAAAAGACATGCAGGAGTTGCCGGGGCTTCTTTACGTAGTCGACCCGTCCAAAGAATCTACGGCTGTAGCAGAAGCAAGAAAGCTAAAGATACCTGTTGTAGCAATTTGTGATACTAATTGTAATCCTGAACAGGTTGATTATCCGGTACCCGGTAATGATGATGCCATACGTGCGGTTAAACTATTCTGTTCAATTATTGCGGATGCTGTTATAGAAGGGAACAATTTAAGCGGAAGAGGCAAAGAAACCGAAGCACAGGAAGAAGTGGAAATGACGGGAGTTCCTGCTGATGATATAGATAAAAATATAGAGTTGAATGAAAGCGGAAGTACAGAAGAAGAAGTTAAACCAAGTCCTGTTGAATCAGAGGGATGAGTTTAAATATACTAATTAGGGAGGTTTTTTGGGATGAGTCCTACGACTGAGTTAATTCAAAAGTTAAGATCAATGACCGGTGCTGGTATGATGGATTGCAAAAAAGCACTTGTTGAATCAAGTGATGATATTGATAAGGCAGTGCAGTTATTAAGAGAAAAAGGCATTGCAACCGCAGTAAAGAAAGCTGCGAGAACGGCAAAAGAAGGATTAATATCATCTTATATACATGCCGGAGGAAAATTGGGAGTACTGCTGGAGTTGAACTGTGAGACGGATTTTGTTGCAAGGACGGACGATTTTAAAAATCTGTGCAAGGAATTGAGCATGCAGATCGCAGCGGCAAATCCTTTATACATCAAAAGAGAAGATATTCCCGAAGAAGTTATAGAGAAGGAAAAAGAAATATACAAAAAACAACTAAAAGACGAAGGGAAACCCGACAAGGTTATAGACAAGATTGTTGTAGGCAAGCTGGAGAAGTTCTATACCCAGGTTTGCCTGCTGGACCAGCCGTATATCCGCGATACATCCGGAAAGGAGAAGATAAAAGACCTGCTTACCAACTCGATAGCAAAAATAGGCGAGAATATTTTAATTCGACGTTTTGCAAGATTTAGGGTTGGCGAAGAATAGATGAGTGAGCGGAACGCTTGAAAAAAGGGGTTTTTGTGAATTATAAAAGAGTTCTGTTAAAATTATCAGGAGAAGCACTGTCCGGCTCGGGCAATTTGGGGATAAATACAAAATACCTTCAAAATATCGCAGCTGAAATAAAGAATGCCCTGGGAAAAAATAAGGTTCAGATAGGCATTGTAGTGGGCGGCGGGAATATCTGGAGAGGTGCGGATAAGGATTTAGACAGGGTAAAATCAGATTACATGGGGATTATTGCAACAGTAATAAATTCCCTGGCTTTGCAGGATATATTAGAGAAGAACGGGCTAAAGTCACATGTCTTTTCAGCTATTAATATTCCAAAAGTTGTTGATTTGTATGTTACCGAAAAAGCGGCTGATTATTTAAAGAATAACTATGTAATCATTCTTGCAGGCGGCACAGGAAACCCGTTTTTTACAACAGACACGACTGCTGCATTACGTGCAGCTGAACTTAAAGCAGATGTTCTCCTAAAAGCTACCCAGGTTGACGGAGTATATGATTCTGACCCTAAAAAGAATAAAGGCGCAAAAAGATACAAACATCTGACTTTTAACGAAGCAATCCAGAAAAATTTAAAAATAATGGACACCTCAGCATTTTCTTTATGCAGGGAAAATAATTTACCCATAGTTGTGTTTAACTTCCATAACTCAGGAAATTTATTAAAAGTTTTATCCGGTCAGGATATTGGCACATTAGTTAGTGCAGATAATCGTTAATAAAAATCATTAACTAAAATGAATAAAAGTCTGTGCTGATTTATGTTTCATATATGGGAATATATTAGATTTTTGATAAATAATAATTTTTGGAGGTTTTTATGGTCTGGAAACAGATAATTACGACAGGTGAAGTGCCTATGAAAAAAACTATTGAAAAAATTAGAGCAGAATTTTCTTCTATCAGGACAGGCAGGGCCAGTGCTTCTCTGATAGAAGGCCTGAAAGTCGAGAGCTACGGAACGGTTATGCCTATAAATCAGGTTGCAAGCCTTGGAGTGCCTGATGCAAGGACAATCGAAATCCGTCCATGGGACGCATCCCAGATTAAGAATATCGAAAAATCAATATTAAAATCTGACCTGGGACTGACTCCCAGAAATGATGGAAAGGTTATCCGTCTTTCTATCCCATCTTTGACAGAAGAAAGGAGAAAAGAACTCACGAAAGTAGTGCATAAAATAGCAGAAGACTTTAGGGTTTCAATCAGAAACGAGAGAAGACAGATTGCCGATAGTATTAAAAAGGCGGAAAAAGACAAAAAAATCAGCGAAGATGATAAAAGAAAGGCTGAAGCCGAACTGCAGAAAGTAACGGATAATTATGTAAAAAAGATCGATGAAATATTAAATCTTAAAGAAAAAGAGATAATGGAAGTTTAAAATATGTTATTGTTAGAGAAGATTGATCTTTCAAAACTGCCGAAGCATATAGCAATTATTATGGACGGAAACGGCCGTTGGGCAAAAAAAAAGAACCTTCCGAGAGTTTTTGGGCATAGGGCCGGGATGAAGTCAGTTCAGAAAATTGTAGAGACATGCGTGCAGCTGAAAATAGAGGTTTTAACGCTATATGCTTTCTCAACAGAAAACTGGATTCGTCCTAAGACCGAAATAGGCGCTTTGATGACCCTTTTGCAGAATTATTTGAAAATAGAGTTTGAAAGGATGATGGATAATAACATTCAATTAAGGACTATTGGAGACATTTCAAAGTTACCTAAAACCCCGCATAAAGAGTTAGTTAAAGTTATGCAAAAAACAAAAAGTAATACAGGGTTAGTCCTGAACCTGGCGCTAAATTACGGGAGCAGGCAGGAAATAATGAATGCTATTACTAGAATATTAGAATCAAGGAAGAATAAAGTTGACCAAAAAACATTTGAGAGTTATCTGGATACATCAGGACTGCCTGACCCTGACCTAATTATAAGAACATCAGGAGAAATGCGTTTATCGAATTTTCTGCTTTGGCAGTGTGCTTATAGTGAGTTGTATGTGACACCTGTTCTTTGGCCGGATTTTAAACCTGAGAATCTATATGAGGCTATCGCAGATTTTCAAAAAAGAGAGCGAAGATTCGGAGGAGTTTAATAACTAATTATAAATTACAAATGACAAAATCCCGGTTAATCCTTCAGTTCATTTGTCATTTGTCACTGGGAATTTGAGTTTATGCTATTACCTCGTTTAATAACAGCAATTATTGGAATTCCACTGGTAATTTTATCCATTTACTGGGGCGGGATTCCTTTTTTTATTTTGATTTTAGGAGTAATCTTTCTTTCTCTTAAAGAGTATTTTTTTCTGGTATCTTACGGAGGTTACAAAACTCAGCCGGTTATAGGCACGATAGTCGGTATAATTTTGTTTTTGTCGATATATATTAATTCCACTACTTTTGCTCCACATTTAGAAAATCAAGGTACAGCTTTTATACTGACAATAATGCTGATTCCTATTATTTTAAGGGAGATAACAAGAAAAAAACACGATAAAACGATTGAAAGCCTGTCAACAACTTTTTTCGGGGCTTTTTTTATTCCATGGACATTGGGGCATCTTATTTTAATAAGAAGTTTGATGCCTTTCGGAATAGCTTACATTTCGTATTTGTTCATTATAATATGGATTTTAGACACAGGTGCCTATATAGTAGGCGTTAAATTCGGCAAACGTCATTTATCGCAGTATGTAAGTCCCAAGAAAACAATAGAGGGATTGATAGGCGCTGTTTTTTTTGCTGTAATTTTTTCTTTTATTGGATATCTGGTATATTTAAAAAATGTATTTACCTTACTTGAAACGCTGGTGATTGGTTTTACTGTGGCAATAGTAGCCCAATTCTCTGATTTGTCGGAATCATTGATAAAAAGAGACGTTGGGGTAAAAGATTCTGCCAACATTTTACCCGGACACGGTGGGATGTTGGATCGTTTTGATTCTTTTCTTTTTGCTGCACCAATTTTTTATTATTATCTAACAATATTCAAATAAGCTCGTTTTAACCCAAGCGGTTAAAAACGCTATGAAAAATGAAGCGGATTACAATACTTGGTTCAACTGGTTCAATAGGGCGTCAGACTTTCAAAGTAATAAGAAAGTTAAAAAAGGATTTTAAAGTTGTAGGACTTTCTGCTAATTCAAACCTGCCTAAGTTGAAATCCCAGATAAAAGAGTTCCATCCGGAAATAGCCGCTATTTTGAGTAAAGATGCCGGAATTGAACTTAAGGATTGGTGCAGAAAGAATAAGCTGAAAACCAGAGTAACAGATGGATTGGAAGGATTAGTAGAACTATCAAAATATAATTCTGATATTCTGTTATCTGCTGTTGTGGGATCGGTTGGATTAGAACCTTTAATTTCCGCTATAAGAACCGGAAAAGACATTGCTTTGGCTAACAAGGAATCCTTGGTTATCGCAGGCAAGCTTATAATGGCCGAGGCAAGAAAACATGATGTAAAAATACTTCCTGTTGACAGCGAACATTCAGCAATTTTCCAGTGTTTGAAGGATGAAGGGCTTAAAAAAATTAAGCGCATAATTCTCACAGCGTCAGGCGGTCCTTTTTACAACTACAACAGGAAACATTCCACTATAAATGTAACACAAGCCCTGGATCACCCGACGTGGAAGATGGGGCCAAAAATAACAATAGATTCAGCAACGCTTATGAATAAGGGGCTTGAAGCGATTGAGGCCCATCATCTTTTTAATGTGCCAATGGATAAGATAGATATTGTTATTCATCCACAATCAATCGTTCATTCAATGGTTGAGTTTGTTGACGGCTCCACTCTTGCACAGATGTCACATCCTAACATGGAGCTGCCGATTCAATACGCCCTGACGTATCCGCAAAGATATGTTTCAAATTTAAAAAAGCTGAATTTAACCGACGTGGAGAAGCTTGAGTTCTATAAACCTGACTTCAATAAATTCAGGTGCCTAAAGCTTGCACTTGAAGCAGGCAGGGCAGGCGGGACCATGCCGGTCGTAATGAATGCTGCAAACGAGATTGCTGTAGGTTTATTTTTAAATAAGAAGATTAAATTCACAAAAATAGCAAGTATTATTGATAAAGTTATGTCGAAACACAGAAGCATAAAGAATCCAACACTTAAACAGATTTTGCAGGTAGACATGCAGGCAAAAAAAGATGCTGGATTGCTGTGTTAATGAACAGGAGGATGTATGATAAATATTTTTGGATATCAGATAACGGTGCTGCAGATTATTTTTACGGTGTTTAGCGCAGGTATCCTGGTTTTCATTCACGAACTAGGCCATTTTATAATGGCAAAAAAGTTTAAACTGAAGGTGGAAAAGTTTGCTTTTGGATTTGGTCCTGAGATTGTGGGATTTACGAAAAATGAAACCAGGTACTCTATATGTGCTATACCTTTAGGCGGAATGGTTAAACTTCCGGGTGAGGACATAGATTCCTCAACGGGTTCTCCGGATGAATTTTACTCCCAGGAATGGTATAAAAGGCTTTCTATAGCTTTTTTTGGCCCTTTTATGAACTATGTTTTAGCAGTTTTAATCTTTGTATTTGTAATTTATACCTGGGGCTTGGCAAAACCATCAAATATGCCTGTGATAGGAGAAACAGTTGCAGGATACCCTGCAGAAAAAGCCGGATTAAAAGCGGGTGATAAGATAACCAAGATTAATAATGTTGAAATCAAGGATTGGCTGCAGATAGCAGGCTATATTCATAATCATCCTGAAGAAGAGCTGAATATTAAAGTTCTACGTGACGATGAGCAAGTATTAGAGTTTGCTATATCTCCGAAAATTGATAAAGCACAGGGTGTCGGTCTAATCGGAATTGCGCCGTTAACGGAGAATGAGCCGGTTGGTTTTATAAGTGCTTTTGATATAAGTGTCAGGATGGTTGTATTCCAGTCGGTTTTTACACTGGAATATCTTTGGAAGAAATTGATAAACTGGGAGAAACCGGACGTTGCAGGGCCTGTTGGTGTTATAAAGTATCTTGCTAAAGCTGCAAAAAGCGGTCTCCAGGACCTCTTGCATTTATTAGGAGTTATATCCGTTGCACTTGGACTTTTTAATCTGCTTCCGATACCTATTCTGGACGGAGGCCATATATTTTTAGCTTTAATTGAAGGTATTTTCAGGCGTCCTTTAAATAAGAAAGTCATACAGACTGCAAACCTTATAGGTCTGACAATAATAATTTTTATATTTATAATTGCAACATACAACGATTTTACAAGATAACAAGAATTCAGCAATTTCAGTTAAAAATATGTTGAAAAATCAACCAATTTCACACCGCGGGGGTGTGCAGAGGGTTATGTATAAGCGCTGGCAGACGAAAAATGAAAAGATTGGTTCTGTCCTGATTGGAGGAGGTTCTCCGATTAGAGTGCAGTCAATGACTAATACGGACACACGCAATGTTAAGTCTACTGTAAGGCAAATAAAGGAATTGGAAAAAGCCGGATGCGAGATTGTGCGTGTTGCTGTGCCTGATTTGGAATCTGCCAGGAAGATTAGAGAGATAAAAAGTAGAATTAATATACCGCTTGTTGCAGACATACATTTTGATTATAAGCTTGCTCTTGAATCTATCAACCAGGGTGCAGATAAAATCAGGATAAATCCCGGAAACATAGGGTCAAAAGAACGGGTCAAAGCTGTAGTTAATGCCGCAAAAAAAGCAAAGATACCTATCAGGATAGGCGTAAATTCCGGTTCATTGAAAGAGTTCCATAATTTTAGTAACATTAAGGACAGAGCCGGCTCGTTGGTTAAGGCAGCGCTGGAGCACGTAAAGATCCTGGAATCCCTGAACTTTTATGATATAGTAGTTTCGATAAAAGCTTCTGATGTCCCGACAACAATTGAATCTTATAAGTTGTTCGCAACCAAAAGGAAGTATCCTTTGCATCTTGGCATAACGGAGTCAGGAACGTTGTTCAGGGGGACTATAAAATCATCCGTAGGTATAGGCGCCATTCTTAATGAAGGTTTGGGGGATACAATAAGAGTTTCACTGACATCAAATCCGGTTGAGGAAGTCTATGTGGCATATCAGATTTTACAGGCTTTAGGTTTGCGTTCCACGGGTATTGATTTGATTTCCTGCCCTACTTGTTCGAGATGCAAAATAGATATTATTAAAGTTACGGGCGAAATTGAGAACGCGCTGAAAAATGTAAAAGTTTCAAGAAGATATAAAGATAAGCCGTTAAAGATTGCAGTTATGGGGTGTGTTGTGAATGGGCCCGGAGAGGCAAAAGATGCTGATCTGGGTATTGCAGGAGGAAATGATACAGGGTTATTTTTTAAGAAGGGGAAACCCATTGGCAAGGTAAAACCGAAAGACTGGGTAAAAACAATGGTTAGAATGATAAAAAGTGTAGCGAGGTAATCATGGCAAAAAGTATATATTTAACACGGGACGGATACAACAAGCTGCTAGCAGAACTGGAAAAACTCAAAAAAAGAAAGCCGGAGCTGTCCAATGAAATAGGAAGGGCAAGGGAGCTCGGGGACTTGAAGGAAAACGCCGAGTATCATGCTGCCAAGGAGTCTATGTCTCACCTTGTAAAAAGGATTGCAGAGCTTGAAGACAAAATAGCAAGGTCAAAGATGCTTGATGACCAGAAAATAGACAAGGATAAGATATACATCGGTGCAAAAGTTACAATAAAAGACCTGGATGAGAACGACGAGTTTTTTTATACCATAGTAGATGTTGAGGAAGCAAACCCTGCTGAAAATAAGATTTCGGTACATTCCCCGATGGCTCAGGGCCTTTTAGGCCATAAAGTGGACGATGAACTGCAGGTAAAACTTCCCGGCGGTTTAATGAATATCAAAATTTTAAAAATAGAAAGATAGTTTGGGGACAGACACTTTATGTTTTGTATGTTTCATGTTTAAAGAAGGATAATATGGCAAGAATATCAAGATTAATTGCCGTTGGATTACCCCATCATATAACACAGAGAGGCAATAATAAGCAAAAAATATTTATTGATGACTCAGATAGAAAATATTATATTTCGCTTGTTAACTTGTATTGTAATAAATATAATTTGCCGATTCTAGTTTTTTGTCTTATGAATAACCATGTTCATTTTATTGCTGTTCCCAGTGATGAACATTCTATAGCAAAGGTTTTCAGTACTGTTCATATGAGATATGCTCAGTATTTTAATAAAAAATCCTATGCATCAGGCCATTTATGGCAGGGGAGATTTTATTCTTGCATTTTAGATTATTCTCATTTAATAATTGCTGCAAGATATATAGAAAGAAATCCAGTTCGTGCCTCATTAGCAAAAAATCCTTGGGATTGGGAATGGTCAAGCGCGGGTGAGCATGTTGGTTATAGCAAGTCAAAAATAAAATTAGGAGATTTATTTGAATATGCAGATATGTCTACAAGTACATGGAGAGAATATATTACCGGAACGGAAGAAGAACAAGATATTACTAAAATCCGAAAACACACATTAAGGGATCTTCCGATAGGTTCTGATAAATTTCTAAAAGAATTAGACCTAAAGACTGGTAAAAATATAATTAAGAGAATCAACAATTTGGATAAAGATACAAAACAGATAAAACATAAAGTGTCTGTCCCCAATTAAAAGAGGTGATTATGAGGCTTACAGAGTTTTTTCTTCCTACTTTAAGAGAAGCGCCTGCTGATGCGGATATAATCTCTGCAAAGATGATGTTTCGTTCAGGAATGATACGCAAGCTTGCATCAGGTATTTACGAGTGGCTCCCTCTGGGATTAAAGGTGTTGAAAAAGGTTGAACAGATAATAAGGGAAGAGATGGGCAAAATCGGTGGCAATGAGGTATGGCTTCCGATTCTTCTGCCGAGAAGTCTATGGGATGAAACAGGGCGGTGGGATGTTTACGGAAAAGAGCTGTGCCGTTTAAAAGACAGAAAGGATTCAGATTTCTGCCTCGGCCCCACGCACGAAGAAGTGATAACCGACCTCGTTAGAAGAGAGATACGCTCATACAGGGAACTTCCTTTAATGCTGTATCAGTTCGGAATTAAGTTCCGTGATGAGATAAGGCCGCGTTTTGGAGTTATGAGGGCTCGCGAGTTTTACATGAAAGACGCATACTCCTTTCATCCTGATGAGAAGGACGCAGAGCAATATTACCAGAAAGTTTTTAACGCTTACAAGAAAATTTGTGAAAGATGTGGATTTAAATATAGAGAAGTTGAAGCCGCAACCGGTGCGATAGGGGGCTCATTTTCACACGAGTTTATGGTCCTGGCTGATACAGGAGAGGAAGAAATAGTATCGTGTGAGTGCGGGTACGGCGCGAATACAGAGAAAGCAGAAGTTAAACAGGGTGCAGGGGAGAGGGGACAGGGGACAGAGAAACCTCTTGAAGAAAAACACACACCAAATATGCGTACTGTTGAAGAAGTGGGGAAATTCCTGAAAGCATCGCCTAAAAATTTTATAAAGACTCTGATTTATCAGGCGGACAATGAACCTGTTGTAGCGCTTGTACGCGGTGATTATGAGTTGAATGAACATAAACTTCAGTCAGCCCTCAATTGTTCGATCCTTGCTTTGGCAGACGAGAAGACAATCGAAAAAGCTACCGGCGCACCTTTAGGATTTGCAGGTCCTGTGAAATTAAAAGACAAAAATATTAAAATTATCGCGGATTATTCCGCCGAAGGGATGATTAATGCAATTTCCGGGGCTAACAAGAAAGATTATCATTTGGCTAACATCAACATCAACAGGGATTACAAACCAGCAAAAGTCACGGATTTAAGAAAAGTTAAAAGAGGGGATAAATGCCCGAGGTGCGGAAAAGACTTGAATTTTTCCAGGGGAATCGAAGTCGGGCACACTTTCAAGCTTGGTTTGAAATACTCCAAATCGATGAAAGCAACATATCTTGATAAGGGCGGGAAGGAACAGCTGATGGTTATGGGATGCTATGGGATAGGGGTTTCAAGGATTGTTGCTGCAACAATTGAGCAGTCTCATGATGAAAACGGGGTTATATGGCCTCTGCCTTTAGCTCCTTTTCATGTAGTAGTTATACCCATAAACTGGCAGGATGAGCAAACCAAAAAGGTAAGCGAACAGATTTATGATGAGCTGTCCAAAAAGGGGATTGATGTATTACTGGATGACAGGGACGAGAGGGCAGGAATCAAGTTCAAGGATGCTGATTTAATAGGCATACCTTACAGGATAACGGTCAGCGATAAAAACCTGAAGGATAATAAGCTTGAGCTGAAAGCAAGGTGGGAGAAAAAGGAAGAATCAAGGATAATTGATATTGATAAGATAGTTGATGAGATTTGCAGCAAGGTCAAGTAGCATTTAATTTAAAAAGAAGTGAATACAACACCGGGTGTTTGCCAAGGCTAACATCCGGTGTTGTATTTTTATAAAAAAGTATTGAAATATCTAGCAAATCCATTATAATATTATTACAAACAGGTAGTGTGCAGCAGGTTTTGATAATATTTCATCGTTTAAAAATCAATTAAAATACAATA
>JAFGIL010000074.1 GCA_016929635.1 Endomicrobiales bacterium
ATAATATTTAAAATTTATACTGGAAAAGGTATGCATAGTGCGGAAAATTAAAGTCAAATTAGCCAAAAGGTCATATCCGATATTTGTCGGGTCCAAAATAG
The DNA here is from genome assembly GCA_016929635.1 of Endomicrobiales bacterium. Lineage (GTDB taxonomy): Bacteria > Elusimicrobiota > Endomicrobiia > Endomicrobiales > JAFGIL01 > JAFGIL01. The sequence continues at coordinate 102 of JAFGIL010000074.1, forward strand.
GGAATATAGGTTCTTATCTTAAGAAGCAGAGTTTCACAAAAAAAGCATTAGTGGTAACCAACCCGAAGATAAAGAAGCTGTACTATTCAAAACTTGCCCTGAGCCTTAAGAAAGCAGGATTTGAAGTTAATTTATCCCTGATACCCGACGGTGAAAGATATAAAAACCTGGATACAGTAAAGAAACTTTATTCTGCGGCTGTAAAATACGGCATTGACAGAAAGTCTCTTGTTGTTTCTCTTGGAGGGGGAGTTATAGGTGACATCGCGGGTTTTTTTGCGGCAACGTATTTAAGAGGGGTGCCGTTTGTGCAGGTTCCTACAACGCTTCTTGCAATGGTGGATTCTTCCGTTGGAGGTAAGACCGGGGTTGATCTTCCCCAGGGAAAAAATCTTGTGGGAGCTTTTTACCAGCCGAAGCTTGTCTGGATAGATATCTCGACACTGAAGACCCTGCCGAAAAAAGAGCTGCGAAACGGGATGGCAGAGGTTATAAAATACGGCATAATAAAAGATGCGGGTTTTTTCAGGTTCCTTACGAAAAACGTTGATAACATATACGATATAAAAACTCCGGTTTATGAGAAGATAATCGCAAAATGCTGTAAAATCAAAGCCTGGGTTGTTGAGCAGGACGAGAAAGAGACAAAAGGCATAAGGGAGATATTGAATTTCGGGCACACCTACGGCCATGCAATTGAGGCTTTGACAGGGTTTAAGGGTTATTCGCACGGCGAGGCAGTGGCAATAGGAATGAGCATAGCCGCGGCTCTGGCAGGCAGGATAGGGCTGCTGGGAAAATCCTCTATCAATGAGATAAAAAAGCTTATATCTGTGACCGGCCTTCCGACGGCTCTTAAGAAAAAGCTTCCGTTGAAAAAAATCCTTTCCGCGATATATAAGGATAAAAAGGTTTTGGGAAAAAAGCTCAGGTTTGTGCTCCCGATCAAAATAGGGAAAGTTTTTGTGCATAAGGGAGTTGAACCGAAAAAACTGAAAGAGGTAATAAAATGACAAAAGTACTGGTAATTAACGGGCCAAACTTGAATTTATTGGGAGAGCGCGAGCCGGAGGTTTACGGCAAGGTTACCCTTGAATCGATAAACAGCGAGATGACGAAGCTTTCCAAAGAGCTGGATATATCCCTGGAGTTTTTTCAGTCAAACCATGAAGGAGAGATTGTCGATAAAATAGGAGAGGCGCGTAAAAGTTGCAAGGCGATTATTATTAATCCTGCGGCATACACTCACACGTCTGTTGCCATAAGAGACGCGATAACGGCATGCAGTTTACCTGTTGTTGAAGTGCACCTGTCGAATATATACAGCAGGGAAGAGTTCCGCCATAAATCTTTGACTGCCCCTGCATGCAAAGGACAGATTTCAGGCTTCGGTCTGGAAAGTTATTTGCTTGCCCTTAGAGCAGTAAAAAAGATTGTATAATACAACCAAAAACCACGAGGTTGCCCATGACAATATTTTTTTATTATGGGTAACCTCGTAGGTTTATAAAGGCTCGAAAATGTTTCAGAAAAGAATAAGAAAAGTGATTTCAAAAATGAAGGCGCCTGCTTATCTGGTTACCAGCCAGGCAGATTTGTTTTACTTGACCGGCATAAGCCTGGAGGGCTACTGGCTGCTTATCACAAAAAAAGGTGTTTTTGGCTTTACAAATCCAATGCTTAAAGACCAGCTGAAATCCCTCTTGCCCGGCCCTTATGTGTTTTCAGATGAAAAAATAATTGAATTATTAATCAAATATTGCAAAAAAAATAAGATAAAAACACTGGGGATAAACACTGAGCATATTAATCAAAGGATTGCGGATAAATTTAAAAAAGCATTAAAAATACAAGAAGAAAATGACTTAATTGCTGATATAAGGATTATTAAAAGCAATGACGAGATAGAAAAAATAGGAGAATCATGTAAAATTGCCTTGAAAGTGGTTAAATATATTGAAAACTACATAAAACCGGGATTAACCGAAAATCAAATATCATTCAAAATAGAGGAACTTTTTGCCAAGTACCATGCAAAACCTTCTTTTCAGCCAATAGTTGCCTCAGGGCCAAACAGCGCATGGCCCCACCATGTAAATTCTAATAGAAAAATAGATAAGAATGATATAATCATGGTGGACCTGGGATGCGTACATAAGGGCTATTGCTCGGACTTGACAAGAACATTTTTTTTAGGTAAAATCAACGAATTACAAAAAAGAGTATATGCCGTTGTTGAAAGGGCTCAAAACAAGGGCATAAAAAGTATAAAAGTCGGCTTAAAAACAAACAGAATCGATAAAGTTACAAGAGATGTTATCGCCTCGGGCGGTTTTGGCAGGAGGTTTGTTCATTCAACAGGGCACGGAGTGGGCATTGATATACACGAGCCTCCGAGAATAAATAAAAAAGATAAAACTGTTTTAAAACCGGGGATGGTTCTGACAGTAGAACCGGGAGTTTATCTGCCCGGAAAGTTCGGTGTCAGGATAGAAGACGTGGTTTTAATTACAAAGAAAGGATACAGGGTGCTAACAAGATGATTTTTACTAACGACTTTAAAAACGGAGTAAATATTTTGGTTGACGGACAACCGTACACTATAGTATGGTTTCAGCATCATAAGCCGGGAAAAGGCGGCGCTATGATGAGGACAAAGCTGAAGAATCTGCGTACCGGGAGCACAATAGAACGCACTTTCAAATCAGGAGAAAAATTTCAGGAAGTGGAAGTAAGAAAACGAAAGAAGCAGTTCCTTTACGTGGATGCAAACGACTATCATTTTATGGATATGGAAACTTATGACCAGGTTTCTTTTCCCAAGGAAAAACTCGGGAATGCTACCCAGTTTCTGACAGAGAATCTGGAGGTTTATGCCGTATATCTGGAAGGCGAGCTCGTTGATATAGAGCTGCCGGTTTCCGTTGCGTTGAAGGTTGTAAGCACGGTTCCGGGAGTTAAGGGGGATACGGTTTCCAATACATTAAAACCCGCAACGCTCGAAACAGGGGCAGAAGTACAGGTCCCGTTGTTCATCAAGGAAGGGGATAAAATAAAAGTTGACACAAGAACAGGGGAGTACGTGGAACGGGCGTAAAACACGGATATACACGGAATAAAACGGATTTACGCAGATATCCGTGTTTTCCGTGATATTGAATCCGTGTAATTCTGAGAGGTAATTATGGAACCAAAAGAATTAAAGAAATTTTTAGATTCATTGAAAGGCACGGACATTGAAGAGCTGAGTTTTGAGTCCGGTGAGTCAAAGATCTATTTTAGAAGAAACGAGAGCGCTTTCACCAACAGCCAGGCGAGCGTATTAACAGAGCCGAAAAAGGGAAACGGAAAAAAAGAAAAATCGATGGTGGCAATAAAATCTCCGATGGTCGGGACTTTTTACCACTCAGACTCCAACGACCGGCCTCCTTTTGTAATAGAGGGCAATCATGTTTCCCCGGGTCAGAAAATAGGGATAATAGAAGCGATGAAGGTTATGAAAAACGTTACATCAAACGTTAAAGGAAAAATCGTTAAGGTTCTGGTAAAAGACGGCCAGCCCGTAGAGTTCGGACAGGAGCTTTTCCTAACCGACCCTGCTGACGTAAAATAATATAGAGAACGGATTATAAAAAATTATTGCCTTAAAGTGCGAGGTAAACCATGTTTAAAAAAATATTAATTGCAAATCGAGGAGAGATAGCATGCAGGGTTATACACGCCTGCAAAGAGCTGGGCATAGAAACGGTTGCGGTGCATTCCGAGACTGACAAGGATTGCCTGCACGTTAAGCTGGCTGACCAGTCTGTTTGCATAGGACCCGGGCCTGCGGTAGAAAGTTATCTTAATATTCCGAGCATAATTTCAGCCGCAGAAATTTCAGGAGCGGATGCTATTCATCCCGGTTACGGGTTTTTGGCGGAAAATACCTATTTTGCGGATGTATGCGATTCGTGCGGCATAACTTTCATAGGTCCAAGCAAGGAATCCATAGAAAAAATGGGAGATAAAATCACCGCGCGCAGGATTATGCAGAAAGCGGACGTGCCTGTTATCCCGGGCTCTGACGGGCCTGTTTCCCTGGATGACCCGAAGCTTTTCAAGGCAGCAAGAAAAATAGGATATCCCCTGATGGTCAAGGCTTCTGCCGGCGGAGGCGGAAAGGGCATGAGGATTGTGGCATCCGAGGATGCGCTCAAAAATGCGATTGCCATGGCGCAGTCTGAGGCAAAGTCTGCTTTTGATAACGAAAGCATATATTTTGAAAAGTACATTGAGGAGCCGCGCCACATAGAGTTTCAGATTATGGGAGACAAGAGAGGCAAGGTTGTTTATCTGCCGGAAAGGGATTGTTCGATCCAGAGAAGGCACCAGAAGCTGGTTGAGGAAAGCCCGTCTCCGTTTATAGGGCCTTCATTGCGCAAAAAAATGGGAAGAGCCGCGCGCCACGCAGCAGAAGCCGTAAAGTACTATACCGTAGGCACTGTTGAGTTTCTTGTGGATAAAAGAGGTAATTTCTATTTTATGGAGATGAACACGCGAATTCAGGTGGAACATCCTGTTACGGAAATGATAACAGGCATAGACCTTGTAAAGGAACAGATTAAGCTTGCGGCTGGAGACAGGCTGAATTATGATTCAGATGATATAAAAATAAACGGGCATGCGATCGAATGCAGGATAAATGCTGAAGACCCTGATAAGGATTTTATACCTTGTCCGGGCAAAGTAAATCAATTTATAGCCCCCGGCGGACCGGGAGTGAGAGTTGAAACCCATCTTTATTCCGGGTATACGATACCCAGTTTTTACGACAGCCTGATAGCAAAAGTAATTACGGGCGGCTGCAACAGGAAAGAAGCTATTAGCAGGATGAACAGGGCGTTGGACCAGGTTGTCATAGAAGGCATAAAAACCACCGTGTCGCTGCATAAAAAAATTGTGAAAAACGAACAATTCCAGAAAGGAAACGCCTGCACAGATTTTCTGTCAAAACACCTTTTCGGGGCAAGTAAATAAACGGGGAAACGGGAATGAAAGATAAAATTAAGGGAATCATCAGGGAGAGCATAGAAGCAAAGGAAAAGCTTTTATCCGAAGACCAGGTTGCGGTCTTGGAGAAAATATCGAATAAAATAATTGAAGCATATAACTCCTGCAGGAAAGTAATTGTTTTCGGCAACGGCGGCTCGGCATCTGATGCCCAGCATTTTGCCGCAGAGATGATCTGCCGTTTTGAAAAAGACCGGATGGCGCTGCCCGCAATTGCCTTGAGCACAAATACGTCGTCTCTTACTTCAATAGGAAACGACTACAGTTTTGATAAAATTTTCAGCAGGCAGGTTGAGGCTTTGGCCCAGCCCGGCGACGTTGTAATCGGGATTTCCACAAGCGGGAATTCGCCGAATGTTTTGCAGGCTATTGAAGAGGCAAAAAAGCTGAAAGCTGTTACAATAGGGTTTACCGGGAGCAAAGACTGCAAGCTGAAAAAGAACGCGGATTTGTGTTTTTGCGCGCCGAGCGCGGTTACGGGAAGAATCCAGGAATGCCACATACTTGCCATTCACGTAATCTGCAAATTGATTGAGGATACTCTTTTTAAAGATGGGTAGAAATCCAAAAATTATTTCGCGAAAAGCGTTAAAGAAAATAATAAACAATCTGAAAAAAAAGAAAAAGACAGTTGTTTTCACAAATGGATGTTTTGATCTTTTGCATATCGGGCATGTAAGGCTTTTTAAAAAAGCAAAATCTTACGGGGATGTGCTCGTCGTGGCCATTAACTCTGATTCGTCTCTAAAAAGACTTAAAGGATCAGGGCGTCCCCTGGTTTCACAGGGCAAAAGGGCTGAGCTGCTTTCTTCCCTTGAGTCGGTGGATTTTGTCACTTTTTTTGACGAACAGACACCCGCAGAGATATTAAAAGAGTTAAAACCGGATATTCTGGTAAAAGGCGGGGATTATAAGATAGGCGAGATAGTTGGAAGAGATTCAGTAAAAAAGGTGTTTCGGTTCCCTGTAATTAAAGGGAATTCCACTACCGGTTTGATTAAAAAAATTCTGAGTTCTTACGGCAGTAAATAATCTGCGAAGATTATTTACTGCGGACTTGTACCACGGAGTTTTTTCCGTGGTTCTCTAATAATATGGCAAAAAACAGGAGAAAATATTTACGGATAATTGACGCGAATATAAACAGGTGCAGGGAAGGTTTGAGGGTAATAGAGGATACGGCAAGATTTGTTGTTAAGAAAGACGGAATTTACAAAAGAGTGAGGGGGGTAAGGCACAGTCTGGATATTTTGACAAGGGATATATACCCCATGCTGTTAAAGGAAAGAAAAGCAGGGTCTGATCCCGGAAGAAAAATAAAAGAAGGAAGGCGCGACGGCATAAAGTCGATTTTGATTTCGAATTTTAAAAGAGTTGAGGAATCTTTAAGGGTGCTTGAGGAGTACGGCAAGCTGATATCCGCGGATTCCGGATCAAAATTCAAAAAAATCCGTTTCCAGATATATAACATAGAAAAAAGCCTGCTGGCATAAAATGCATATTAACATTAATCTTTACTGCGTAACATTAAAAAGAGATGATTTAAGCTATGAAGAACAGGTTGAGCGGGCCTGCGAGGGCGGGGCTGATGCAGTGCAGCTTCGCGACAGCGATTTACCCGCGAAAGAAATAATATCCCTAGGGAAAACGTTAAAAAATATCTGCCATGAAAAAAAGGTTCTTTTTATCGTGAACGACAGGCCGGATTTGGCAGTTGCCATTGACTGCGACGGGGTTCATCTGGGACAGGACGATATTTCCGTTGAATATGCAAGAAAGATACTGGGCCCGGGAAAAATTATAGGCTGCTCAACGTCGTCTCTGGGTCAGGCTCTTGAAGCCGTACGCGAAGGGGCGAACTACGTATCAGTAGGGCCTGTATTTAAAACACCTATAAAACCCGGGAAAGAAGCGCACGGGGTTGACTTGATCCGCATCGTAAAAAACAGAGTTAAGGTTCCGGTTATTGCAATTGGAGGCATAAACCAGGATAACGTGCAGGATGTCGTGCAAAGCGGTGCTGACGGCATTGCTGTTGTCAGGGCTGTGTGCGGTGCAGATGATATTAAGAAATCGGCGCAGCAGTTGAAACAGAAAATACTAAATTTAAAAAAAGAAATGGTTTTTAACAAGGTGTAAAATGACCATAGTTGAATTAATAAAAAACGAAAAAGCAAAGAAAGAGATTGATGTTATAGCCGGGCAGGAGAAAGTTACTCCGGAGTTTATCATAAACGGTATTTTGTTAGGAGAAATAACCGTTCCGAAAAACATAAACAGGCAGTTAAAAAATCCGTGCGGGGTAGGCAGTGGCTTGAAAACAAAGGTTAATGCGAATATAGGCACTTCCCCTGACTGCGCTTCCATTGATTACGAACTGGAAAAAATGAATGAATGCCTCAGGGCAGGAGCGGACGCTGTCATGGATTTATCTACCGGCGGCAACATAACAAAAATAAGAGAGAATATTTTGAAACACTGTCCTGTGCCTTTGGGAACGGTTCCTATCTATCAGGTTGCCTGTGAAACTTTCGGGCGCGGGAAGAAAATAATAGATATGGATCCGAAGCATATTTTTTCGGTTATAGAAGAACAGGCTCAGCAGGGCGTTGATTTTATGACAGTCCACTGCGGCGTTACGAAAAAGACCGTAGAGGTATTGAACCGCACGAAAAGACTGGGAGGAATAGTAAGCAGGGGAGGCTCGTTTCTGGCAAAGTGGATAGGCTCTAACGATGCGGAGAATCCCTTATATGAACAGTTTGACCGTCTTCTGGATATAGCGGAGAAGTACGACGTGACTTTAAGCCTGGGTGACGGTTTGAGGCCGGGGTGCCTCAAAGACGCTTCTGATGCTGCGCAGATTGCCGAGCTTAAGGTTTTAGGGGATCTGGTGCTCCGCGCAAGAGAAAGAAACGTTCAGGTGATAGTCGAAGGGCCTGGGCATATGCCGTTGAACCAGATAGAGTCTCATGTTAAAGAAGCAAAAAAGATTATTCATGACGCGCCTTATTATCTTTTAGGCCCGCTGGTAACTGACGTTGCTGCAGGTTATGACCACATAACCTGCGCTATCGGAGGAGCCATAGCAGCGAGCGCGGGCGCGGATTTCATATGTTACGTTACGCCTGCGGAACATCTGCGTTTACCCAAAAAAGAGGACGTTTATCTGGGAGTGATTGCAGCAAGGATTGCTGCTCATGCTGCGGATATTGCAAAAGGCGTTCCCAATGCGCAGAAATGGGACGATGAGTTTTCAAAATGGAGAAAAGCATTGAATTGGGAGGAACAGCAGAAGATTGCCCTTGACCCGGAAAAATTTAAATCGGAAAGAGGAAAACTTCTTCCCAATGACCCGAACGTTTGTACCATGTGCAGCCAGTACTGCGCAATAAAAGAAGAAAAATAGCCCCACCCCCGACTTACGCATCCGGGGTGGATGAGATTATGAGAAAATATTTTAAGGTAAAGATACCAGCAACGATTTCAAACCTAGGGCCGGGCTTTGACTGTTACGGCGCTGCGCTTTCTTTGTATAACGAAATAGACATAATTGCGGGCAAAAAGAAGAAAGCTTCTTTTAAAATTGATATCGAGGGCGAGGGTGAGGATAAACTTCCCAGAAATGAAAATAATATTGTATGGAAAGCAATAAAAAGAGTGCTGGATATTTACGGGAAAAGAAAGTCTTTTAATAATTTTTATCTAAAAATCGTTAACAGCATACCAATCGCATCCGGGCTGGGTTCAAGCGCTGCAGCAAGGCTGGGGGGTATTCTGGCAGCTTACGGCATTATTGGAAGAAGAATAAATTTTGACGAGATACTTCCTCTGGCTGTAAAGATGGAAGGGCATCCTGATAATGCGGTGCCTGCTTTAGCCGGGGGCTTGTGCATATCAATTTTAAACAAAAAGGGGATTAAGTATATAAAACTGAATCCTCCCAAGATGAAAGTCGTTCTTTGCGTGCCGTATTTTGAGGTTTCTACGGAAAAAGCAAGAAAAATACTGCCGAAAAAGGTTTTGCTGCAGGATGCAGTATTTAATATTTCGCATTCTGCAATCATACTGGCAGCAATAATTAAAAAGAACTACGAAATGCTGGGCATGGGCATGAAAGACAAACTGCACCAGCCGTACAGAAAAAAACTTGTTCCCGGACTGGAAAGAGTAATAAGTTCCGCAGAAAAAGCAGGGGCTTACGGCTCTTCTCTTTCTGGGGCGGGCCCGTCGGTTTTGTCTTTTTGCCCCATTAACAAGGCAGAAAAAGTTGGAAAGAGCATGATGCAAACCTGGAAAAAAATGCGGATAAACAGCAGGTATTTTATTTTGGATTTTGATTCTCAGGGCGCAAAAATATTTAAGAGATAAGGATATATCTATGGCGTTGATAGTAATGAAATTTGGCGGTTCTTCGGTGTCAAATGCCGAAAAAATTAAACACGTTGCAAAACGTATTGTCGAGAAAGAAAAAAAAGGAAACAAAGTGGTTGTTGTTGTCTCGGCTCCGGGAGATATGACGGATGATTTGATATCACTTGCAGAAGGGGTTACCGAAAGGCCTGATGAACGCGAGATGGATATGCTGCTTGCCACAGGAGAGCAGGCATCTATTGCCCTTTTATCTATGGCAATAAAACATCTGGGCTGGAACTCGATTTCCCTGACAGGGCCGCAGGCGGGAATTTATGCAGACACAACTTATACAAAGGCGCGTATTACAAAAATCGTACCCACTAAAGTCCACAAGGAGCTAAATAGCGGAAAAATAGTTATTGTAGCGGGATTCCAGGGTTTAAATCCTAACCGGGATATTACGACACTGGGACGGGGAGGTTCGGACCTTACCGCAGTCGCGCTTGCAGCGGCGTTAAAAGCAGACAGCTGCGAGATATATACTGATGTTGACGGAGTATATACCACTGATCCGAGGATTGTGCCCAATGCGAGAAAGATTGAATATATTTCGTATGATGAGATGCTTGAGATGGCAGGTTCCGGCGCGCAGGTGATGCAGGCAAGAAGCATTGAAGTCGCGAAAAAGTTTGGCGTTCAGATACACGTGCGTTCCACGTTTTCTAATAATCAGGGAACAATTATTAAAGGAGACGAAAAACTGAAATCTTGGAGGAAAAAAATGGAAGACGTAGTTGTTTCAAGCGTGACATATGACAAGAATCAGGTTAAATTCACGATGCTGGGCGTGCCTGACAGGCCCGGCATAGCTGCTGTAATGTTCGGGGCATTGGCAAAAGGCGGGATAAATGTTGATATGATTATTCAGTCTGCGCCAAGGGCCAAATATAACGACATTTCATTTACTGTAACGAAAAGCGATTTAAAAAAAGCTAATGAAATATTAAAGAAAGTAAAAGCAAAACTTAATGCTGAAGCTGTCGTATACGACGACAATATTGCTAAGGTTTCCATAGTCGGGGTGGGGATGAGGAGCCATGCGGGTGTTGCATCCAAAATGTTTAATGTGCTGGCTAACGCAAAAATTAACATTGATATGATATCAACCAGCGAGATAAAAATTTCCTGCGCGGTAAAGCAGGACCAGGTGAGCAGGGCAGTGGCCCAGCTGCACAAGGCATTTAAATTACATAAATAAAATTAGGATAAGAGGAATCTTATGAAAAAAGTAGAGTTATTTGATACTACGTTGCGTGATGGTACGCAGGCTGCGGGAATCTCTTTTACTGTTGCAGACAAAATAAAGATTGCCCATATTTTAGATGATTTAGGTATAGACTATATTGAAGGCGGTTGGCCCGGGTCTAATCCAAAAGATGAAGAGTTTTTTCAGAAAGTCCAAAAAGTAAAGTTTAGAAACGCACAGATAGTGGCTTTCGGTTCTACAAGGCATAAAGACAAAACAGCGGATAAAGACCCGAATCTTCTGACATTGATAAAGTCCAAGGTAAAAGTGGCATGTATTTTTGGAAAATCGTGGGACCTGCACGTTACCCACGCATTAAGGGCGTCCCTGGATGAAAATCTGGAGATGATTTCCGACAGCGTGAAGTTCCTTAAGTCGCAGAAATTAAAAGTTATATATGATGCGGAGCATTTTTTTGACGGTTTCAAGAATAACCGCGATTATGCTTTGTCCACCCTGGAAGCTGCAGTTAAAGCCGGAGCGGATAGCGTTACTCTCTGTGATACAAACGGGGGAATGCTCCCCGGGGATATCAGGGAGATTGTGAAAGCCGTAAAGGAAAAATTTCCTGATGTCTATCTGGGCATTCATGCCCATAATGACTCCGATTGCGCCGTTGCGAACTCGGTTGTTGCGGTGGAGGAAGGTTGTTCTCTGGTTCAGGGGACAATCAACGGGCTGGGGGAACGCTGCGGAAACGCGAATCTTTGTTCCATAATTCCGGCACTTCAGATAAAGCTCGGATACAGATGTCTTACTGATGAAAAGATGGTAGCCTTGACGGAAGTTTCAAGGCATGTTGACGAAATAGCGAACATTCTTCCTAATGAGAGACAGCCTTATGTCGGAAGAAACGCATTTGCGCATAAGGCAGGCATCCATGTTTCTGCCGTTGCAAGGCATTCCTCGACTTATGAACATATGAACCCGGAGGAAATAGGAAATGAGCGAAGAATTCTGGTAAGCGAGCTTTCGGGCAGAAGCAACGTGGCTTTTAAATCAAAGGAGCTATCCCTTGATTTGGAAAATAATCCTCAGTTATCTTCAAAAATTATCGAATTGGTAAAGGAGTCGGAGAATAAAGGCTATCAATATGAAAATGCGGACGGATCTTTTGCCATTTTAACAAGTAAGGCAATGGGAAAGTATAAACCGTTTTTTACGCTAAAGAGTTTTCATGTAAGCGTGGAAAAAGACAAACAAGGACAGATGGTTTCGGAAGCGACTATAAAACTTGACGTAAAAGGAGAGGAAGAACATACCGTATCAGAAGGTGACGGCCCGGTTAATGCCCTGGATAATGCCCTGAGGAAAGCTTTGAAGAAGTATTATCCGGAAATAAAGGAAGTTTCTCTGAGCGATTTTAAGGTGAGAGTAATCAATGCGGGAGCCGGCACTGCGGCCAAGGTGCGTGTATTAATCGAATCTCGCGACCCTCAGTCCTCGTGGGGAACGATAGGTGTTTCAGAAAATATTATCGAGGCGTCATGGGAAGCCTTAGTTGACGCTATAGAATATAAAATTTTAAAAAAATAGACAGGGGAGGAAAAATGCGTAGCAATGAAATCAAAAAAGGGGCGGTAAGATCGCCTAACCGTTGTTTGCTTTATGGAACCGGAGTAAGCGAGAGGGGAATGGGGAAACCTTTTATAGGTATAGCTTCTTCTTTTACGGATTTAGTTCCCGGACATATCAGTATGAGGGATTTAGAACGCTTTATTGAACGCGGTGTCGAGTCCGGAGGCGGAACTCCTTTTATTTTCGGTGTTCCTGCCATTTGCGACGGTATAGCAATGGGGCATTCCGGGATGAATTTTTCTTTGCCTTCAAGGGAGCTTATCGCTGATGTTATTGAATCAGTTGCACGCGCCCACTGCCTGGACGGATTAGTGCTTTTAACCAACTGTGATAAAATTACTCCGGGCATGATAATGGCTGCGGCCAGAATTAACATTCCATCGATTGTTGTTACAGCAGGGCCGATGCTTACGGGCCAATATAAACAGAAAAGAAGATCGCTTGTGCGCGATACATTTGAGGCTGTCGGGCAGTTTCAGGCGGGAAAAATGAAAGAAGCCGAATTGCTGGAACTGGAAATGGCTGCATGCCCGGGAGTTGGCTCGTGCCAGGGGCTTTATACTGCAAACACCATGGCTTGTTTAACCGAAGCAATGGGTATGTCTCTGACCGGATGTGCTACAGCATTGGCTGTTTCCGCGAAGAAACGCCGCATTGCATATGAATCCGGACACAGGATAGTTGAAATGGTAAAACAGAATGTTGTCCCTAGGCGTATACTCACCCCGAATGCTTTTAGAAATGCAATAATGGTTGATATGGCTCTAGGAGGCTCGACCAACACCATACTTCATTTGCCGGCAATCGCAAATGAAGCAGGTATAAAACTGCCTTTGGATTTGTTTGATGAGGTTTCAAGGCATACTCCTCATATAGCATTGCTTGAGCCTGCCGGCGATCAATATATGGAAGACCTGGAATATGCAGGAGGAATACCTGCAGTATTGTCTTGTTTCACAAAGAAACTGCTTTCTGCTATTACAGTAAACGGAAAGAATATCCTGGAAATAGCAAAAGAGCACGAAGTATTAAATAAAGAAGTTATTAAAATACATAAGCCTTACAGTAAAGAAGGGGGCATTGCAATATTAAAGGGGAACCTGGCCCCCGACGGCTGCGTGGTGAAACAGGCTGCAGTCAAGGATAAGATGAAAACATTCACAGGCAAAGCCAGGATTTTTGATTCTGAAGAAGCAGCTATGAACTCGATTTTAAAGAAAAAGATAAAAAAGGGAGAAGTTATAGTCATTCGTTATGAAGGACCTCAGGGCGGCCCAGGGATGAGAGAGATGCTCGGGCCCACTAGCGCTATTCAGGGAATGGGGCTAGCTGACCACGTCGCGTTGATTACGGACGGAAGATTTTCAGGCGGAACCAGAGGCCCATGTATAGGGCATATCTCTCCGGAAGCAGCTGCGGGAGGACCCATAGCAGCATTAAGAGACGGAGACGTAATTATGATAGATATACCGAAAAGGCAGCTGACAGTACGCTTGACTGAAACGGATATAAATGTACGGCTTGCCAAATGGGCAGCGCCGGCAAATAAATTTAAATTTGGTTATTTAAGCAGATACAGCAAGTTAGTCAGTTCAGCAAATACAGGAGCAGTTTTTAAATAGACGCAGATTGACACAGATTAAAAGATGCAGATTACCGCGGATAAATTCTTTATCTGCGGCCATCTGTAAAAAATCTGCGATCATCTGCACTTTAGGAGGATGTGATGATAAAATCAGGAGCAGAAATATTTATTGAATGTTTACTCATGGAAAAAGTTGATACAATCTTCGGTATTCCCGGAGGGGTGCTTTTGCCCATATTTGACAAAATTTACGATTCACCTTTAAGGTTCATTCTCACCCGCCATGAACAGGGTGCAGCACATATGGCTGACGGTTATGCCCGTTCTACGGGAAAAGTCGGAGTTTGTATTGCAACCTCCGGCCCCGGAGCTACCAACCTTGTGACAGGGCTTGCAACAGCCCACATGGATTCAATTCCTGTGGTTGCTTTTACCGGGCAGGTAGCAACGAACCTGATAGGAAACGATGCTTTTCAGGAAGCAGATACAACAGGAATAACAAGGCCCGTTACAAAACATAACTATTTGGTTAAAGATGTAAGAGAGCTGGAACAAACCATCCGTGAGGCATTTTATATTGCAGCCACGGGACGCCCGGGTCCGGTCTTGATTGATATACCAGTTGATGTGGCAAGGGCTAAGTGCGAGTTCAAGAAACTGGATAAAGTTGAGATTCGTTCTTATAAACCTACGTACAACGGGCACCCGGGGCAGATAAAAAAAGCCGCTCAGTTAATTAACGAAAGCAACCAGCCTGTTCTTTATATCGGAGGAGGAGTTATCGCTTCCGATGCTTCTAAAGAAGTTATTGAATTGTCAGAAAAAGCCAATATCCCGGTTACAACTACCCTGCTGGCAATGGGCGCTTATCCGCCTGGTTCAAAACTTAACCTGGAGATGCTGGGCATGCACGGCACTTATCATGCAAATAAAGCAATGCAGAACGCAGACCTTATTGTTGCTGTTGGCTCGCGTTTTGATGACAGATGCACGGGCAGGCTTGATGCTTTTGCAAAGAAAGCAAAAATTATACATATAGACATAGACCCGACATCTATTTCCAAGAATGTGGTTGTCAACGTTCCTGTTGTCGGAGATGCAAAGAATATTTTAAAGGAGCTGATAAAACACGTAAAAGAAAATACTCACAAGGACTGGCTTAAAACCATTGAAGAATGGAAAAAGTCGAAACCTTTGACATATAAAAATGATGACAAGCTAAGGCCCCAGTACGTTGTTGAGGCCATATCTGAGCTTACTAAAGGGGAAGCAATAGTTGTTACGGAAGTGGGGCAGAACCAGATGTGGGCAGCTCAGTTTTATAAGGTAAAAAATCCGCGTCATTTCCTGAGTTCCGGAGGTTTGGGCACAATGGGTTATGGTTTTCCCGCGGCTATAGGGGCAAAAATCGCGAACCCAGACAAAACGGTTATTGACATAGCTGGCGACGGTTCTATTCAGATGAATATTCAGGAATTAGCAACTGCGGTGCTGAATAAGATCAACGTAAAAATAGTAATTCTTAATAATTATTATTTAGGCATGGTGAGACAGTGGCAGGAAATGTTTTACGGAAAAAGATACTCTGCGGTCTGTTTGAACGAAAATGCGAGTTCCGGGGATAAACATAGCAAATCCAAACAAAAAAAATGTATGGATTACGTCCCTGATTTCGTCAAAGTTGCCGAAGCTTACGGTGCTGTCGGGATAAGGGTAACAAATAAAAAAGACGTAAAAACGTCTTTAAAGAAAGCATTTGAGATTGACAAGCCGGTTGTTATGGAGTTTGTGGTTGAACCCGAGGAAAACGTTTTCCCCATGGTTCCTGCAGGCGCGGCGCTGGATGAGATATTAACACACTTAGCATAAGAAAAGCGTACAGCGTTTAGCGTAGAGCGTATAGGTTTTCTATCCGCTATACACTATCCGCTCAGCGCTAGATGGAGGTATAAATGCGTCATACAATTTCAGTTTTAGTTGAAAATAAATTCGGAGTTTTGGCAAGGATTGCTACTCTGTTTGCGGCAAGGGGATTTAATATCGATTCCCTGGCTGTCGGGGAAACCGAAACCCCTGACATTTCGCGTATGACAATCGTTGTTCGCGGTGATGACAGGATACTGGAGCAGGTTGAGAAGCAGCTAAATAAGCTTCTTGATATTATCAAGGTTATTGATTTCAAGGAAACGCGCCATCTGGAAAGAGACCTTGCGCTGATCAAGGTTAAGTCCGCTAAGAACAACCGTTCAGAGCTTATTCAGATTGCAGACATCTTCCGCGCAAAGATAATCGACGTATCTGCGGATTCAGTAATTATAGAGATTACCGGAAACGAGGAAAAGATACAGGCTTTAATGAATATGCTGAGGCCTTTCGGCATCAAGGAAATGTGCCGGACCGGAATCATCGCCATGGGAAGAGGTGTGAAATAATTAATTTTATATTGGAGGTAGAAGAATGAGTGCAGAAAAATCCATTAAGATGTATTATGACAAGGACGCTGATTTAAAACTGTTAAAAGGAAAAAAGATTGTGATAGTCGGTTACGGAAGCCAGGGGCACGCGCATGCCCAGAATTTAAGGGATTCCGGGTTAAACGTTGTAATAGCCGAAGTTAAAGGGACAGATAACTACAAAAAGGCAGTAGCAGACAAGTTTAAACCTATGACAGCAGCTGAAGCTGCAAAAGATGCTGATTGGATACAGATTCTTGTTCCTGACCAGGTTCAGTCAGTGGTCTGGGAAAAAGAAATCAAATCTAATATCAAAAAAGGAGCTACAATCGGCTTTTCTCACGGCTTCAATATCCGGTTTAAACAGATTGTTCCCCCAAAGGACAGCAATGTTGTTATGATTGCACCCAAAGGCCCGGGACACTTGGTCCGCAGGCAGTATCAGGAGAAAAAAGGAGTGCCGTGTTTGATTGCGATTGAGCAGGATGCAAGCGGTAATGCAAAAAATCTGGCTTTGGCATATGCAAAAGGAATAGGCGGGACAAGGGCAGGGGTTATTGAGACAACTTTTTCCGAAGAAACTGAAACAGACCTTTTCGGGGAGCAGGTTGTTCTATGCGGTGGTTTAGTAGAGCTGATTAAGGCGGGTTTTGAAACTCTGGTTAATGCAGGATACCAGCCGGAGATAGCATATTTTGAGTGCCTGCATGAATGTAAGCTTATCATTGACTTGATTTATGAGTCAGGGATTTCGTTTATGAACTATTCCATAAGCGACACGGCAGAGTATGGGGAATACTCGAGGGGCAAAAGGATTATAAATGAGCAGACACGGCAAGAGATGAAAAAGATATTATCCGAGATAAAGTCCGGTGAGTTTGCCAAGGAATGGCTGGATGAAAATAAAAACGGCAGGCCAAACTTCAATAAAGCAAGGCAGGAATGTTCTAATCTTCAGATAGAACAGGTGGGAAAAAGGTTAAGAGACATGATGCCCTGGCTTAAGAAAAAATAGAAGACAGGGAACAGAATTAATAGATAGTTAATAGATAATCTCTGGTTCCTAACCTATGAGATATAATGAATAAAAGGATTATTTTACGATTAGCAGTCCTTATGGTTTTGGGAGTTATTTTCGGTTATTTGCTTTTTAACTGGATAATGGAAGCTGCCATTCATTCCAGAAGGGAAGTAATAGTCCCTGACATTAAAAGCAAAGCACTGTTTGATGCCCTTAAAACCGTATCGGGCTTTGGTTTGGGTCTGCAGATAGAAGGAGAGGAGTTTGACCAGGATGTGCCGGCAGGCACCGTTATCAGGCAGAGCCCTTACCCTGGAATAACCGTGAAAGAAGGAAAGATAGTCAAGGTTACGATCAGCCAGGGAGGTGAAGTTATATTTGTCCCGGAGCTAACAGGCGTTGAGGTACGTTCCGCGAGAATAAATATACGTTCATCCGGATTAAGCCTCGGGGAAGAGTCATCAAAGTACTCTGTTGTTATTGAAAAAGGCATTGTTATGGGACAGGACCCGCAGGCTGGAAGCATTGTTGAGAGGGATTCTTTGGTTAATTTGGTTGTTTCTGCAGGTTACCCTCCGGATGACGTAAAATTAATGCCCGACTGGACAGGAAAAGATATAGAGATAGCAAGGCATTGGGCATTTGACAGCCAGCTCAGCCTGGAAGTCAGGGAAGAGAAGAATGATAACCTTATTTCCGGGACTATTATCAGACAGAAGCCGGAGCCTGATACTGATTTGGAAAAAGTTAACAAGGTTGTTCTGGTAATAGCAAGCTCAGCCGGAGATGTCGTACAGATGGGGCAGAGGTTTTATTACGAAATACCTGCAGGCGGGGGAAGCCGGCAGATACGCCTGGCTCTTTTAGATGAGAACGGCGAGAAAATAATATTCAACGGGGCTAGGCCTTCGGGCAGCAAACTTGAAGTGCCGATAAATCCCGTGGGACAGGCGCGTATGAGGATTTTCATAAATAACGTTCTTGTTGAGGAAAGAGAGATAGAAGTCCAGCAAATCGATTATAACGAAAGCGGCTCAGAGTAAAATTCGGGATTCTATGAACTATGGATAAAAAGATTAAAATTGCACCATCGATTCTTTCTGCTGATTTTGCAAACCTTAAAGATGACATAAAAAAAGTTGAGGATGCAGGTGCGGAATGGCTGCACATCGATGTTATGGACGGCAATTTTGTGCCAAACCTGACCATTGGCCCGGTTGTGGTAAAGAGAATCAGGCCCTATTCAAAGCTATTTTTTGATGTGCATCTGATGATTAACAGGCCTGATAAATACTGGCAGGTTTTTAAGGACAGCGGGGCTGACCTTATTACTTTCCACTGCGAGGTAAATGTAAACAAGAAAAAACTGATAAAAGATATAAAGAGTTCAGGGTTAAAGGCGGGAATAACGATACGGCCGAAGACCCCTTTGACTAAAGTCCTTCCATATCTTCCATATGCGGACCTGATTCTGGTCATGACTGTTGAGCCGGGTTTTGGAGGGCAGAAATTTAAAGGAAATATGGTGTCAAGGATAAGGAAGGTGAGGGATATAATAGAAAAAGACAAACTTGAATGCGATTTGCAGGTTGACGGGGGCATAAATGTCCAGACCGGAGTTGAAGTGGTTAAAGCCGGGGCAAATGTGTTAGTTGCAGGAAACTCGATTTTTGCAAATGGCGATCCGCAGGAAAATATTAAAGAATTAAGGAAAGCAGTAGAGTCTGCGGTTTAAGCCTTAAAGTAATGTATAATATATATTTATTATTAAAGGGTTGACAATACCGGCTTTTACAAGTATAATAATTAGCACAAATAAGACGTCAGAACGACGAAAAACTACAAGTAATTTCGTTAAATATGGAGGTGAGAATAAGGGATGACAGTTCGTTTACGTTTACAGAGAATTGGACGGCCAAAGAGACCTTTCTATCGCTTGGTAGCAATAGACAAGAAGTCAAAGCGGGATGGAAAACCTATTGAATTATTGGGACAATATGATCCTATGGCTGAAAGTGAAAAGCTGAAAATGAATCAGGAAAGGGTTGACTGGTGGCTTAAAAAAGGAGCGGTAGCTTCAGAAACAGTGGCTGTGCTACTCAAAAAAGCAGCAGGCCTCATTGTAAGTGAAGAGAAGATAGAAAAAACCGAAGAACCGGAAAAGACAGCAGAGAAGAAGGAAGAACCCGCAGAAAAAAAAGAAGAGAAAGCAGAAGAGAAGAAGTCAGAAGGCACTGAGTAGAGATTGTGAAGTGTTTTCTTAAGCTAAATGTTGGGATAAGGAGGTCCTCAGATGAAAGATTTAGTTGTTTTTATTGCAAAGGCGTTGGTTGACAACCCGGAAAAAGTTGAAGTAAAAGAGATTGCAGGTGAGAAGGCAACAGTGCTTGAATTGAAAGTAGCAGATACTGATAGAGGTAAAATAATCGGAAAAGAAGGCCGCATTATTAAGTCTATACGTACAATAGTTAATTCTGCTTCTGCCAAACTTGATAAGCGCGCTACAGTAGAAATAGTTGAATAATCTGCGTAATCGCAGATAAAAATTACGCATAATCTGTATATAATATGTGGAAAGTAGAAGATATTGCCGGAAGCGAGGTTTTCGAATTATCCGGTGAGAAGCTAGGTATTTTAATAGATGTTTTACCAACCGGCTCTAATGATGTCTGGGTCGTAAAGACATTTCTAGATCATCCTGAAGAATATCTTATTCCAGCTTTAAAAGAAGTAATACGTGAAGTTGATGCCGAGAATAAGAAAATAGTAGTGAATTTACCTCCGGGTTTAAAAGAAGTTTACATTACCCGATAAATATTAAACATATAATATTAAATAGAATTCAAATTCTTTGAAAGATTTAGGTAGAATGAGGATAGACATCCTTACTATTTTCCCAGAGATGTTTAAGGGCCCTTTAAGCGAGAGTTTGCTTGAGAAGGCGCAGGATAAAAAATTAGTAAACATAAAGATACACAATATTCGTTCTTTTACATCGGATAAACACAAAAGTGTTGACGACAGGCCTTTTGGAGGCGGTCCAGGCATGGTATTTAAACCCGAGCCTATATACAAAGCATTAAAACATGCAGGAGCGGCAAAAAATAAATGCAAATCCGAATGGCCGCCAAAAAACAAGCCGTTGGTAATTCACCTTTCGCCGCAGGGGAAAACCCTCGACCAGGATTTGGTTTTACGGTTAGTGAAGTATAAACATATAGTTTTGCTGTGCAGCCACTACGAAGGAATAGATGAAAGAGTTCTTAACTGGGTAAACCAGGAAATATCGATAGGCGATTATGTTTTAACAGGCGGGGAAATACCCGCGATGGTACTAATAGACAGCGTTGCAAGGTTTATACCGGGAGTCGTGAAAGAAAGGGAATCCCTTGAAAAGGATTCATTTATCGGGGGATTGCTTGACTACCCACATTACACAAGGCCCGCTGATTTTAAGGGGATGTCAGTTCCGGGGATATTACTTTCGGGCAACCATAAAAAAGTTGAAGAGTGGCGGAGAGAACAGGCCATTTTAAATACTTTAAGAAAACGCCCGGATCTTATTAAAAAAGCAAGATTGAGCAAAGAAGAAAAAAGAAAATTAAAAAATAAATAGTATAAAAAGGAGAACATATGTCATTAATGAACGAAGTTGAATCAAAACAAATCAAAAAAGACATACCTAATTTTAAGCCAGGGGACCAGGTTAAGGTATATTTTAAGGTTATTGAAGGCGAAAATGAGCGTATTCAGCCTTTCGAGGGAACGGTAATCCGTCACCGCGGTGTCGGTTTAGGGGAAACTTTTACCGTTAGAAAAATATCTTACGGAATAGGAGTTGAAAGAATATTTCCTATTAATTCTCCGAGAATCCAGAAGATAGAGTTAGTCCGCAGGGGCAAGGTTAGAAGAGCAAAACTTTATTATTTAAGACAGCTTTCCGGAAAATCAGCCCGCATAGCTGAAGCTTAAAAATTGGATTTTCATGCTTAATAACAAGCAGCGAGGATAAGATGTGGAAATCCGTCCAGGATCTGAATAGATCCATGTATGAAACTTTTTCATTTTGATAATTCTTACCGAAAAAAAGGTTATAAAATGATTGCCGGAATAGACGAATCCGGCAGGGGCCCATGGGCAGGTCCCGTTGTTGCAGCCTCAGTAATCCTTCCACCTAATGCCAGAATTAAAGAATTAAACGATTCAAAAAAACTCACTCCCAGCCAGCGGGAAAAAGTCTTTAAAAAAATACAGGAAATTGCAATTGGAATAGGAATAGAAGCCATCGAGCAGGGCGCTATTGATGAAATGAATATACTGCATGCCACTCATCTGGCTATGCGCAAGGCTTTAAAAAAGATGGATATACTCCCGGATCTGGTTCTTGTTGATGGACTGGAAGTGCCTGCTATGGGTTATCCCCAGCGTTCCATTATTAAAGGAGACGGGAAGAGTGCATCCATAGCAGCTGCTTCTGTAATAGCAAAAGTAACCCGTGACAGGATAATGCTTGAGCTGTCAGGAAAATATCCCCAGTACAATTTTCATAAGCATAAAGGTTATGGGACCAGGGAGCACCACCTTGCCCTTATAAAATACGGGCCGTGCGAAATACACAGAAAAAGCTTCAGGCCCGTTCAAAAATTGTTAAAGGAAGTAATTGTAAATGGTTAATTTAAGAACTCTAGGAAGAAGCGGGGAAAAAGAAGCAGTCAAATATTTAAAAAGCCATGGCTACAAGGTAATTGAGAATAATTTTCATACAAGATACGGGGAAATAGACATAATTGCAAAGGAAAATGAGGATCTTGTATTTGTAGAGGTAAAATTAAGGAGATCAGATAAATACGGAAGCCCGGCTGAGGCGGTCCATAGGAATAAACAGGAAAAAATAATCAAAACAGCGCTGCAGTACGTTAAGCTTAAAAATCTTTTTGATAAAAATCTGCGTTTTGATGTTATTCTGATAGGCCCGGATGCCGGTAAAATTGAGCTGGTAAAATCAGCATATATTGCGGGCAGCGGTTATACATATTAATATAGTTTTTAGGTAAAAATATGTTTTTTTTATTTTCATTAAGCAAAGGCATAAGAATGATGAAGCGCGGCAATTATGTAGACGCCGTGGTTTATTTTAAAAAACTGGTAAAAGAAAAAAAGCATCTGGCAGAATCACATTTTAATCTCGGAAGATGTTATTATAAAATATCAAATTTCCGGGAATCTAAACTCAACCTGCATAAGGCTTTGGATTGCCAATATTCCCCGGAGTTTGCCCGGAGCATTTTAGAGATAACAAACTGGAAAATGTTGTCTTCATATGAATATTTCAACAATTCCCCTTCTTTTTCATATGATGGGAAAAAAATAGTATATGTTTCCGCAAGAAAAGATACGAATAATGACGGGAGAATAAATATTATGGACAAGGGCGGGATTTATATGATTGATCTGGCAACCCAGGCAGAGCAATACGTTGTCACTGACGAATTTTATAACTCCCAGCCGAAATATTCTCCTGATGGAAAAAAACTGGCATATCTTTCCATAAGAAAATACCTTCCAGGAAAAGATATGATAGACCAGAGAGAAAACCCTTCCCTCTATTATTTGGACCTTGAAACCGGAGAAGAAACAAAGTTGCTGGGAGCTGAATACAGAACGAAGTATTATGTATTTTCCAACGATAGCAGAAAAATAATATTTTCCGGATGGCGTCCGGGAAAGAAGAACAGCGGGATTTATGAGATGGATATAGATACAAAAGAGATAAAAATATTGGTTACGGATTTTTATGACAACACTTTTCCTTCAATTTCGAAAGACGGCACAATGCTTCTCTTTTCATCCTGGAGGAAGGACACAAACAAAGACGGGGTTATCGATATAAAAGATAATTCCGGCGTTTACATAAAAAACCTGATAGATGCATCGGAGCGCATGATAGCTTCTGATAAATACAATAACATATTTCCGGCCTTTTCTCATGACAACGATAAGGTAATTTATCTTTCGTACAGGCGTGATACAAACAAAGACGGCATAATAAATTCACTGGACAACCCGGGGATTTATTACTACGATTTAACAAGAAATAAAGAGTATTGCGCGGTAAACGATAAATTTTTTAATAAATTTCCAAACCTTACCCCTGACGGTAAAAAAATAGTGTTTTTAAGCAGCTGGAGGCGGACTCAAAAGAAAAAAGAATCAGAGGATTTTTTTGAGAATAAAGGGATTTATGTTTTAGACATAAATAAGAATAAGGTTACCCAGCTGGTTTCCGATAAATACTACGGATGTTATTATCCCGTTGTTTCTCCGGCCGGGGATAAACTGGTATTTATTTCCTGGAGGGGAAACACAAACAGGGGCCTTTTTCTGGCTGATTTGAAAGGACTTCCCTCCCGGGATGAATTACACACTTTTATAGATGAAAATCTTTAATTAGAGGAAAGTTCATGCTCGCTCAGATAAAATCCAGCGCTGTATATGGAATAGATGCGTACCTGGTGGATGTAGAGGTATATCTGTCAAAGGGACTGCCCAGCTTTTCCATAGTCGGGCTGCCGGATGCTTCAGTCAGGGAATCAAAAGACAGAGTGGTCTCTGCCGTGCGTAATTCGGGATTTAATTTTCCTACAGGCCACGTTACGGTAAACCTTGCCCCTGCGGATATAAAAAAAGAAGGGGTTGCTTTTGATTTACCGGTGGCGGTAGGCATAGTTTGTGCCCAGGGAAGACTGAATAAAGAGAGAGCAAATGATTTTTGTTTTATAGGAGAGCTGGCCCTGGACGGAAAATTGCGCCCTGTAAAAGGCGTCCTGCCCATGGTATTGGGTTTGAAGAAAAGCCATGCTTTAAAGAATATAGTGGTTCCGGATAATAACGCCAAAGAAGCATCTATGGTTGAGGGATTAAACGTTTATGCCGCAAAAAATCTGACACAGGTTGTTAATTTTATTAATGGGCAGGAGGAATTAACTCCTTTTAAACAATCTAAAAAGGATTTAGATTCTGAATCGTGTGTTTATGACGTTGATTTCTCTGAAATAAAGGGGCAGCAATTTGCAAGGCGGGCAGTAGAGATAGCTTGCGCAGGCGGGCATAATGTTTTGATGATAGGCCCGCCGGGATCGGGAAAAACAATGCTTGCAAAAAGAATCCCGACGATTTTACCCCCTCTGGTTTATGAAGAAGCAATAGAAACCACAAGGCTTCACTCGGTAGCAGGGCTCCTTCCAAGGGATAAGGGATTAATTACCGAAAGGCCTTTCAGGTCACCGCATCATACTATTTCCGATATTGCATTGATAGGAGGCGGAACCTATCCTAAACCCGGAGAAGTCAGCCTGGCGCAAAACGGTGTTTTATTCCTGGATGAGTTCACTGAATTTCACCGCGATGTTCTGGAAGTTTTACGCCAGCCTATGGAAGACAGAAGGGTGACAATATCAAGGGCAAAGAATACACTGACCTTTCCTGCAAATTTCATGTTAATCGGGACGATGAACCCCTGTCC
>JAFGIL010000075.1 GCA_016929635.1 Endomicrobiales bacterium
CCTGAGTATCGCCAATCCGGACTTCAGAAATCCTTAGAAATTCTGTAGCTGTAATTTGAATTTCATAAAGGGTGTTTAGATTGTAGTCCTGATTCAGGGCTGTTTCTTTGGTAGGGGCCTGGTCTTGATATTTTATTTCCTGAAAAGCAATAATTTTAGAAAAGAGATGTCTCGTAAATTCTTTTATGGTTTTGTCGCTGTGTTGATTTGCGTAGGAAAAATTCACAGCTCCATAACCAAGTGCGGTGAATTGCCCCGGCCGCTCCGAAATAGTTAATATGTTTTTATCTTTAATTTGGGACAGGAAATTTATGCAGTGATAAGTTGTGCGGTTTCCCTTTAGAGCATTGATAAATCGCCCCTCGACAGCTATCGGATGATAAAATAAGAAACATACTATGGAAATTATTAAAAGGCTTGTTCCTGATATAAGCTTTGGTTTGCATATTTTCAGGGCAACAGGCCCGAGAGCCAGGACAATTGAAAGGGTTATGAAAAATCTTGCCGAAGATGGATGCGTGCAATCTCCGAAAAAATGACAAAAATATATGCCGGTGCTGATCAGAACCGATGCGGCTAAAACGAATATGGAATAATACTGAGAGCCTGTTAAACGATTCTTTTTCCTTAGAACTTCTATAATCAGGTATATAAATATCAAAATGCTGACGATACTTAAAAGGCCTGCATAAGGCAGAAAGTACTTAAAGTCCACAAGGCTTTTAAAGAATATCATTATGTTCTTGAAGAACGAAGCGATGGAAAATACCGGAACATTTTCCGGGTTCTGGTAGGAATCAGGTTTTAATAAACGCTGCCAGAGATACAGAAGGCTTACCAAGGGTGTGATAAAGAAAATATAGGAATAATCCTTGAAATAATGCCATTTTACCCTTTTGAAAAGCAATAGAGGAAGAATGACGAGAAAGGCTATCGATTCATAACGAATATTTGAAAACACCAGCAGCGAGGCAAAAAGAAACGAAAATGCAAGCGAAGAAGGATTTTTTATCAGGTAATATGCCGCAGCCAGTATCAGTATAAAGAATGCGCTGTTTAATAAGTCGAAACCGCCCGATGTTCCGAATATCGTTAAAACAGGATAGGCAAGCATGAAGAACAGGGCGGCGACAGCGGATGCCGAATCGGAAAACTGTCTCACCGCGACATAAATTCCAGATAAAAGCAGAAACATCACGATAAAATTGAGTACAAAAGCATTTTGACCTCGAAAACCGACAAGCGTATGCACTATCTGAACCATATAGGGAAATACTAATGGCCGTTTTTCTATCTCATTGTTAATGGAATTGAAATTGTCATAATAGTATTTACCCATGGTGCTGTTGTAACAGGTCTTATCGTTTAACATTGACATCGAAACCGATAGCAGGTTGGTTTCGTCGCTTAAGGTTTTGAATTTTGCGCCAACGGAAATGAAAACAAGTACTGTAAGAATTAATGATATTAAAAGTCCGGACCAGTATTTTCTTAAAAATGTTTTTATAGAGAAGTTCAGGGTTTTTATTAGAAGTGTGGCTTGGACGACCCATATAATTAAAATTACCGAAATCAGGTAATAAGAACTATAAACAAATAGGTTGTACATCGCCTTTTTACTTGTCAGGCTGTAAACGAGCAGGAAAATAAAAGCAATCACGGATGCCAGGTTAAACAAATACAATGCCAATTTGCTTTTTTGAAATTTCATAAAAATCTCCTTATTAACCGGCTTAATATTTAGCCTAATATAACTAAATACAGGCTATAATAAAGCAATAATTTCTCAGATGTGCCGGACGGATGTCGAACACTTGTTTTGCCTATTATGCTTCCGGTTCCAGAGTTGCCCTTAAAAAGGGTATCAAGACAGTAAAAAATCTTGCTGAAACAGCAAGGAAACGATAAAGTCTAAGTTCTTGTTTTTATTGTGGTTAAGTGTTAAATATAGGTTTTTGACGAGTTTGCAAAAAGAAGGTAATTTGAATCCCGTCATCTCCGTTTTATTGGAGTGAGGGCTATGGGAGTTTTTTTAATGCGGATGTGGATGGTTGAGCCTCAAATACTTTGCGACAAGCACTTGCTTGGCGAACACGTTGAGTGCCACATGCTGGCGGGCCACCTGCAGCGGAAAAGAAGGATTACAAACTATATAGCCTTTAACCTGCTTGAGCCGAGGAGCCTCAAACAACGTCACGAAATTCTTGCGCGCCAAATGCGGAAAAGGGCGATGAAACACAAATCCCCGCTGCCGCGTTTCAGTATATCCTATTTGCCGAAAGAGCATCAGGATTACAATGTCGATGCTGAAAAGTCTCTTAAGGATTTGGTTAAAAGGTGTCCAGAGTGCAGAAAGAGGCTCAAAAATCTGTTCTACTGTAAATGACAACCTTTCTAAATCAGCGGTTAAGCATATAAATAAAGGCGTTTAAAACGGCCGCAAAAGAAACCCATACTATATACGGAATCAATAAAACAGCCGCTAACTTAGAGACCTTCCAAAAACTCGTAATAGTCGCAAATACAGCCAGCCATAAAATTACGATATCGCCAAGGGCAACCAAAGGCAGACGCAGTCCGAAAAAAATCGGAGTCCATAAGCCATTAAAAACCAACTGCAAAACAAAAGCAGCAGCGGCAGTTTTGCCGGCGGCAGTATCTAATCCCTTTCGCCAAACAAGAAATGCAGAAACCGCCATCAACAAGTAAAGCACCGTCCAGACCGGACCAAAGAGCCAGCTTGGCGGATTAAAGACGGGCTTTTGCAAACCCGCATGCCAATCGAGCGCGGCAGGAGAGACAAAAAAAGAGCCCGTAAGAGCGACACACGAAACGATTATTAAGCAAATGAACAATTTTTTAATATCGCCGGTATTCATAGTTATATTTTATACAACCGCTGCAATTATAATCTATTCCATAGTCTGTGGAATAAAGGTATATACTTTCGCAAAGTTCTTAAATCTACAGACATACTATCTGCAATTTGACTTATTTGTTCAGATACCACTTGGAAGTTTTCTGAATGCTCTTTTAGTTGCTTTACAATACTGAGGTGCTAAACGAATGACGGACACTCGGCGGGAGGTTATAATGCCTCCCAGGAAAGGAGTGTCCGATATGGCACAGCACAAAC
>JAFGIL010000076.1 GCA_016929635.1 Endomicrobiales bacterium
ATGGGTATTCCAAACGCGGTTGCTGCTGTTATTAGAGGAATCGGCATTATTGAAGCTGCTGCAATCATAGAAAGCCATATTGCGCTTATACCTGCTTTAAGCCAGTTAATCTTATGTATTGCTTCATACTCTTCCATCGCTTTTTCATCAAAGTTGCCTTCTTCATCTATAAAATGGCTGCGATAGAAATCCTTCCTGTTCAAACTAGCCCAGAACTCCCTGACCGGGGCATAGTTTACTGCTGCAACTATCAGCCGCCATGACGCTTTACCACCTGATGTATACTCCAGATAATCCTTATTAAGATTACCTTTAAATGGATATTTTTGGAAAGGAAAAAATATACTCCATTCAATATCCTCAAGCTCTTTAGATGTCTGGAGTGTCATAAGAGATCTTTTTCGTTTACTCGTATCAGGAGTGATATTATACTCTTTTAATCTTCTATATACAGTTCTTACGGTTACACCAAACATATCAGATAATTGTTCGGCTGTTTCTTTAACTTTCTGATTTTGCCATTGCTTGCACCAATCGAGCAAAGCCTTACCACCGGTACTTTTTGGCGCTACGCTCAGTTTAATATTAAATCTTTCAAGAATCCTGTAAATAACCCTGCGATTTATTTCTGAAAACTCTTGCTGTAAGTCTTGTATCGTTTCTTCAACTTGCTGATTTTGATGTTCAATAGCCCATGCAATTAGAATCTCGCGCTCATTTCCTTTTAGTTCCTTTTCTTCTTGTGATATAGTTCCTATCTCTCTTTCTATTTCTGAAACTAAAGCAATATTATATTGCTTTAAAATTCTGTATACCTGTTTAGTGCTAAGTCCGAATCTCTCTGCTAGCTCCTGAACTGATTCATATATTACCTGATTGCCGTGCTCTTTTGCCCAATCATGCATCGCATTGCTTTCACTTTTCCTGGGTGCGCCACGGCGAAGACTAATATCATTTTCCCTAAGAATCCTAAACACTTGAATTTTGCTCAATCCGAATATTTCAACTAAATCAGCAGATGTGCAATCCAACGTTTGCCCTTCATAGTTTCTTGCCCAGGCACGCATAGCTAAACCGCCGGGAGTTATCTGGCTTCCCCTCCTAGATACCGGAGTAGCCTTAAAAAATGTCGACTTTGCTTTACTAAAAACTCTTGCCAGCCGCAATGGTTCCCATTCCGGATTTTCCCGGTCCGGAGCAATTGTATGCCCGCTAAAGAATGTACTTATTACTGATTCTATTTCCATAATCATTGATCTATCCCGACGGATTACCCTATAAACAAACGGTTCTTTTTTCTCTAGGATACCAGCCTGAACTAATTCATCACAGACTATTTCATAAACTCCCATAAAAAGCTCCCGGCGTTCCTCATCAGCACTAAATATAAGTTCATCTATTTCCAGTGTGTCATATTCTGAATCTGAATACCTGAAATAGTATAATAAATCCCCGTAAAGCATTAATCTCATTAAATCCCAGAAACCTGGTGTATCTGCTGACATAAAACCACTGAATAATTCCTGGCCAACAATCCTGGTGGTTTCAGCAAAATCCAGATGTTTAGAAGCTATTAGTTTCAAATTAACTCTCAATACAACTTGAAGTTGTTTAACGGCCGATATAACATCTCTGCTTAATTCATCAAATACTTCAGCAGAAGGAACATCTGCAAAGTTGCCAGATGCGGTGACATTATTTATAGTAATTGCCCCATGTATATAACCTTTTCCAAACCAATATGCCATTTGTGTACTGGCTTTCCTAGCAATATATTTTGAGTATTCATATACTAACAAACCCTCTTTTTCCGGCACTTGTTGCCCGTTATTTTTAAGCACATCACGCATAATTGCTAAACGCATGCTTTTCGGCATGCTAATCATATCTTCTAATCTTAAAAGGTCTTCCATACGCTGGGGTTTATAAGTGACAAAAACAGGATCTTGCCAGTCTGTTCGCTCGGTATTCAACATTGCTCCTTGCACACGACCTAATTCATCCTGATTAACAGAAAGTTTTCCTAATACTTTAGACCAAACATACTCAAGGGCAACTAGACGTTCTACAACTGGAACCTTAACTTTCGATGGCCTGCCTGTTACAGGATTTGCCTGAATTAATTTCTCTGCAATCTCTTTTCGTTTAGTGCCATTATCAGATGAACAGAATCCTGATATTGGATAGCCCACTGCAAAATTTTCATTTAATTGCTTATTATAAAACGATGGGGTAACTCCGCAGCCATGATAACATACAAATTGCATTACATCATCTTCAATACACGGGCTTACGAGCAGTCTGCCATGAATACCAGATGCTCCTGTCTCTTTGTCTTTTTTCATTTTTGTGTATTCATATGCAATCTCAAAAAGCATAGCAACTGGGTTACCTTCAGCATATGCTTGTCTTGCAACGTTTCTACCATTTTCTGTATCCGGTGACATTAAAAAATATACAGGCTTCCCATCTTCTGATGAGGGCTCAGCTAAAGCATATACAGGCCTTAACCAGGGCCATTGTGCATGCACAACTTCTCCAAACTCAATTAGTTCGTCAAATGGAACAGTATGCTCATATTTAACATCTTCACCGGTCTGAGCGATAGGAGGCTGATTCATATATTTTTCAAGCTTTTCTTTTATAATATTGGTAATATTGGGGTCAGGTCTTGAATCTTGAATTTTTACATTCCTTTTAATAAGCAGTGGTTTATGTAATACTATTGCTAATGTATTATAAAGCGCATGTGTACATTTATTAGTAATTCTTAAGAATCCATCCCAGTTTGTGAGCGTATATGTCCAGAAGACCATTTTCATTGCAAGATATATCAATCTCAATCCAAATGTTAAACTCTTTTCTTTCATTGCTTGCTCAGAAGTTTGTTCGGGCTGCAATCTGCTTATTCCGTGTAATCCTAGAAATGTCCTGAAAGGCGCACTATCCACTACCTCATTCCATGCAATCATTACACCTTCAGGCATGAATATACCCGCTATATCATCTGCTTCAAATTTGGGCACATGTATAGTCGCAGCCTTAAATAGTTTCCATTTATCACTGAAAGGCAGACGTTTCCAGTCGCTTTTATCAGGACTGTTGTATTTACTGAATATCTCGCCTATACCCACATACCCCGGAACAACTTGCTCTATTTCCCCTGTTCCTATGGGAGTGTCCATATCCTCATCATAAATTGTTAAATTACCATCTTTATCAGATTTGACAACTTTTCTTTGCTGAGGAATGCTGGAATCCTGGGGAGTTATTGCAACAACAAACTTGATTTCTTCATCAGCTACGTTTAAAGTAAAAGAAATCTCCTTATACCATTTATTAGGCAGATTGGATAACGATCGTTCCAGAGCATCGCGCACTTTTTGCGGTTCCTCGCCCTGTTCAACAGCCGCCTTATAAATGTGAGCTGCTGCGGTTAAAAGAAACCCCTGATCTTCCTGACCCAGGCTTAGGGAGTTTGCAAAAAGATGAAGCTGGAAGGAGTTATATGCCCCCTCACCTTTTCTCCTCTCCCCCCAGGGGAGAGGTAAGAAGTGAGGGAAAATATTAGTTAATGTCTGTTGTACTCTGTCCTCCGTTTTTTGAACAATTTTATTTTGCTCTTTAAGGATTTGCGAATATATTTCCTCGGAGGATTTTGCATCTTTAGTTATATTAGGGGTTATTACTATATATGGGGTGCTTTCTTTTTTAAGTATCTGGGTTATTCCCTGGGTATGAAAACCGCCAGTAACAAGCACAATAATTTTATCTGTAGTAGATAATAAGTCTGATATATCATTCTTGTTTTGTGATTTCAGAATCTTATTTTTGATACTAGATACTCGATTCTGGATTCTCGCAGAGTCAAAAGCTAATGATTTGTTACGAGTATCTAGTATCGAGCATCGAGGATCTACAATTTTGCAGTTATTCAATAAACATTCATTTCTTTTTATATTTACCTGATAGTATTTATTAAGCAATTCCACGAACGGGCTTATCCGCGACAGCTTATCATTGCCGACATAGCGCGCCCATAAGATATTGTATTTTTTAAGATTCTGCTGGATGTATTCAAAACTTCCAGCTGAAGCTTTATATGACAGATAATCCTTAAGGCTCTCCGTGAAATTGATGAGGAATATAACTTCCCGTTCGCTTTGCTCTTCTGCCAGACGTATACGTATCTCACGAAGAAGTCTATTCTCCTCCTTTATCAAAGCTACGGGGTTGACTTCCCTGTTTGACTCGAGATACTCCAGAAATTTTTTAAGATTTGGGTAGTTATCTATCTGTCTGACATTGTACTCTTTAACTATGCTTGACAAATAAAGATAAAGTTCATTTCCCTTTGTAAAATTGTCCGTTTTAGTTACAAGAAGGTTGTAGGAATCAAACGGAAGCTCACGCTTGAGGAATATAAGGAACTCCCTTAACTCTGATGCCACCTTATCAAATCTGAGTTCTTTGCTTATTTTCGCAGTCTTCAGAAAATTAACAATATTGCCATATTTCTGCACATTGAAAACATTTGTGATTATTCCAAGATCATTTGCCCGGTTTATCAAACTATCATAATAATCCCTGGATTCTACTTTTCCTTTGTTATGCTCTTTTACTAACTTCTCAAGCTTTTTATTGCTTGAACTAAAATGTTTATCTTTTAAAATATCTAGATTGTCCTGCAAATTGTCAATTGCTCCACATATTGTTTCCTGTTTGTTGAATATTTTGCCCAATCTCAAGAGGTTCTCATTATGCAGGTTCCTATTATCTACGCCTACCAGCAGGTCAGGCCTTCCTGATTTGATGGAATAGTACTCCGCACCCGTAAGCCTCCCGTTGTCAATTAGGGCATTGATGATTTTCTCATTCATCCTCTTATCGCCAATATTAGAAAGCCACTCTGTGTTAACAGGCCCGCATGCGCCTTCTACGTACACATGCTCTAAACCATACTTTTTGTCGAGTGTCTCTATTATCTTGGCAATATTTCTCTGAATTTCAGGGTGGCAGTGAAGGTCTTGAATATTAACAACAACTTGATTCTCGATGCTAGATTCTGGAGACTCGCCAACGGAACTTCGAGCATCGTGTAACTCTGTGATTCTTCCATATGAAGCCGGAATTATGAAGTTATCAAATATTTTTTTGAATCTAGATGCATCACGCCTTTGTTCAATTACTGCATGAAGGGGCTGGCTGATTACGAAGCTGAATATAAAACATAGGCATGTAATTACTGCGATGAATTTTTTTGTATTTAAGTCCATTAGGAAATAAAAAACCCGACTTGAATTGCAAGTCGGGTAAAAATCCTTTATATTGGCAATAGTTAAGGCAATGCTGTCAATTGAACCTCTTGGCAAAAGGTAAAGTAACGCTAGAAGCAGTAAAAATATCAGCAAATCCTGCTTATGTTTATTCTTTCGCTTCCCCACGGGATCCTCGGGCGGCTCTTTATCATGCAAAACAGGATAAATAATATCCGATAAAACAACACCGGCTAAAGATAAGGAAAAAACATAGCCGCTGTGTAGATATGCGGGATTATTGTGTTTTGAATCAGATTTATTTTTTGATGCCGCTTTTGATTTATTTTCATTTAGCGGAAAAGCTTTGTTCATCGCCAAAGCAACAGCTGTTTTTGACAGGTTATTAAAAATGCAGTTCAATGAGAAGGCATCATCACCTTTAACTGAACCAAGAAATATTTTTCTGCATGTTATCTGACTATTTAAACCCGCAAGAATGGATGTAAACTGTGAAAATACAAAAACTAATATAAGAATTAATAAAAGTTTACTTTTCATAATTATTATATATAATAAGGGAAAAAAGTGAAATAATCAAGGATTTTTTGTAAAAATTTTGAGAATTTAGGGACAGACACTTTTTTGAAGTGTCTGTCCCTAAATTAAATTATTAGCATTGCATCGCCATACGAATAAAAACGGTATTGTTTTTCAATTGCTTTTTGATATGCATTCAGTATCTTATCGCGTCCTGCAAAGGCAGATACCATTAGCAAAGGCGTGGAATGAGGCAGATGAAAATTTGTAAGGAGTGCTTTGACTCCTTTGAATTTATATCCAGGATATATAAAAAGAGAAGCTGTTCCTGAAGTATTTAAGCCTTTAGGTTTTGATAGGATAGTCTCTATTGTCCGTACTGATGTGGTACCGACTGCGACTATCCTTCTGTCATTTTTGATGCATTTTTCAATAACTTTTATGTTTGACTTATCTATATAATAATGCTCCGGCAACATAGTGTGCTTTGTAATATCCTCATCCCTTATTGGCTTGAAAGTACCCCATCCCACATGAAGGGTGACCTCGCAGATATCTATCCCCTTCTTTCTGATTGTATCCAAAATCTCTTTAGTGAAATGAAGCCCTGCGGTTGGTGCAGCTATAGAGCCGTTATCCTTTGAAAAAACGGTCTGATATCGTTCTTTATCGGCTTTATTGAACCCTGATTCATTGGATTTCGGACGTTTTATGTAAGGCGGCAAAGGCATTTGTCCATACTCTTCCAAAACTTCTTTCAGCGGCGGACCTGAAAGGGTTAAAACCGTTTCCCCGATGGATGTTTTTTCCTCAATAGTACCAACTAAATTCTTCGGGAAAAAAATCCTGGTTCCGGGTTTCAGATAAGGTTTTACCAGCGTTAAGAACTTCCTGTCAGAGATGTTGTTATTATGCGCATTAAGAAATAAAACCTCTGTTTTACCTCCGGTGCTGCGTTTGCCATAGAGCCTTGCAGGCACTACTTTTGTCTTATTGATGACAAGGCAATCGCCGGGGTTGAGGTAATCCGGAAAATCCGAAAATTTCTTATGCTGAATTTCTTCTGTTTTTCTGCTTAAGACAAGAAGGCGTGACTGGTCCCGCTTTTTCACCGGTTCCTGTGCGATTAACTCCTTTGGCAGGCTGTAATTGTAGGAAGATAGTTTGATTTCTGCATTATGACTAAACATACTTGTTGCATTTTCTAACATAAACGACTAAAATCACATTCATTATTCAAGCATATTCACACCGCGGGGGTGTGCAAAGGGTTACTCTTCCCACTTTTCAACATTTACTCCGGGGAAATAAAAATCCAAAATTCTTTTATAGCTGTAACCTTTCTCGGCCATGCCTTTTGCCCCCCACTGGCACATGCCAACGCCGTGTCCCCAGCCGTTCCCGCTAAACTCAAAGGACTCTCCAACCTTTCTTATCCTGTTGATATAAGTACTTTTTATAATCTGAGGATCAACTGCCAGCCTGAATTTTGCTGCGTTTATATTTAACTCGCCTTTGCTATGTTTTATCTCTAAAGTTTTTATGCGCCCTGATGATGTTCTCTGGTATCTTCCTATACTTTTAATAACACCTACTTTATAACCGGCGTTCACCAGTCTTTTCCTTATAAATTCAGCACTTGCCTTTTTTGTCCATGTATAATGCGGGCTGTCGGAACAGAATTTGCACACGCGGCCCCTCAGGTATTTGGGCGGTTCGCTGGAGTAGTTCCATACATATCTGGGATTTTCCGTATGGCCTGCGCAGCACGCGTGAAACAAAGCCTGTGCCAATTTGTTTTCATAAACCAGCACCTTGCTACGGGTAGCATCCACGGCCTTGTTCGTCCTTTCATCTTCAGATTCAACCCCGCCATAGACCTGGCAATGAGTTTTATTGCATAAATCAAAGCCCTCTTTAGAGTGTCGTCCTAAGTTGCGCAATGCGTAAGTCCTGCTGACAATTGCCTGTGCTTTTAGAACTTCCTGAGGCCATGATGGGCTGACCTCTCTTGGCAATATACCGTAAATATAACCTTCAATCCCTAATTCGTTTATAACCGTCAGTAATCCATCATTGGAACGGATGAGCAGACTGTCCCTGTACCTGCGGCCGTTTATTCTTATACGGTTTTCCTCGTTATTCGGCACAATTCTAAGAGGAGATGAATAAACATTACCGTTAAATTTTATCCTGTTTCCCTGCGCTTTAATCAAATAGACATTTAGGCTTTTAACGTTTTCTTTTTTACCGGAATTAAGTTCATATAAATAATATTTTCCTTCGCAGCTCATGTTGAAGGACTTTACTTTCTGTAGTATTCCTATCTTAATTACAGTCTCAGGCAGCCTCTGGCTGTTAACAAAGGATGCTGCAGCTGTTATTAAGACAAATAAAGATATTCTTAGCTTTATATTTTTTTTCATTTTATTAGTGATAAAAGGATAATGTTTTTACGCGAATCTTATTTAGATTTAAACATCCAAAACACTAAAGACAAGACAATGCTAACCAGAATACATGTGGTTAGAGGAAAATAGAAGGTATAATTTTCTTTCTTTATGTATATATCACCCGGCAGCTTTCCGATTAAAGGAATTCTATTAAAGAATATAATAACAATTCCCAAAACTATTAAAACCGCACCTATGATAATCAATACTTTCCCAATGCCTGCCATCTTATACAGATTGCTTTTTACTATTCTTTTGTTCGTTTCTTTCCAAAAGCGACAAACCGCAACCGCAGTATTTCTGCATGTAATAACCTTCTCTCCTTGCCCTATTCTTGCCGTCATAGTAAAATTCCCTGAAATCTCGATATACGAACTCCAGCCCTTCCTTTTTTGCTATTTCTTTACCCATACTCTTAATTACTTCATGTTTCTGATAAGGGCTTGAAAGAAGGGTTGTAGTAAAATATTTTATACCAAGTTTTTTTGCAGCCTTTGCGGTTTCATCGAGACGCAAATCATAGCATGAATAGCACCTGTCATATCCCGGCTTCTTTATCCATAGATTCCCGGAGTATTCAGGGCCATAATACAAAAAACCGTTGAATGACCGGACAAACCTTTCTAGCGACTCAAGTCTATTCTGATATTCCTTGTCCGGCTGTATATTAGGATTAAACCAGAAACTTTTTATTTCATATTCTTTGATTAAAATATCCACAACATTGACCGAGCACGGCGCACAGCAATGATGAAGCAACAATTTACTCATAAATTAAACCTTATTTCAGCATCTCCTGCCTGATATCTATATTTAAAATTTCTTCCTCTTCGGTCGGCAAATAAAGGGGCATCTCATATTTCTCGCTTAACTCAAACAATATCCCATTGATTTTCTTTGCATACTCGGCATCCGGCAGAGTATTTTCTTTATACGCTTCATTAAATTCCTGCTCAATTTTCTTATATTTTTTCGATACAAAATCATTAATCTTTTTACGAACGTTGTCATTAGTTATTGCCATAACCTGAGGCACAACATACTCTGCTCCGTTTTTCTTTGCCCTGTCAAATATTTCCTCAATACTTTTCTTTGAGTCATTAACATAAGGTATTATGGGCGAAAGCACCATACCGCAGAAAATATCCTGATTTTTTAATTCCTGAAGCAGTTTTACCCTGAGGTCAACAGGCGTCACATCGGGCTCCAGCATCTGAGACAGCTTGCTGTCAAAGGTAGTAAACGATACACTGACTGCTAGCAGACCTTTAGCGGAATACTCTTTTAATAAATCCATATCGCGCAGTATTAAATCGGACTTAGTGAAAATCTGAATAGGGAACTCATTTTTCATTACTATTTCGATTGTATGATGGGTGAGATTCAGTTCTTTTTCGATTTCCATATAAGGCTCGGTGATAGAGCCCAGAGCCAAATGCATCTTTTCCTTTTCTTCGCCCAGCTTTTTTTCCAGCAAATGGATATAATCTGTCTTTACTCCGATTTTTTCACCACCCGAAAAAGGGCAGTATAAACATCCATGAATGCATCCGACGTATGGATTCAGGCTTGCGGAAACCTTAAACAACGGATGTTTCAAACCAAAAACATTCAAACACTGCCCTGATTTAATGTAATCAACCTTTTTCATAATTTAAGTTTATAGTTTAATAAGATTAGGAACCAGGATGAGAAAATCCTAGATTAAGTTTACTATAAAAATTCCCCTTGATTTTTTGATGTGCCGGGATTCTTAATCCCCAGATGATTATATGCATGAGAAGTAACAACTCTGCCTCGAGGTGTGCGAGCCAAAAAGCCTGATTGAATCAAAAACGGCTCATAAACATCCGTAATTGTATCAACTGATTCGGAAATTGCAACAGCTAAAGTTTCAATACCTACAGGCCTGCCTGAAAATTTCTTTATTATGGTCTCCAATATCCTGCGGTCCATCTGGTCTAATCCTGCTTCATCTATTTCCAATGCATCCAGGGAATGCATGGCAACTGCTTTGGTAATTTTCCCCTGAGCCTTAACATCCGCAAAGTCACGGACGCGGCGCAATAACCTGTTTACTATTCTGGGAGTTCCCCGTGATCTTCTGGCAATTTCAACGACCCCCTCTTCATCAATCTCAATGTTCAATATACTGCTTGAACGCCTGACAATTTGTTCAAGTTCCTTGGAAGAATAGTAATTCAAGTGGTTAATAATCCCAAAACGCTCTCTCAGAGGACTTGACAAAAGACCTGCGCGGGTAGTAGCTCCTATAAGTGTAAAACGCGGCACAGGAAGTTTTATTGTTTTTGCGGAAGGACCCTGGCCAATAATGATGTCTAGCTGAAAATCCTCCATTACCGGGTACAATGACTCCTCAACCAAGTGATTCATCCTGTGTATCTCATCAACAAAAAGGATATCACCTTCGGATAAATTAGTTAATATTGCCGCCAAATCCCCGACTTTCTCCATCACAGGACCTGAAGTTGAACGTAAATTCCCTTCCATTTCTTTGGAAATAATATGGGATAATGTTGTTTTTCCCAATCCCGGAGGCGAGTAAAAGAGGCAATG
Organism: Endomicrobiales bacterium; assembly: GCA_016929635.1. GTDB lineage: Bacteria > Elusimicrobiota > Endomicrobiia > Endomicrobiales > JAFGIL01 > JAFGIL01. The sequence goes on from JAFGIL010000076.1 coordinate 10,826, forward strand.
GTCTAAAGGCTCACGACGTTTCTTAGCCGCCTCTATGAAAACTTTTAAATTCTCTTTGAGTTTATCCTGTCCAATAAACTCATCAAGAGTCTGGGGCCTTAATGTTATTTCGGCCCTTTGTTCATCTTCAAGAATAACGCTTGTATCAACAACCCTTTGTTCTTTTTGTTTATCCATTTGAATTTATCCCTGATTTCATATGCAGCTTAAAGCCTGCTTTATCACTTCTTCTACACGTATATTTTTATTTGATTTCCCCAAAACCTGCTCAACAGCCCCTCTTGCCTGTGTCTCCTTATAACCCAATGCAACAAGGCCGGCAATTGCCTCCGCTTGAACGCCGGAGCTAATCAACTTGGACCATTTTTCTTTATCAGCAACCTGAATATTGATTATTTTATCCTTTAATGCTGATATTATCTTCTCCGCGGTTTTCTTCGTAAAACCAAAAATACCCGTTAACAGATTTACATTTCTTGTCATAATTGCTTTCCTGAAATCCGGAAGGGATTTTGATATTTTATCATAATAATCCAATGATTTCTTCGCGCCTGCTCCTGGGATCTCATCTTTCAGTAATTGAAAAACTTCTTTCTCCTCCTCACTTAAAAAACCATACAGAGTGGTTCCCCCTCCGTACATCGAAACTGATTCCACGATAAACAACTTTACTTCCCTGTCTAAAGCAGGCAGCTTTTCCGATATCGACTGGGGTACAATCACTTCATATCCCACACCATTAACGTCTACAATCACTTGATTTATTGATTTTTTACTTAATATTCCTCTTAGATGGGTAATCATTGTGCCTCACAAAAATCCCGCCAGTTTAAAGCTGGCTTTTAATAACTGATTTCTGTATTCTTAATTTATTGGTGTGAAAATGACATATCGCAATTGCCAAAGCATCGGCGGCATCATCCGGCTTTGGAATATCTTTTAAAAACAGAAGCGTCTTTACCATCTGCTGAATCTGATTCTTATCAGCTGCCCCGTAACCGGTCAGCGCTATTTTGACGTGACGCGGATTATATTCATAAACTGGAAGATTCGCGATACTGGCTGTTGTAAGGATAGAACCACGGGCTTGTCCTACGGAAGCAACAGACCTTGCTTCTTTTGAGAAAAACAGCTCTTCAATTGCCATTATATCCGGCTGATTCCTGGTGATTATTTCATGCAAAGAAATGTGTATTATTTTAAGCCTGTCAACTAGACTCGATTTTGAATCTGTTTTTATGCATCCATAATCTGATAACGATAATTTATCCCTGTTATCCTGAAAAACAATTCCCCATCCTGTTATCGATAGACCCGGGTCAATACCTAAAACTTTCAAAAGACACCTCTTTATTCAACAATGCCTTTAACCTTCTATCTGTTCCATCTCTTCTTTTGATATATCAAAATTCGCATATACATTTTTTACGTCATCATGGTTTTCAAGTTCATCCATAAGCTTGAGCATTTGTTCTGCGTTTTTTCCGGTCAGCTTTATGTAAGTTTGCGGCTGGGGTGAAAGTTCCGAATTCTCTATAGGTATGCCTTTCTGTTCCAAACCATTTTTTACCTGCTCGAAATTTTCGGGTTTTGTCAATATTTCATATACATCTTCGTCATCGGTCCTAAGATCATCAGCGCCTAAATCCAAGACAACTGACATCAGTTTTTCTTCCTCATATTTACTTTTTTCTACCGATATATAGCCTTTATTTTTAAACATCCATGCGACACAGCCGTTCTCACCCATGTTTCCGCCGTTTTTTGAAAAAATACTCCTGATTTCAGACGCGGTTCTGTTCTTATTATCAGTGGTTGCTTCCAGTAAAATAGCAATCCCTCCCGGTCCATAGCCCTCATAAACAAGTTCTTCATAGATTACACCCGGGATCTCACCTGTTCCCCTCTGTATTGCTTTCTTTATATTATCCTGAGGCATATTTGCTGTTTTGGCAGTTTCAATAGCCTTTCTTAAACGCGCATTGTTATCGGGGTTACCCCCTCCTTCTCTTGCTGAAACAGTCAACTCTCTTATTATTCGCGTGAATAACTTGCCCCTTTTCGCATCTAGCGATGCTTTTTTATGCTTTATACTTGCCCATTTCGAATGTCCTGACATTTATTACCTCCAGAATGTATCACATAACTTTTTAATTTTATCACAAAAAAATTGGTTTGTAAACCCTCCTAATATTAAGGATTTTTTGAATTATTAAGACATCAATTATCTTATTTTTAAACCATATTTCCGGATGCTGCCCATAAAACATAAAAAGACAACTATTAAACTTAACAGTTGCCTAAATAATTTTTTTGTAAATATCAATGTCTATTTCTTATCTTTTTCTTTTGCTTCTTCAAATAAACCGTTATCCAAAAATGCCTTTAAAGCGTTCTTTGAAATCCAATAGCTCCTGCCTATTCTCTGTGCAAACAATTTTTTTTCCCTGATTTTTCTGAGCAGTGTAACCTTGTGAATCTTTAATTGCTTTGCCAGAGTGGCTATATCCATAATTTCAAGATCGCCATTAAAAAATTTCTTAACTGACATAATTTTATATTTCCCTTATTCTATTTTATTCTCTATTTGTGGAATCTATCCCTTTTTCCATAATAAATAAAAGTATCCATTATATGATTTAAGAGGATAATTAATTCATAATCATTTTTTATCCGATTTTACTCCATATTCTCTTTTCTCACAAAAAATCTGTCGCCGTATCGGATGTTAAGCAGACTAATAAATCTCTTTATTCTTCTGCCCAACCTAAATAAATATAAATGAACCTCATGCTTTAAGTGAACTTCTTCAACGTCCAGCTTCAATAGTGTTTTGTTTACCATCCCCATTTTAAGCTTATCGCCTCCTTCCTTTTGGGAATTCCAGCATGATTCACCCTAAATATACATAATTCTTTTTAGTTTGTCAAGGTTCTTTTATATTATTTTAAATACTTTATAGTTCTTTTATATTACGAAATTAATCTGGACATTTTAAGCGATATGTACCATGCTCTTAATGCGAACAGAATATTAAGGGGCCTTGCTAGGTTTTGTTTGGGAATTTAGAATCTGATTGATTAGTATTGGTATGGCTGTTTTTTGGGAGAGGCTGAAAGTATCTTGTTAATAACTTCCAGCTGTTGCCTTGCGGCTTTATTGTTAGGTTCCTTTTTTAATAATTTTTCAAAAATATCTTTTGATAGATTATACTTTTTCATTTCAAAATACAACAACCCCAGATTCGTAAGCGCTGCGGGATTTTCAGGCTGCAGCTTAAGTGCCTGCCTATATTCCTGCACGGCTTCGTCGAATCTTTTTACTGTAAAATAAATATTAGCTAAATAAAACCTTGCTTTAAAACTATTCGGGATAGCCTCAACCATTTTCTCACAGCTGACGACTGCCTGTTCCCACTTTTTCTCGTTAATGCTTTTTTCAACATTCTTAAAAAGTTCGTCAATTTTATTTATATAATCATCCCTCTGCCCTAACCGATTCAATATTATACTCGCATTCCTTTTAGCCAGCTCAAAATCAGGATCAATCTCTAGCGCTTTCTTATAAGCCCCGAGAGCATCTTTATCCCTGCCTTCTTTAGTATAGAGATATCCCAAATTGTTCCATATATCCTTATTCTCAGGATAGAAGAATGCACACTGTTCAAACAGTGCTGTTCCTGCTGGAGTATATTTTTGATTCTGCAAAAACAAACTTCCTAAAGCACTATAAGCCTCAAATGATTTTGGATTTATATATAGTGAGCGGGTATACTCCGTAATAGCTTCTTCCGTTTCCCCCATTTGCATCAACACCGTCGCCATGTTAAAATATATTTCGTCATAACCAGCGTTTGCCCTCAATGCTTCTTTGTATGCCCAAATTGCCTTATCTCTCATGCCGCTCCTAGCATAGGAATTAGCTAACTCATAATTATTATTTACTTCGAAACGCTGCAATCTGTGCGCTTTTTCCAAATATGGTATTGATGCGGCAATGTCATTTCTTTTTGAATGTTTAAATCCGGCAAAATAATTAATTTCACCCATAAAATTCCTTACATATCTAACAATCAGCAACCCTGTAAAAATAATAAGCAGATATACTACTAATTTATTTATTTTTGGCTCGAGGTTTATCTGATTTTCCTCACTTTTACCAATGCTAATCAAAATACCCATATTCCACCAATACAAAAATCCGGGAACAGCAAAATGCAAGGAAACGTTTAACAGGTTATCTGCCCACATGCCGAATAAAGACGCAAGGAAAGCTATTACCATCAGCCTTCTATCACCCTTTGTGTTCTTTATTAAATGTAATCCATAATAAACTATTATTAACAAAAACCAGATATATACACCAAGTCCGATTATGCCGGTCTGTGAGCATATTTCCAAAATTTCATTATGTGTATTATTCGCATGTGTACGGAAATGTTTATATGCATCCAGAAAAAGGTGCCGCCCCTGATAAAATGGAAAAAATAACTCAAAACATCCCCATCCTTTCCCTAAAAGAGGATTTTCCTTTATCATATGCCAGGCACAAGACCATATTAATACCCGTTGATGCCATGCCGCATAATATTTTTTCTGGGTTTGTTTTACCTCAACCAAACGTTCAAAAATCGTAGGATTATATCCGGACACCCTGCTTCTCGGCCAAAAAACAATCAACAGCATGAAAACTACGAATGGAACAATTAATAACTTAATCTTTTTGCTGAACAACTCCCTTTCATATATAAAAATCCAGATAACGGTCAACATCATGGCTACGAATAATCCTAACCAGGATGAACGTGTTAGAGTGCATAGCAAGGAAGAAAAATAAATTATTAATGAAATAAAATAGAATAACCTGCTGGATGAAGAAGCTTGCAAATAGTAAACAAAGATTACAGGAAATAAAAGAACCAGGTACGCAGAAAGAAAATTAGGATTTCCGAAAGTAGATACGCTTCTTCCCCCAAACGGATTCAAGACTTTAGGCCAGATGAATTCTATCCCAAAATACTGCAAAATACCGTAACCTGCCGCTAATAATCCTGCCCAGATAGTTGCAAGAACATATTTTTTCCTGTTGTTATCGTTAATGTAGTTTACTGCCAAATAGTATACCAGTATTGCATTTACGAGCAGGAATAACCAGCGCTTTGAACCTTCGCTATAAATAGAGAATTTCAGGTAGGGATGATCGAGGTTATTTAATAAAATCAGTATCCATGAAACGGTGGCTACGGCAAAAAACACCATCAAAGGCGTATCCAATGGAGTCTTAACAAATGTAAACTTTTTATTCTGGATGCCGGAATACAGCCATATAATCCAAAAAAGTAAAGTCAGGCTATTTAAAAGTATAATTTGAAAATAGTATGGATTTCTTGTTAAATCAGTAAAGAATAACAACGGAGGAACAAGCAATATTAAGTATACAATAAAATTATTGACTGATTTCATTATTCCCGTTTATCTTCTAATTTATATTCCAAAATTTATCTTTTACAAATAAAGTGCCAATATGGCAGTGAATCAGATATTTTCATGTGCGAAAAATCCTCTTTCAACTGAGAGATTTCGCTTCTCGTTACCCTTTGCTCTATGCTCGTAAAAAACCGATCATAAACATCCTGCTCAATCCTTTTTATGCTTTTATTACGATAAAACTCATACAAAGGGACATATTTTCCTAAACTAACCACATCCAGCAGATGCCCTAAGAACACCAGCGGTAAATAAATAATAAATGTTCCCGATAATGATATGATATGCCTTAAAAGAGGCGAGTGTATTTTACACAATATGTTTCTCAGCATGGTTACTGCTTTAAGAATTATCCTGAAATAAAAAGGCCGGTTATCAAGGGCATAATAGAGAAAAATATGGAGCGTTTCAGCATACTTTTTGAGGTTCTTGACTTCCTCTAAACATGGGGTAGGAAGATGATGCAACACGCCTAAACACGAAATAAAATCTGCGAAATCATTTTTAAACGGAAGTTTTTTCAGATCGCACATGAAATAAATACAGTTATCCTTTTTTTCAAGATTTTTTCTTGCTACGAATATAGAATCAGAGAAATCAACCATGACAAGCTCTCTGCATTTATCCGCAAGGAAATAACTCCACCTTCCGTTCCCGCACCCGAGGTCACATACTCTTTTTAACTTCAATCCTTCTATATCTACAATATCAAAATATTGCTTGAACTCTTTTTCATGCTCTTCCAAAATATCTTTATATTTCTGCCATTCCTCACCAAAGGTAAACTGTATATCTTGTGCAAAATCAGACTCTTGCCTGCCGTGCTTCCCGTTTCTTCCAGTCTGAAACCTTTTCTTTAATGCATCCGAATAGCGGGCTTCATCACATAGAACAATAACATCATCAACTATCGGGTAGGTATTTTCACCAACTTTTATGGAATCATTTTCAACAGCAATATTTTGCTTTCCAAATATATCTTTAAGAGATTCTATTTTGTTTTTATAATAACTCACATTAAAAAACCTTTTATTGGTTAAACATTTTCTTCACATCAGGGTCATTCGGTGCTATCTTCCTTAACTTCTTCCAAACCTCGATTGCATCCTGCACCTGGTTTTTACGCCCGTAAATAATTGCAAGATTCTTCAAGGCATTAACGGATTTCGGATCATACTCCGCGGCTTTCTTATAGTATTCCTCTCCTTTTTCCGTTTTCTCCTGCATAACGTATAAGTTCCCCAAATTAACACAGGTTTCCGAGTAGTTAACCTTGCGCCTTCTGCTCCAGTCTTCAACCCATGCGTTGTGCGGAGGTTCTTTTAGTTTTTCCGGGTAATTTAAATGTGCAAGATATATCTCTTCTGCTTTATCCGGCTGCCCCAGCTGCATATAAATCCATGCTATACGATAGTAATTCAAAGGAAAAATAGGGTCTATAGTCCTGTAGCGCTCAAATTCATAAAGTGCTTTATTCCACAACTCCATTTTTTTGTTTTCGTGTTGCTGTGCTTTCTCAAGCTCACCTTTACTCTTCGCTGCCTGGGCTTTAGCCTGTTCATCCTGTCCCCATTTTAAATAAATCAATCCTGCCTGATGCCGGGATTGAACGTAATTCGGCGCCAAGCTCCATACGTCTTTATACTTATTAATTGACCTTTCGGCATCACCCTCTCCCCATCGGTCGTTATAAACATTACCTATAAAATAATGGGCCATGATAAACGATGGATTCTTTTTCGTTACGATGTTATAATGTTTTAATGCCTCATCCCATTTACCCTGCTTGGAATAAAATATAGCAAGATTATGATTAACATCCGCATCAAAAAAACCATAAAAGATATAAATAAAATAAATAGATATAAGAAGTACCGAAAATTGCAGAGCCCTCTGGATAAATACGGGAATATTTGTTTTCTGTTTTGATAAATCCTCTTCCAGCTTCAAGGGTAGAGGATGATTTGCATTCAAAGCACCTATTAAACCTATTAAAAGCCAAAGGAAGATACCGCTGGAAACAAAACGCAGCGACACACACACCAGATTGTGTGCCAGTTGTGCCAATAAAGCAGTCAATACCCCCAATTCATAATAAGCCCTCACATCGCTCTTTGACTGCGTGATATTTGGTTTTGTAAAAGTATTCAGGCTCTGAAATGACATCATTAAAAACATTAGAAGAAGCCATAGAAAAATACCCATACCTAAAAAGCCTTCATCGTACCATACTTCCAGATATTCATTTTCAGGATGATCCGTTTCCGTGTTGTGCCTGCCTTCTATAAAGAATATCTGGGGCCTTCTCCATGCAGGATATGTTACATAAAACGTCCCGATACCGGTGCCAAGCCAGGGTCTAGTGTTGATCATTTCCCATGTGGAGATCCACGTAAATATACGGAAAGAAGCGCTGTCGGGCCTTCCCTGAAGGTTTTTATATATCCCGGCAGACACCACTGACACCGTGCAGATAACCATTGCAAACAAGATTTTCCTTAACTTCTCTTTTTGTGCTTTCAGGAAAAACCCAACGACCAGAAAAACAAAAATCACAATCCCGGCGCCAAAGCCAAGCCATGCACCTTTTGAATGCGTCCAATAAATATTAAGAAGAATAAGCACCCATAAAACTAAAAGGTAAAATTTCCGGCTGTATAAAAACAATGCGAGGGTAATCGGGCTCATTACTACCAGGAAATCACCAAAGAAATTCGGGTTTCCAAAAGTGGAAAAAACCCTGTTGCCGAAAGCACCTCGCCATATGAAAGGGTCAAGTCCCGGTTCCGGGGGTGCAGGAAAGTATTTGGTATCCAGATACTGTATCACACCATAAATCGTTGAAACAAAACACGCAGCAACAAGCCAGTTAAATAAACGATCGAGTTTTTCTTCACTGTTAAATTCTTTAAGCACGATAATTGCGATAAATATATATATCACCCTTCGTATTAATTCATTAGTACTTGCTAAAACAAAAGGCGAATGGCAGAAAGAAATAATTCCAGAAGCTAAAAATGCCAGCAAAGCCATAATAAGAACAAGGTTTTTCCTGAGAAAGGGGGTTACTCCCTCTTCGATTACTTTAATAAGCCATGTTGCTATAATTATAGTGCCGCCAATTTGTATCAAAGTAATCTTTATTTGAGCAGAGTCATAAGTGCGCAGGTAGAAAGCTATCGATATCAGAAAATACAGTACGGGTAAACCGTAACTTATGATCTGTTCTGAAAGTTCTACAATTTTTTTATTAATAGAGTGTGTCGAAATCCTCATATCTTGTTCTTATGGTCTCCTTTAAGAAATCATAGCCCCCGAATTTTAGCGTGAAGCTTATCCTGTGGGCAGTGCCGATATCCCCGTATGGCATCCAGGCATAATCCAGAGAAATCTTATTTATATTAAGCCCTATGCCGCCTGTAATATTTACATTCGGAAACTCCCCCAATTCCATATCTTCCATTGAATATTTATATCCCAGCCTTAGAATTAAAACATCAACAAAGCTATATTCTATACCTGTTGCAAACACTGCAAGTGTATCTGAGTAGGCAACTATCTCTCCTATCCAAAGCAGCTCTTTCTGCATCTGATTGCCTATGCTTAAAAACCCGCCTGACGGCAGGGAATAATCTTTTACATTCGTCCCAAAATTAAACAAGCCAAAACTAATATGCCAGTTCTCTTTTATCGGTGAATAATAACCGCTTAAAGAAGCCATCACACTGCTGGATGTATTATTATCTATGGATTCCCTTACTACTTTTAAAGCCATGCCATAGGAAAAATCCGTAGAAACCTTTTTCCCGAAGCCGAGATTAACAAACATATCCGAAAATCCGAAACTCCCGGACTCTTTATAACCGTCTATGCTGCCTGCATCATATTCGGTCTTAGCCAGGTCGCTTACTCCGAAATAGCCGATAGAACTTCCCAAACAATATTCATTCTCCAGGGGTTTTACAAAAGTAACTATATTATAACTGGTATTTACTAAATATGACATATGCTGAACCGACAGTTCCATGTTTTCTATCCACGGCAATACGGAGGGATTATTATATAAACACTGTGAAGATAACACACTGTTAACGTCTCCCATACCAGCAGAACGC
>JAFGIL010000077.1 GCA_016929635.1 Endomicrobiales bacterium
CGCTTTACGCCTAGTAATTCCGAGTAACGCTTGCCACCTACGTATTACCGCGGCTGCTGGCACGTAGTTAGCCGTGGCTTTTTCTGAGAGTACCGTCATTTTTTTCTTTCCCTCTAAAAGAAGTTTACAATCCGAAGACCTTCATCCTTCACGCGGCGTTGCTGGATCAGGCTTGCGCCCATTGTCCAAAATTCCCCACTGCTGCCTCCCGTAGGAGTATGGACCGTGTCTCAGTTCCATTGTGTCCGATCACCCTTTTAGGCCGGATACCCGTCATAGCCTTGGTGGGCCGTTACCCCGCCAACTAGCTGATAGGCCGCAGGACCATCCTTAAGCATAACTCGATTGCTCGAGCACCTTTGATCACTGAAAGATGCCTTTCTGTGATCTTATGGGGTATTAGCTCTCCTTTCGGAAAGTTATCCCCCTCTTGAGGGCAGGTTTCCTACGTGTTACTCACCCGTCTGCCACTAAACTTACCAAGGGTTACCCCTCAATAAGTCCCGTTCGACTTGCATGTGTTAAGCACGCCGCCAGCGTTCACTCTGAGCCAGGATCAAACTCTTCATTAAAAATTGAGTAGAGTTTGCACTAAAATTACTATGTCTAATTCTTATTTTGTCTCAACAACCATTTATTCAATGGCTGAACGAGGCGCTTATCTGCGCGCGTTTAGTATAAAAAAAATTCAAAGAGCATATTACTGCATAAGTAAAAACAACTTTTTAACACTTTGTTAAAAATGGAACAGATATATTACCAAAGTGTAAAAAAAATGTCAACAGTCTACAAAAAAATTTTCAAAATTATTTGAATTTACACTTGAGGAGGTTTACGCAAACTGGAAAACCAAACAGGCAGGCCTTTTATACTCCGTCGGAAAACGGAATAACCCTAGATGCCTCCCTCCTTTCTTTTTTATATTTGTTTTGTGATTATAACAAAATATACAAAACATGTCAAGTACTTTTTAAAAATTTTTCAAATTCTTTTTTTAGCGCCCCCCCCCCGCCTCTTAGCCATCAAGGATGTCTTCGGAAGGTTCCTCCTGGTCCGGGTTCTCCCTTTTAATGTCCTGCAGCTTTTTCTTATACTGGGCAAGCAGCCTGCCCCTCTTCATTGATGCAGGCAGTGACACTAACACGCTCACTATTGCGCCCAATCCGAAAGCAATGAGGAGTATCAGGGCAAGGGAACCCTGGAATCTCCAGGCTATAAAACTTATTGTGACTACAGCTGTGTTCTGAACCGCAAATATAACCGCAAAAATGGCTATTATTACTGCAAAAAACAGAAGAAACTGCATATTATCTCCCTTATTTATCCTTTTTTAAGCCCCATGTGTTTTTAACAACATAAACAACAAGTGCACACAGGAAAAAAACCAGAAGCATCCACGTTATGCTTCCCAGAGCCCCCGTGATTCCCCCGTAAAGCTCCAGCATCCATTTATCAGTTGATAACTCCACTATTTCAGTGTACTTCTGTGTTTTCATAATATATTTTTCCAGGTTCCAGACCCGCACTCCTCCGGCTATACCAACCACATAAATGGCAAATATTATGTATTTGACCCACGCTGTATAGATATCTTCATCAATTATCTTTTTGAGTATAGAAGAAACCGGTTTATAAAATATCTTAGTTACAATATAGGCAATAATAATCGAAATTAATAATAATGTTAAAAGAAGACCTGCAAACATTTTAGCTACCTCCTTGTTATTCCAGAGTTTTAAAAAATATCGCCGCTAAAAAACCCAAAAGAGTGGAAAACCCGGTTATGGCTCCTCCTTTATAATAAGCTTCCGGCAGCATTGTTTCAGCAATCATCGTAAGCATTGCACCTGCAGCCATACCGTTTACAATAGAAAAAAGAAACTGCGGGGCTTCGACAAAAAAGATATTTCCAATAAATGCACCTATTCCCGTAATAACCATAAGAGACGTCCACATCCAGAATATTTTTCCAAAAGGGTATTTCTGTTTTTTCATCTCAACAGAGCTTGACATCGCTTCCGGAAAATTCGAGATAAAAAGCCCGGCCAAAAGCGATATGCTTACCGAATGTTGGAGAATACTTGAACCTATCACAAGAGACTCCGGAATTCCGTCCAGTAAAATACCAAGCCAGATTGCCAAAGGAGCGTTCTTGTGCAAAGAGGCTGCTTCCTTAATATCGGATTCATTCGGCATTACCATTTTTGAATCAATATTTTTTGCAGCCTGCTCAAACCATTTTTCGGCCTGCTCGTCATCTATGGTTTTTTTGTCTTTCAGCTCTCCTATCCTGCAGCCTACAAGCTCTTTTATGCCTTTGGCAAGATCCGGATATGTCTTTAATATTTTATTAAAATCTTCCTTAAAAATTATCCAGATATGAGTATCCGTTGCTGCAACAGCAGTACAGGAACGGGGCTCTTCCGTAACAAGAGATATCTCTCCCAGTATTGCCCCTTCCTTAAGGGTTGCAATTTTCCGGGACTGATTTTTTTCATCAATTATGTCAACTTCTCCGTCCTCTACAATTAACAGGCTATTTCCTGGAGCACCCTGTTTAATGATAGTCTGCCCTTTTTTATACGTTTTGGTTAATATATGGGGTATGAGCGTCTGTATTTCTTCGGGGGGGAGCTGATTGAAAAGATGCGTCTGGCTCATCTTTTCAAATAACCTTTTATAATATATTATTTTTTTTCGTTTTAAATGATTTATGGTTGTTGCAGCCTTTCTTAAAAACCCTCCCTTGTTATTTACCATCTGGTTTAAAACAATAAAAAGCATTCCTCCTATTATACAACCAAAAGCCAGAGGCCAATAATCCCCTCTTTCCAAGGTTTCGCCAACCATATCTATTGTAAGGGCAGCCAGAAGCGCCCCGCCGCCAAAAGACATCATGAAAGCAATAAATCTCTGCCCCGGTTTGAAAAACCTTGCAGCAACCGCGCCTAACGGCAAAGACGCTGCGCTGATAATCCCGAAAATAAAAGCTTTAAAAGCAAGGTTCTGCATCGCTCTTTCCTGTCAACTAGTTTTTAGCGTAAACACTTTCATATACTTTAATAGTCTGCTCTGCAAATCTTTCTTTTGAAAATATTTTTGCCCTCTCCAGCCCGTTTTTAATCATGTTTTCTTTCAACTTTCTGTCCGTAATTACCCGGCTTATCGAATTTGCCAAATCCTCTACATTATAAGGGTCAGCCATGAGCCCTGCATCTCCCATAACTTCCGGCAGCGATGATGTATTTGCAGCAACAACTGGGCATCCGCATGCCATTGCTTCAAGCGGGGGCAGCCCGAACCCCTCATAAAATGACGGGAATACAAACAGGTCGGCCCCACAATAAAAAGACTGAAGTTCATCGGTTTTGGCGTTTTCGATATTTATTATATCCCTGCTTAACCCGTAATTGTTTATAATCTGCATTAACTTGTAAAAGTAATGCTCTTTATGCTTGCCAATTAATATTAACTTATGCTCGATTGAACGCTTTTTCTTCAGCTCATAAAAAGCTTTTATAAGCCCGATTATGTTTTTATGTTCCCTTATTGCCCCGATGTAGAGAATATACTTGCCGTAATTTTTTTTCATCTCTATTGATTTTTCTTCAGAAGGCTTGAATTTCTCACCCAGCACCAGATTGATAACGGCGATTCTTGATGGGTTAGTATCAAAATACTTTATTATATCTTCCTTGGTGTTTTCGGAATCCGCAATAATAATCCTGGATTTTCTGCATGCCTTGCCTATCATAAGCTTTGCATAGTAATACGCAAGGCGATTGGGCAAATACTGGGGAAAAATCAAATGAATCAAATCATGTATTGTAGTAACCATCTTTGTTTTGTTAAACAACGGTATGTTGTAATGGGTTGAATGAAAAATGTCTATGCCTGAATTTTTTATTATGTTCGGGAATAGAAGCTGCTCGCTTAAGCTGTATATCGGAAAATTTGCCTCTACTACAGGAAGCTCATACTTTTTGAGATTCGCGGGGTCTCCGAATAATATATATTCATATTTTTTACCCCTGGGAAGATATAAAATAAGATTCTGTATATATGTCCCTATTCCAGAATTATGAATCATTCTTGCATCAATACCTATTTTCATTTTATAATTCCGAATATTTATTTTTATCTGTTAACGCTGGAAAAATAACATGGATTATTTAGATTTATCGGTGGATTTTTTATATTGCGGGAAATACTTTGCAAACTTCTTTATCCAATCCAGAGCAGCCTGTTCCCCTGTCATACCTTCCCCTTTTTTCGCGCATAAATCTTTTTTATATTTCTCAATATGGCAAATCTGCTCAATCATACGGAGTCTGAATGCATCCGCTTTGTGAACGAACTTCAGCCCAACGTTAAAAAAACTGTCTTCTTTCCTGCACCAGACAACCTCTCCCTTAGCTTCAAAAACAGGCCTGATTAAAGGTATCTTGATATCAATTACCGTTCCGGTTTTGATATCCTTTTTGGACTTGAAAGATAATCCTCCTATGCTGATGTCATTCAAGTATTCGGTTTTATCGTAGACAAGTTCCCCCAGCTGAACAATAATAGGAATATCCAAATCATGCCTTTCGAACTTCCTTTTTTCTTTAGCCATTTCTTGAAGCCTCCTTTAGTGCCTTGGATTGTAAATTGCTATTCAGACTGCATTTCCATGCTTTTGAAAGCATCTTTGGCATCTTCTTTAATCTTATCTTTATTAATGCTCTTCTTGTTGCATGCGCATCCCATAATAAAAAATACAGTTAATAATAACAAAGCTATTGTTTTTTTCATCTGCTTCTCCCCCCTTTCCTTCTTTTTTCGATTTCTTTTCCGGTCATAGGTACAAAAGATACCGGAATTATTTCTTTTGTTATTTCTTTTCCTTTTTCTTTTTTCACTACTTTAAGCTCCTGATAAGGGTATGTTCCTACCGGTATAACCATTCTCCCGCCTTCAGCAAGCTGATCAACCAAAGGCTGCGGAATATGGTCCGGGGCACAGGTTACTATAATAGCATGAAAAGGAGCGAACTCTTCCCACCCTAAATAACCATCCCCATGTTTTACATGTACATTCTCATATTCTTTAAGGGCTTGCTTTGCCCAATCTGCAAGCTCTTTTACAATCTCAATAGTATAAACTTCACTACACAGATTGGAAAGCACCGCAGCCTGATACCCGGAACCCGTGCCAACCTCAAGAACATTTTCTTTTCCTTTTAATTCCAGCAAATCTGTCATTAACGCTACTATATAAGGCTGCGAAATAGTCTGGCCCTCTCCTATGGGAACAGGATGATCTCCATAGGGATTATATGCCGTAAGGCCTGTTAGATATTTCTCCGGGATAAACTCATGCCTGGGGATATCTCCCATTACTTTAAGCAGTTTTTCATCTCTTATTCCCCTTGCCTTAATTTGCCTTCTTACCATATCCATCCTGACATCTCTGTATTTGTCAACAGGGCCTGGATTTGCAGTACTAACACCAGCAAAAAGGAATAAAAAAAACCATATTGCAATGAAAATACAACACAGTTTGCCAATTATTTTATCCATACGTTGTTTAATTTGAATCTTTCTATTAATAATTTAAAATTATTATACAACTTTTACTTTTTTAATGCAAGGATTTATTTACCCCAAAAATAAAAGGCAGGGATTAAAACTACTAATCCCTGCCTTGTCTGGCAAATATCACATATTTAATGGACAAAAGACCGCACAACCTGTATGCTGACTTTTACGGCAAGCTCGGTTTCCAAGACGCAGGAAATCATAGAAAGCCCCCGTTCGGTAAATACATACGGGAATGACTTATCTACCTTTTTCTTTTCCTCGCTGCGTGAGTTTAAGACCTTCAGCTCCTCATCTGTCAGGCGGAACATGAAATCATAAGGAAACCTGGCCCTGTTTATTAACACTTTTTTTCTTAAAACTTTTGTCTTCACCCCGTATATTTCCGCTGCGTCTTTCTCAAATATCACTTTCTCGTTTCTAATCCCGTATATAGGTATTTTTCCCTTTATTCCCAGCCCATCCATTTGAATCCTCCTATTGATTCTGTGTCTTTGCAGCAAACTGGCGGTTTAACACATTCATCACCATCTCCACCATGTCAATGTTTACCTTTCTGTTCTGCTCGTCTTCGATGTCCCCCAGCTGCTTGAGCATTCTGCAGAACCCCCTGCATACCCTCTCAAACTCCTTTCCGTCATCAAAATCTATAGTAACATTCGACTCCTTTATCTTCATAACTCCCTCCTTTTTAAAAGATGATTACACAAATTAAACATCTTTAAACCCCAGTCGTTTAATTTGACAACTATTATCTTTGTAATCTTCCCTTTTGCTATTGAATTTATTTGTTAAATAATGTACAATATAGGCTTGTAAAATTAATTATATATTGTAAATTTTTAACTTCTTTTATTAAATATTCAGCTGTTACACATAATAATTGTAGCATAAGTAATACATTTTGTCAAGTAGTAATAAATATATTTGTACTTATTGCGATTAATCGGGTGTTATATGGAAAAAAGCATCGGCCGTAAAATCAAGCTGGCAAGAACAGAATTGGGCTTTACCCAGCAGGAGCTGGCAAAAAAGCTTAATACTTCCCACTCTGTCATAGCAACCTGGGAAAACGATAAATTCATGCCAAACCAGGAAAGCCTGAAAAAACTGGCTCAAGCTTTAAACAAGCCTATAACTTACTTCTTCGATTACGCCTCCAAGGATGATCCCAAGGAAAAAAGCAGCTACTCGATCGCGGAAGAGTCAACCTCTGCCTATGGAAATAATACTCTAAAACTTCCCATTGTCTCCAATATTCCGGAAGACCTGCGCCAACTGGGACAGGACAATATTCTGGGATATATGGAAATTCCCCGCTTTCTTTTTCCCGGAGGAAAATGCATAGTGCAAGCTGCTAACTCTAAAACACCCGAGATATCCGACGGCGATTACTGCATTATTAAAACCGAAAGCCCTGTTCTAAAAAACGATATAGTTCTGGTTAAAAGCGGAAATTCTTTCTATTTCCAAAGAATTATTAAGGGAAAATCAACTGACTTAAAACTCCTAGGGCAAGTGATAGGAATCATTAAAAAAGTAACATGAACCCAGCCCTTCCTAAAATAAGAAGGGTTGGAATATAAAAACAGTTCTCAATTTTAGAGGATAAAATTTTATAGGATATACAGGAGGAAGGGCTGGGTGAACCTAAGAAAAATAGATGACTACCGCTGGGAAATACCAAAAACCGGGACAATGAACGTTCCAGGTGTGATTTACAGCTCAGCAAAGATGATCGACCATGTTATACGCGAAAAAGCCGCACAGCAGGCAGCAAACGTTGCAACGCTCCCGGGAATCCTGGAAAAATCCATGGCAATGCCTGATGTTCACTGGGGGTATGGGTTTCCTATCGGAGGGGTTGCTGCCTTTGACTTGGACAAAGGAGTAATATCTCCCGGGGGAATCGGCTATGACATAAACTGCGGGGTAAGGCTGCTGCGCACAAACCTTCAAAAAGAAAATATTTCAGGGAAAATACAAAGCCTTATAGCAGGGCTATTCACCAATATCCCTTCAGGGGTCGGCTCAACAGGAAAACTTAATTTAAGGGCAAGGGAAGTAAAAGACGTTCTTGAGCAGGGCGCAGAATGGGCATTAAGCAAGGGTTTTGGAGAAAAAGAGGATTTGACACACACCGAAGAAACAGGCTGCCTGGATGGTGCTGATGCAAGCTGCGCAAGCAAACGTGCAATTGAAAGAGGAACAGAACAACTGGGCACCCTGGGCGCAGGCAACCATTTTCTTGAAATACAGGTTGTTGATACCATTTATGACGAAAAAATAGCGCAGGTCTTCGGGCTTTTTCCGGGACAGGTTACAATAATGATACATACCGGCTCGCGCGGGCTGGGTTATCAAATATGCGATGACAATTTGAAAATTTTACAGGGAGCTGTGCACAAATACGGAATCTCTCTTCCTGACAGGCAGCTTGCCTGCGCTCCTGTTAACTCAAACGAAGGAAGAAGTTATTTTGCCGCAATGGCAGGAGCAGCAAACTATGCATGGGCCAACCGCCAGATTATTACTCACTGGGTACGGGAAACTTTTATGAGAACTTTAGGGAGCACTCCCAAAGAACTCGGATTGGAAGTTGTTTATGATGTAGCCCATAACATAGGCAAGTTTGAAGAACATAAGGGAAAAAAAGTATTAATACACAGAAAAGGTGCCACCCGCGCTTTCAATCCAGGGCACCCGGATGTTCCTGAAGATTATAAAGCAACCGGCCAGCCGGTTTTGATACCCGGGACCATGGGAACTGAATCATATGTGTTAACTGGTACGGACAAGGCAATGGAAGAGACCTGGGGCTCTACATGCCATGGGGCAGGAAGGGTTATGAGCAGGTCCCAGGCTTTAAAAGGAGTAAGGGGCGAAGAATTGGCAAAAAAGCTTGAAAATCAAGGCATTTTTGTGAAATCATACTCATGGAAAACCCTGGCTGAGGAAGCACCTTCCGCATATAAAGTTGTCGGGGATGTTGTTGAGATCTGTCACGGTGCAGGAATATCCAAAAAGGTCGTTAAACTAAAACCCTTAGGTGTAGTCAAAGGATAGTATATATCTTTTCGTAGGGGTGCCTTTAGTCACCCACATATACAGGGCAGGTAAACCTGCCCCTACAATTTAATTAAAAGGAAATGATATGTTAGATTTAAAATTAATTAGAGAAAACCCGGATTTGGTGAAAAAAGGCCTTGAAAAAAGAAACCAGAAGATTCTGCTAGATGAACTCCTGGGATGGGACGAAGAGCGAAGAAAACTGATTTCTGAAATGAACGCATTGCAGGAGCAGCGCAATAAATCAGCCCAGGAAGTAGGCAAACTTAAAAAGGAAAAAAAGGAGCCTACACAGGAACTCCTTTCCCAAATGAACAGCGTACGCGAGCAAATAAAGGAAAAAGAACGTTTCATGGTCTCCCTGGATCAGAAAATAGAGGATTTCCTTTTGAACCTTCCCAACATACCTGATGAAACCGTTCCTTCAGGTAAGGATTCAAACGACAATAAGGTTGTCCGCGAATCAGGCAATATTCCAAAGTATGATTTCACGCCAAAACCTCACTGGGAAGTAGGAGAAAAGCTGGGTATACTTGATTTCGAAACAGCGGCAAAGCTTTCAGGCTCAAGGTTTACCATGCTTAAAGGCGCGGGATGCATTCTTGAACGCGCATTAATTAACTTTATGATTGACACCCATACAAAACGCGGATATACGGAAGTTTACCCACCATATCTTGTCAACCGCGAGTGCATGCAGGGCACAGGCCAGCTGCCAAAATTCGAAGAAGAGATGTTTAAATGCAAAGATGACGACTTGTATTTGATTCCAACCGCAGAAGTCTCGGTAACCAACATTCACAGAGGAGAGTTTTTGGAAGAAAAACTGCTTCCCAAAAAATACGTCTGCTATTCATCCTGTTTCAGGCGCGAGGCAGGCTCTTACGGAAAAGATACTAAAGGACTTATAAGAAATCATCAGTTCAATAAAGTTGAGCTTGTTAAAGTGGTAAAACCCGAGGAATCTGCAAAAGAGCTTGAAAGCCTGCTGGCTGATGCAGAAAATATTCTAAAACTGTTAGAAATTCCTTACAGGGTTATCGAGCTTTGCACCGGAGACATAGGATTTTCCTCAGCAAAAACCTACGATATAGAAGTCTGGATGCCGGGCGAGAAAAAGTGGCGTGAGATTTCGTCTTGTTCGAACTTTAAGGATTTTCAGGCGCGCAGGATGAATATAAAAATCCGCTACGAAGACAAGAAAAAAGATTTCGCACATACCTTAAACGGCTCAGGCATTGCTATCGGCAGGACCTTTGCCGCAATACTGGAAAATTTCCAGCAAAAAGACGGCTCTGTTGTTATTCCTGAAGTTTTAAAGCCCTACACAAAAATTGACAAAATAGCAATATAGCAACTATTTTTTATATCTTTCCCTGAACTTCTCTATTTAAGCGATTAAAAAACTGACGCATGAACCGGTGGCGCTTTTCGGCGAGCCTTTTTCCTTCTTTGGTGAGCATTCTTTTTTTTATATGCCGCAGCTTTACCATGTATTCCCTGTAAGCAGTGTCTTCTTTGGTATATGGCTTGGTCTTTTTTAAATCAATCCCTTTATTATGCAGCTTTGCCCCGACCTCCCCTGCAAATAAAAATGCGCGGCCAATACCAACTGCTCCTATTGAATCTAGCTTGTCTGCATCAAACAAAACCTTCGCTTCAAGCGAGTCTTTCCTAAGACTCTTTCTGAACCTGTGCACCTGTATGCAGTGCACAACACTATTTATCTTTTCTTTGTCAACTTTAAGCTTTTCCAGGATCCTGCGCGATATCTGAGCGCCTTTTTGAGCGTGGCAAATTTTACCGTTTGATTTATCCTCATAACTCCTGGCTATGTCATGCAAAAGAGCAGCGAGTTTCACCACATCCAAATCTGCTTTTTCCTTTCTTCCGATATGAACAGCCATACTGTAAACACGCTCTGTATGTTCCCATCCATGGCTGTATTTATAGCTGTTTAATATTTGTTTTACTTTCTTCTCCACTTGCTTAAATTTGCTCATATAAACCTATATATTAAAGAACCCTAAACCATTAATTCCTATTTAGTTTAGGGGTAACTTTATATCCTGCATAATAAATGGCGGAGAGGGAGGGATTTGAACCCCCGGTAGCCTAAAAGGCTACACTGGTTTTCAAGACCAGCACCATCAACCGCTCGGTCACCTCTCCATATACTTACGTTCTAGATGCTATTATCTTATAAAATTTATCAATTATTTTCAATTACCCCCCTTGACAGATGAGATATTATAAACTATACTATTCTAACTTAGAATACTTCATCTAATAGTATCTTAGGAGGTTTAAATGATTAGAAATAAACTTGCTATTCTCGGTCTTTTAAAAGAACATCCTATGCACGGTTACCAGATAGACCAGGAGATCAGAAAAAGACAGATGCATGTATGGGCTGATATTGCAATCGCGTCGATTTACAATACCCTCATTGCTTTTGAAAAGAGCGGTTCAATAATGGTAAAAAAAGAAAAAATCGGAAACATGCCTGAGCGTAAAGTATATCATATAACAGCAAAAGGGGTGAAGGAACTGCAAGAACTGATAAAGGAAGGCCTTGCAAAAGTGGCTAAAAGCAATAATATAGTATTTCATTTATCAATTGCATTCATGAGCAATATAGCCCCTCATGAAGCGATAACATCTCTAAAGGAAAGAAAAAACAAGCTTGAACAAGTAATCTTAATGGTTAAAGAAATCCAGAAAACACATAAGCTATTTCTGTCTTTTAACTGGATGTATGTAATAGATTATTCATTGAAACACGTACTGATTGACATGGAAGGCACAAAGTATTTAATCAAAAAAACCGCCTCGATAAAAAACTGGCAAAAAATAATTGAACAGACAAAAGAAAAATGTAAAAAACATATGGGAGAAATTCAATGCGCACACTTACATTAATTTTATTAACAGTATTCACCGCAAACCTTGCATACTCTCAAGACCTTCAGGTTCTGTCTCTGCAGGACTGCATAAACTATGGAATAAAAAACAATCCCGATATACAAAAACTGCAATATGATCTTTTAAACGCAGAAGAATCCGAAAATCAGGTTCTCGGGTTATATGAACCTGGCGTAAATTTAAGCATTAACAGAATGCTATATCAGAGCTTTATCCCGGGTGCATACAGCGAGCAGGATAATTATAATCTAGGCGTTAATAAATTGTTTATTCAAAGCGGCGGTTATCTTGGGCTGGACATAAATAACAAAAGAGAGCCTTCAATTTTTACTCAGTTTGGCGTTCCTGATACCCCATATCAATCCAGTGTAACACTTTCATACTCCCAGCCGTTATGGAAGAATTTTTTAGGCAAAAACAACAGAAAATCATTGAAAATGATACAGCTTCAAAAAAGTATTGCTGAGTATTCCCTGGAGTTGCAAAAAAATATATTAAAAAACTCAATAACAAAAGCATATCTGGATTTATCCTATGCAAAAAGGAATTTGGCTATTCAAGAGGACTCATTAAAACGCGCAAAAGATTTCCATCAAAGCAATTTAAAAAAATTCAGAGACGGACTTCTTGAGGAAGTTGATATTATAGCATCGGAAGCATCAATTACCATCAGAGAAGCCAACCTGCTTCTGGCAAAAGACAGTATAGAAAATGCAAAAGATAACTTAATAAATATAATTTTTCTGCCGAGGGACAAAGCGTATTCTTTCAATCTTGAATTGTCAACCGGCCTGTCTCATAACAATGTGATTGAGAAAGACGTTATAAGTATCGCTTTAGATAACCGCAGCGAGCTGAAAATATCCAAAACATCTACGGAGATAATCTCAGCTGACAGAACAATCAAAGATAATGAAAAACTGCCAGACCTCAGTCTTACAACACAATGCGGTTTAAGCGGTGCGGGTGACAGCTGGAACAGCGATTTCAATGAAATTACAGATATGGATAACAAAACCTGGTATGTCGGAATTGATATGAAGTTTTCGCCATTCATGAAAAGCTCCAAAAGCGCCTACATGAAGAGTAAATACAGTTATGACAAAGCTTCGGTTGAACATGACGCCCTTAAGTCAAATATCGTCAATCAATGCAGGTCTATTGTCCGTTATTTGAATACAATGGCAAAATACATAGAAGCCTCCGGGAAAGCCCTCAAACTGCAGGAAAAAAAGCTTTATCTCGAAGGGATTAAGTTTAATCAGGGCCGTTCAAACAGCCAGTTTATTTTAAACTACCAGGACGATTTAAGCAGGGCAGAGACGGATTACTTGAAAGCCCTGACTGATTACCATAAAGCCCTTGCTGACCTTAAATTAGTAAGAGGTGAATTTTAGAAAAGGAAGTTATTCAAAAAATGACAAATAGTAAATTGCACATCACCGGTTTTTATAAAAATATCATTAAATATCTATTAAAGATTTTATACATCTCAATAGGAAATTCAAAAGTAATATTTTTTTTGATTAAAACTATTCTACATCAGAAAAAAGCAGCAAAAAAAAGAAATAAAATAATCAAAAAGGGCATCCAGGTTCCGCCTCTTGCGGTTTTTGGCGTTACAAGCCAGTGTAACCTGAAATGTAACGGCTGCTATGATGCTGTTTTAAGAAGATAAATCAATAACAATGTAAGCAAAGATAAATTACAGTCTATCTTTACACAGGCTCAAGGGATCGGCATATCAATAATTGTAATAGCAGGAGGAGAGCCTTTACAAAGGCAGGATTTGTTCGAGGCAACAAAAATATTTCCTGATATATTGTCAGAATAAGAAATCACCATGCCAAATTGATAGATAACATTGGATGCGCGCTCTGGAACAATAGAGAATGGGTCAGTAAAATCATTAATGAAAATTGCTAATATTTCATTCCGTTCATCCTAACTTATACGTTTGGATGGTGTTTAGGAGGATTTAATAATGTGGTTTGCAAAATTTTCAATAGAACAAAAAGTCCTGGTTAATTTGATTACCCTTGCTGCCATAATAATAGGAGCTTTCATTACAATCGGCATGCAACGAGAGGCAATGCCGTCAATACGTATTGACTATGCATTTGTGCACACCGTATATCCCGGCGCGTCTCCCCACGAAGTAGAAAAATTAATAACTATTCCTATAGAAGACGCTATTGAAGAGATAGACGGCATAGACACATACAGCTCGGTTTCCAGGGAAGGTTCGTCGTTTGTATTTATTGAACTGGACCCGGACTTAACAGATTCAAAAAGAGATAAAGTTATCAATGACATATCAAGGGAAGTTGACAAAGAAGACTTGCCTGATGATGCTGAAGACCCCAGTGTAGAAGAAATTATTCTGCAGGACCCGATTATAGAAGTATCTTTTTCCGGCGACAATGTTCCGGAAGAAGAACTGCGTCAGCATGTGAAGGATTTTGAGGAAATAATCAAAAACATGAAAGGTGTGGGATCTATAGACAGGATTGGCTGGAGAGATAAAGAGATATGGATTGAAATAGACCCCCAAAACCTAGAAAAATACTACGTTTCTCTTGCCCAGGTTATCCAGAACATTAAAAATCAAAACATTAATCTTCCCGGAGGAAAAATAAAATCCGGCTCCAAGGAACTTATTCTTCGCACTGTTGGGGAACTTCAGACAGCCAAAGAGTTTGAAGATATAATAATCCGTACAAATACCGATGGGAAATATCTAACGGTCGGTGATATAGGCACTGCAAAAGATACGTTTGAAGAGCAGACAAGAATATACAAGACAGACGGCAAGGTCTCGATAAATATAATCCCAAAAAAGAAAGACAGCGGGGATATAATCCGGTTAGCTGACCAGATAAAAGAAGCTGTTAAAAAACAGAGAAAAATCCTGCCGGAAAACGTTTCAATAGACCTTCTAAACGATATGGCTTTTTACGTAAAACGTCGCCTAAACGTCCTGACTTCAAACGGCACAATCGGCTTGGTTCTCTTAATTTTCACTTTGCTTTTATTTCTGAACGTCCGGATTGCACTGGTAACCGCCCTCGGCATACCTTTTGCCTTCCTAACTGCATTGATATTCATGTCATTTTTTGATGTCAGCCTGAATCTTCTTACAATGTTCGGGCTCATCCTTGTACTCGGAATGATTGTTGACGACGCAATAATTATTTCGGAAAATTCATACAGGCATATGGAAGAAGGCCTGCCCATTAAGGAAGCCGTAATAAAAGGTGTCGGAGAGGTGGCAGCTCCCGTTACTGCAACAATACTTACAACAACAGCTGCGTTTTTACCTTTAATGTTTATATCCGGTATAATGGGAAAATTTTTGAAATATTTTCCCATGGGAGTAATATTCTGTCTTGCGGCTTCTCTGTTTGAGGCTTTGATAATTCTTCCTTCCCATCTGGCTGAATGGTCCAAGCCTCTAAAAAGCAGGCATGAGCTCGGGGTCCCGGATAAAACCACGTGCGAGATAAAAGCCGAAACCTTATTCCAGAAAATCCTGTGTTTGCCTGGGAGGGTTATAAGTGCTTTTATCCATTACTTTTCATCCCACGAAAGAAAAGGGAGTGAATCCAGATGGTTCCAAAAACTCCTTGCAACTTATACAAAAGTTCTGACATACAGCATAGATCATAGATACAAGATGTGTCTTTTTGCATCTATTGTATTAGTTGCCGCCATAATTTTTTCGGTTACAATAATGCCTTTTAAACTCTTTCCCGACATAATAGAGATTTTCTATGTAAAAATAGAAACCCCCGAAGGAACATCCCTTGAGGGTACCAACAAGGCATTAACTCAAATTGAAGAAATCTGCATGGCCTTGCCGGACAATGAGCTTGAAAACGTTACTTCGAACGTGGGTTTTTCCGGCGACGAGCAGCGAGGCATAAACAATAAATACGGTACACAATACGGCCAGTGTATGGTATTCTTGACTCCTTCTCAAAAAAGGAAAAGGAAAGCCGATGAAATAATAGCCCAGATGAGGAAAGAAATAAAAGAGAAGAACATACCAAACCTGGTTAATTTTGAATTTGAAAAAATGCAACATGGCCCTCCGGTCGGCAAGCCCGTTGCCGTTGAAATAAGGGGCGACTCTTATGATATGCTTCTTAAGATATCCAAGGAAATTGAGGACTATTTAAAAACATTAAAGGGTGTGGAAGACATAAAAAATGATTATGAGCTGGATAAAGAAGAAATACAGATAAACATCGATAAAAAGGAAGCTGCCCGCTTGGGTTTAAACGTTTTACAGATAGCAAGCACAATACGGTTTGCCTATGAAGGCGGGGTTGCCACAACAATGAGAAAAGGCGATGAAGATATCGATGTGATTGTAAAACTGCTTGAAAAGTACAAAAATGATTTTGAGACCCTGAAAAACCTTACAATACCGAACAATCAGGGCAGGCTTATAAGACTAGACAAAGTCGCAAGATTCGAGCAGTTTCAGGGTATTAAATATCTGAACCATGTCGAAGGAAAGCGTACGATAACAATTACCGCAAGTATCGACGAAAAGAAAACAACTTCAGTTAAGGCAAATAAAAAAATAATTGCAAAATTTCAGGACATTCCCCAGAACTATCCAGGGTATTACTTTAAAAGCGGCGGAGAGTGGGAAGATACCACAGAATCTGTTACATCCATTTTTAAAGCCTTTGGTATCGCTGCCATGCTTATCTACATTATTCTGGCTACGCAATTCCGTTCATTTATTCAGCCTTTAATCATCATGGCATCTATCCCGTTTGGTTTAACGGGGGTTATTATCGCACTATTCATTCATGGTCAACCTGTCAGTTTAATGGCTCTTTTTGGAATTGTGGGCCTTACAGGAGTTGTCGTAAACGACTCTTTGATTCTTGTTGATTTTATTAATAAACGCATCGAACAAGGAAAGGACTTAAGGGATGCAATAATAGAGGCAGGAAGAACAAGGTTAAGGCCGATATTGCTTACTTCTATAACAACAATAGTTGCATTATTACCGCTTATTTACGGCATCGGGGGAGAAGAGCCCTTTCTTGTACCTGCAGCAATTGCAATGTCTTACGGGCTTCTGGCGGCAACGTTTCTTACGCTTGTTATTGTTCCCTGTATTTACTCGATCAGCAACGATATTTCTAAAAGAAGAAAAGCCATCTAGCGGTTGGTTCAGGAAAGCAGGGTTTTATCCGGAGATTTATAAAAACTGGGGCCTTTGGTAATCTTTATTTTTGTGTCCGGCTCAAATATGCGCGACATATTGATATCATAATCCAAAACCCTTTTTCTTCTCATCCTTTCAACCTGGCATAAAAATCCCACATCGCGAGTTATTTTCAGCATTTTTCTGAAAGGAATTACGGCAGTTCCTTTATGACTGCTTTTGTGCTTTTCCTGACAATTCAAATAATAGTAGATTGAAATCGTAGAAAGAAGATTGGACGGCCCGTTTACGTCAAAATACATCATATCCAGGATCCATTCAGGTAAAACCTTCAGGTTTAGATATTTGTATTTTACTATGATATTTATTATAACATCCAGCGCTTTTTTCTGTTTTTGTTCGGACCTATGCATATTTTTGCCTCTTAATATTTTATACCATATTTAATCGTTTTTTACAAAACCCCTAAGCACAGGCATCCTCAGGTTTTAATAACTTCATTACTTCAGATGCATTCTTATTTCCATCAGTTCCTATCATAAATTTATAGGTTTTTGACCTGCAAGCTAAATTTATGCATGCAATCAAACGCGAACACATAATTTTAAATTTATCAATAATTCCAGCTACATTGAGCCGCAGGAAATATTCCAGCATCTGTGGAAGACCGACACCAATAACACAATTTTCAATCAAAGGTAATAAAATTCTTAACTTATTGATAGGTATTATTTTTCCACCCTCTTCTTCAGCACGTTCGCCTTTTGCCAATATAATATCGCTTGCCCCATGTGATAACTTATCCATAAAATAGTCTATACCTATTAATATTTTGGCCCCGTGTTTTCTTCTGAGAAATCTGGTTTTATATTTATCAGGAATATCGACCCTGTCTTTTTCGTTGATTCCAATACGGACGGGGAACGGAAGGATTTTTCCCTTTCTTGTAGTTAAAGGTGTATCATCTGAAATTAAACTTACACCATCGTATTTAAGAAGATTTAATGCCAGGGTTGTTTTCCCTCCGTGTTGGGGGAGCAGGCATATCAATCCTTTACTGTTTACCGAAACCCCCAAAGCGTGAATCCTATGAATTCCATGCCTGTCAAGAATTTCCCCGACTCTTGAATGTACTAAAAGGTACGCCAGCTCATGCAATAAATTTTCGTCATTGCAGTAAACTTCCCCTTTTTCTTTCTGATAATCATAAATGCTTAATGCTTTTTCATTATAATTTATAAATCTAATATTTCTATTATCATAGATCTTTAAATCCAGGTATTTAAAGGTGTATTTTTTGTCCGGTATTTCCTCAAAGGATGGTTTGCTATTATAAAAAAACAATGTAATTTCTCCCTTGGCAAGATTTTCGGATATTTCAGCGTTTTTAAAATATGAAAAATCCTTGTCTAACTTATTTATAATACCTTCAAAAGAAGTTATTTTTACTGTAATTCCATAGAAATACAATCTTAAATCTTTAGTTTCCATAATAACCCGCGAATAAACCCTATCCCGTAGGAAATATGTGCAATGAAAGACAGGGCAAATAAAATCACTGAGGTAAATATATTTTCCTTTTTAACTGCGGTTAAATACAAAGAATTCAAAAGATTAGTTACCAAATAAACCAATAATGGTGTTTTTATCCATGATGTATTTATCAAAGGCACGGCAATTAAATACAAAACAAACAATAAAGGCAATATATGAAATAAAGACAAGCTGCCGGGCAATAAATAAGTCATCATTGCCCTTCCTTCTCCGGATTTATATATTTGCTTTGAAAACTGTAAAATACTGTTTCTCCTCAGATGATATACTGATATGTCAGGGCAATACAGCATTTTATAACCTCTATTTTTTAACTGATGCAGGAGCAGATTTTCTTCGTTGTAAGTGAGCCTTTCATCAAAAAATATGTTCTCTTTTACCAAAACATCCTTTTTTACGGCTAAGTTACACAGTATTAATTCCTTATCATCGCAATATTTATCATTTAGCCCTTTAAAATACCTTTTTCTCATCTTCCATGCAGTGAATACTGATGAGAATACGTATCCAGAAACTCTCTGAAAAAAAGAGCTGTCCGGAGGGGTCAGGTTCGGCCCCCCTATTATACTGACATCCGTATATTGCTTAAACTTTTCTTTTATTAAATCCAGATTATTTCCGGTAAAATAAGCATCATCATCCATAAAATAGATTATATCCGCTTTCGAATCTTTAATTCCAGTGTTTCTTGCTTTACTTTTTTCAACTTTTTCATCGATAACGATGTACTTTATAAACTCATTATTCTTTTTTTGATTCTCTATATAATTTACCAGCTCAGCATTAAATCCGTCAACTACAATCAAAATATTATTTTTATGCTTAAGCAGATACGGAAGGCATTCTTTTAGATGATTCAGCCTGTGGGTTACTAGTAATATATCTATTTTCATTTTACGAAATATCTTCTAGCTTTTCATTGCATCTTCTATCATGAATCCGTTTGTGCAGGTAAGCCAGCAATGACATTTTTTATTATTGAAGAAATCTCTTATTTCATTAGCTTTTTGTGAAGCCCATAGCTTATCAAATCCAACATCTTTCAGATTTCCGGCAATTTTATCTTTATAAACCGGGCAGAAATATAAATTCCCTGATGGATCAAGCATTGCGTATTTTTCCCCGCAGGGGCAGTTCGGATAAAACCTTTTTCTCTCTTTAATATATTTAGGTATGTAGTATAAACTGAGCAAAAACGACATTAATCCGGGATTTTTAAGGATATCGTTTAATCCGATATTCTTGGAGGATTTCTCTATTATTTTGTATATCTGGTCCTTGACCGTCCTGTAATTAGTGCTATCCCATTTAAACTGTTTTGTTTGCTTTTTTTGAACCATTACCTGATAGGAGATATGGTGCTTATTTTTTTCGCACCATTCAAATGTAGGTATTATCTGGTCACAGTTTTCTGGAATGATTGTAAAGTTAAGACTAAAATATATTTCAGGATATCTGTCTTTTAAAACCCGCATTGTATTCTCCAGGGCTTTAAAACTGCCTTTCTGACCCCTTATTCTATCATGAACATCCCCTATACCATCCAAAGAGCTCCCTATCGAAACTCTTTTTATGTCTGCCAAAGATTTAATTCTATCTAAATTCTTTGTAACCAAACCAGTATCATAAAGATTTGATAAAATCAGCAGGTTGCTTTCAGGATATTTATCAGCAAAGTATTTGAATATATCCAGAAAATCCTCCTTAAGCCAGGGCTCACCCCCGCTGAAGACTATTAATTTCACATTTTTAAGAGATTTTGCCCCGTCAAATATATTCCTGTAATCCTTGATATTAAGTTCTTCCCGTTCAGATTTTAAATACCGCAAATTACACATAATACACTTTGTATTGCATTTGTACGTCAGCTCAAAATGCAATTCTGCGGGAGCCGTTATTTTTAAAGGCCTGGGAACAGCTTTTTTTTCCAACTCTTTCCCTAGTTTATCAAGTAGTTTTATTAATGGATTCATTTTTTGATGATTTTTCCTCACATTCTTTTACCTTGTCATAATCCTTTTCAAATCTATAGTACTCCCCCAGTAAAAGCCATTTATCAGGCTTTTCTTTTAATACCCCCGAAGTTTCGGGAATCCCCAGTTTCAGTGCTAAATTGCAAAACTCCTCATACCTTCTGAACCTCTCGGCATAGTTGTTTTTACCATTATCCGACTTCCAGAAAAGATGATGCCCTGAGTTTTCAATCCCAAACTTTTCAGGGCATTTCTTAACGTAAGTTTCTTTTTCCAGAGTAAAAAAAGACTGACTTGCCAGGACATTGTCAATATATGGTCTTATTTTCTTAAGAAACGATAAAGTCTCTTTAAAATCCTCTTCTTTCTCCGTTGGAAATCCGAACATTATGTTTATCTGAACGTTTATGCCTGCATCATGAGTATTCTTAAGCACGTCCGGGGCATCTTTTATTGAATATTTCTTATTCATCTCATTTAATACTTTTTGAGAGCCGGACTCAATACCATATCCAAGCCACACGCAGCCGGCGCGTGCCATTTTATCCAGCACGTTTTTTGTCATATCCCTGTTAATCATTGCCTGCCCTGCCCATTTTATTTTCAGTTTGTTTTTTATCACTAAATCACAAAACTCCTCCAGGTTCTTTAGATTCCCGTTCAATAGCAATCCGTTAAAATAAAAATAATTTATCTGTGGAAAATCCTTTATGTGATACTGTATCTGTCCATACATCCTTTTGCCGCTCATTGTGCGGTATTTCTGCCAGAATAACCTCTCATAACAAAAATGGCATGCGTTAACACACCCTCTGCTGTCCAGTATATCAAGCCTTTCGGGCTGGCTGTAAAGCTTATTTTCTATATCAGTCCTAAAATCGCTGTAATCAGGAAACGGCAGTGAATCTAAATCCTTGGGTATCCCGGGATTTCCGCAGTCTATAATTTTTTCGCTCCGTTTAACAAGGAAACCCCTGCATTCAGGCAATGTTTTGGGATTTTTTTCAAGAAGTTTTAATAAATCAAGCAAAACAATATCTATCTCCCCGGGGCATACATAATCCACAAAATCCTGTTCAATAAAATCATATGCCATCTGGGCACGGGAGGCTTTATGCCCCATAAAGACAATTTTTACTTCGCTATTTTTTCTCTTGATTCTCTTTGCGATATCGTAACTGAACAAAACCGAAGGTGTGTGTGTATCAAAGCAGACTACATCTGGCTGGTTATGTAATATTTTATCCGCAAATTTGTTTAACTCAAGCTCTTCGGAAAGCTTGGCAATAAAAGAATTATCCTCCCATACGGAATAATAATCCCTGTCATCCCAGTATTTTTTATACTCCTTCCCGGCTTCGTGATACATTGAGTTATTCAAGTCAAAACAAAATGCTTCATGGTTGTTTTGACGCAGCAAAGCAGCTAAAAAAGCAAGGATATACGGAGGGCAATACCTTACCCACCAGGGGCATTTAACTAATGCGACTTTCATCTAAAAACCTTGAGATTATTTTATGAAGATTATAGCACAATAGGAAAGTTTGGTAAAGCACTAAACTAGATAGAGATAATTATCTGTAACTATTAATGTGGATCTGTATAATCTGCTGATGCGCCTCTTAATTCATTTATATGTATGGCTCTAATGGAGCTTCCTGTTGCCACGTTTCCATCGCCATTGCTGGTGCTGTTTGTATATCTGGGATATGAACCAGTAAGATAATAGAATGGCGTATCTGTATCGTCGTCGTCGTCATCTCCTAAAGCACTCCTTAATTCATGAATGTGACTCGCTTTTATCTGCACTGTATTGTTCACGGGCCAATCACCGCTCCATGAATACGCGGTGCATCCAGTAATAGTTCTCAAATTGTTAATTGCTGTTCTCAAATCATTAAAATGATCGTCCCTAATCGTATCACCAGAACTGGCCGTTTCATCTAGAGTTGACGCCCCTGGATTAGTAATAGTAAAAGTTGTTTGAACCCAGTTGCTGTTTCTATTTGCATCACTATCAGCCGTACTATTCCACACCATTACCCTGACATACCAGGTACCGTATGTCAACGAAACATCCGGACGGTATACAACAGTTACGGATGCAGAACCCATGCCCTTAAATAAATCTAAATAAGTCGGATGATACCTGCGGTCAACCAGGTCTCCGCCTGCCCAGTCTCCTGTTGAATCTATTTGGACTTGAGCATCGTTTATAACTCCTCCGGTGGCAGTGGCTGTAAATCCAAGAAACGGCCTCTGATTATACTGTGCGCCTGAACTTTGTGTTAACCAAACAGGATCGCTTGTCTGGTTTGTGCAAAATCCTGTGTTAGTAATAAATAATGTTAAAACTATGGCTATTAAAATTTTATTTTTCATATACATCCCTCCCGTAAACGTGCCATTTATTCCGGGCAAATATTTCTGCCATTAAATTAGTTTTCTGTTCCGCTATATCTTTCCTGCCTGAATTTTCATAAGCATTTATCAGATTAATCCATGCCTGAACATAACTGGGTTTTAAATTAACCGCCTGCTCATAATACTCAATGGCTTTTTTGAACTCTTTTTTACTGGCATAGAACGTTCCGAGATTGTTATAAGCTTCCGAATCAGGAAACATTTCAACGCTTTTATGCAAAAGCCATGCTGTGCCTTTATGATTTCCTTCCTTCCAAAGAATATCAGCAAAGCTATTCAGCGCATCTTTATTGGGATTTACAATGATCACTTTACCATAAAAATCTTTTGCTTTCTTAAAGTCTCCCAGTTTTTCATAACATATCCCGATATTATTCCAAACGTTAATTCTTTCGTATAGAGGATTTAACTCCTCAACTTTATTAAATTCAGCAATCGCCTCGTTCCACTTTTTCTCTGACATATACACTAAAGCCAGATTAAACCTGACCCTGGGGCTTTCCGGAGAACTTTTTAAAGCATCTGTATACAAAGACCTCATATTTCTGAATACAATATTTCTTTTGACTGTAATTATACTATATGAAAAAATGATTAAGAGTGCAAACAAAAAGCTTAAGGATATACCTCTGATTCGTTTCTCGGGAACGGCATATAACAAACTTGAAAGAATCAAACTTACCCCTGCTAACGGAAGATACATATACCTGTCAGCTACCGTATTTGCCAGCGGTAAAACATTGCTTACGGGCAAGTAAGCTATAAACGCAAATCCTATACCAAACTGCAATAACCTCTTTCTTCCGCTGGTTATTCCCGCTTTTTTCATTATAATCTCATTTCCAAAGAACAAAACACCAAAGAAGCATAATAATACAATTGCAAAAAATGCCATCAAGTTGAAAACTGTACTGGGTAAAGTTATCAAATAGTCAAAAGACAGATTAAAAGGCCAGACAATCTTCTTGAAATAGTGAAAGAACGCTAAAAACACCGTGTTTAAATAAGCAGAAAAACTCGAAATCGGAGAAACATTATTTTTTATATTGACAAATATCAGCCTATGCAGATCATAGCCAAATCTTTTTGCCCAGAAATACAGCAAAAACGTCCCGGATAAAAATAACAACCCTGCGATAAAAGCATAATTTAGCTTCGAAAATTCTTCCCTTTTGTATAGCCATAGATATAACAAAATAACCAGCGGTAAAGTTACGGCAATCTCTTTTGAAAAAAGGGCAAATACAAAAGATGCAACTGACATTGAATAAAAAATTATTGATTGCCATTTTATGCGTTTATCGGCTTTTATAAAAAATATAATTGAAAGAACATAGAAAAACGTAACAAGAAGATCAGCCCTGAACGATGCAACGTTTACAACTTCAGCCTGCAGTGGATGCAAAGAAAACAAAAGAGCAGAAAATACGCCAAAAATATAATTTGATTTACCTGTTAATTTAGCCCCTAAATATATCGCAAGGATGAATATTAAAACGGAATTTACTCCATGTAAAAGAACGTTTACCAAATGGTATCCGAACGGCTTTTTTCCCCATATTTTATAGTCAACCATCAAAGACAGCAAAGTCAACGGCCTGGCGCCTGATTCAATCTGAAACGAATGTTTTAGAAAATCTTTATTCAACAAGATCTTTACATTGGACCAAACAGGGATAAAGTCATTATTGATGATTAAATGATAATCATCCGCAACAAAATCATTTTTCAAAGACCCTAAATATGTTAGAAATACAACAGCAAATACTATAAAACCCCAAAATATTAACTTCTTCATAAGCAATTATTCGTTACGATGCATAAACCGCATAAATCTGATTGCTGCCATTTGTCGCTGTAACAGCCCCTGTAAATGTCGTTGTGCCGTCTACGTCAAGATCCCCGGCTATACCTACACTTCCGTCACTGCCACTGACAATGAAATCTCCGCCGCATCCCGGATTGTGCGTCCCCAGTTTATAGTTAAATATACCCGTACTAACCTGTATATCGCTTCTCACCCCGCTTGTCCATATTAATGTACCCACTGTATCTGCATCATATATCCTGAACTCTATATTAGGAGATCCGCTGACAGGCTGCCCCTGATACCTTAACCGCCCCTGGTAGTTCAACAGGTCAGGAGGCGAGGCATATAAATCTATCAACATAATTAAACAGATTATAATCACTCCAACAAAAATTTTTAATGAAAAAATCATTCTGTTAATCATGTCGGACCTCCTTAAAGTTTTATATATAAAATTCAATCACATTTTTAAAAAAAACTTATTTTTCTTTTGGGACTCCGTTTCTTAGCATAGATAAAAAAAGAGGGCCAGACCTAAAAAGGGCCTGACCCCCTTTTTTGAAATTTATGGTGCATAAACAGCATAAGGTGTTGCCCAAGCGCCTCTGCCGCTGCCGTCCGAGCGCCACGACTGGCCGCTGCTTCCTGCGCTGTCTATAAAATACGGGCTGTAATCTGATATATCGACACCATCTACTGTAGAGTTTGCAGTCAACGAAATATCCCCTTCCACAAATAAATCAGCCTGATATGTTCCGTTGGTATTAGTAATAGTAAAAGTGGAATTGCCGCTGGTATCGGCCAAATCAAAGTATATATCCCCTCCGCCCCAACCTCCGTCTGTTTCGACAGCTAACCTGTCATTTGCCGTATCGAATCTTATACCCCAGTCAGGAGTGGCCCCAAAATCGAGCCATATATTATCTGCTACTTCGAGTCCTGCTGTAATAGTCCAAACTCCCGTAATATCTTCTGCATCATCATCGAAAATCATTGCTTCTAAATCATCTTCACTTACTGTTACCCATGTTCCTGCTCCTGACCCGTCTGATATCCAGTACTGCCCGGCAGCACCTGCGCTGTCTATAAAATACGGGCTGTAATCTGATATATCCACTCCATCTATTGTTGCATTGTTTGTCAGTGTCAAGTTACCATTTATATCTACAGTAAACAAACTTGTACCTGATGCATTTTCTAAATCTATAAAATTACCTGTTGGACTTGTGTTTGTGTATCTCCTTAAACTCAATATGTCCAACCCATTCGCATTACCTGTTATACGGGTTGCTCCTGCTGAATTGTCTGTGTCGAAAATGTATCCTTCTATTGTTGACTCGCTTGCGCCTGTATCATTATCTGCTGCCCAATAACCCGCTCCTGACCCGTCCGATTTCCACACCTGCCCGCTGCTTCCTGCGCTGTTTATCCAGTATGTGCTGTAATCAGTCACCACATCATATGTATTCGCTCCTGTTCTTCTTAATATGCCG
>JAFGIL010000012.1 GCA_016929635.1 Endomicrobiales bacterium
AATTCAGAGCAGTTGAGGATTGGAACATAACTACTATTTACAAGCCTAAAGGAGGTTTAGTACTATGAAAAAGCCAGATGTAGTAAAGCAGGTAGCAGATGTTGCTGGCCTAACCCAGGGTGACGCTAACAGAGCTATGAAGGCTTTAGTGAAAGTAATCCAAAAAGTATTGAAAAAAGGGGAAGTTGTTTCTCTTTCAGGATTAGGATCATTCAGAGTAAAGGCTCGCAAAGCACGTCAGGGTAGAAATCCCAAAACCGGTGAGATTATCCCTGTTCCGGAAGGTAAGAAGGTTTCTTTTAAACCAACGACAACCTTAAGAAAATTAATCCAATAATATTTAAGATTTATATAAATGAGAAAAGTAAAAATTCGCGGATTAGTACGCTGCGCGGCCCGGATTTTTCTGGTATGGGGCTCTATCGTAGCCATAAAAGGTGTCTGGGATGTTTTTTGGGGTGAGCCCGAAGCTAATCTGTATTCACCTAATAAATGGGATTTTATTTCGCAGAAACAGTGGCTCACATGGTCAGGTTTTGAGATAACATACGGGTTAGCCTGTGTAGCCATTTCCTATATATTGTTTAAATATGCATGGCGTTTGCCGGAATATATAGAACAAAGTTATTAACGCCTTATTTTATGGATTTTAAGTAGAAATTCTCTCTTAACATATCCCGTTAGAAATACTGAAAATTCTAACGGGATTTTGTTAAATAGAAATGCAGGATATTATGAAAAAAATTGAACCATCTGATAAACTAAAAGATTTACCCCCCTATCTGTTCTCAAGCATAAATGCGCTTAAAGCGGAGGCTTACAAGAAAAAGCTTGATGTAATAGACCTGGGCATGGGAAACCCTGATTTGGTTACACCTAAACACATTGTCGAGCGGCTGTGTGATACGGTCATGAACCATCAGAAAACGCACCGTTATCCGCAGGCCAAGGGTATGCCCCGTTTCCGCAGGGCTGTTTCCCAATGGATGAACAAAAGGTTCAACGTTGATATTGACCCTAATAACGAGATAGTTACCCTGATAGGGTCAAAAGAGGGCATAGCTCATCTATGTACGACATATATCGATTCCGGGGATCTGGCGCTGTTTTGCGACCCGGGGTATTTGGTCCATTATAATGGTATAATACTTGCTGGCGGACAGGTTCACAGGGTGCCCCTTCTGGAAGAAAACAAGTTTCTGCCTGACTTAAAAAGTATTCCAGAGGAAGTGGCAAAGAAAGCCAAATTGTTTTTTGTAGGATATCCGCACAATCCGACAACTGCTGTTGTTGAAGATAAAAAGTTCTTTATCGAGTTAATCGAGTTCTGCAGGAAGTACGGCATACTGCTGGCTTATGACAATGCGTATTCTGAGGTGACTTTTGACGGATACAGGGCGCCTTCAATATTTGAATTCCCCGGTGCGAGAGATGTTGCAATAGAGTTCCATTCGTTTTCTAAATCTTTCAATATGTGCGGCTGGAGGATAGGCTGGGCGTGCGGGGCAAAGGAGCTTCTTTATCCTTTCGAGAACCTGAAATCATATGTTGATTTCGGGGTGCCTACTTTTGTTCAGCTGGCAGCGGTTGCGGCTCTGGAGGGCTCTCAGGACTGCATAAAACAGAGAAATGAGATATACCAGCGCAGAAGGGATAAGATGGTTGAGGGTTTAAATAAAATGGGGTGGAATATCGAGCCCCCGAAAGCTACGATGTATCTATGGGCAAAGCTCCCCGAACAATTCTTAAAAATGGGGTCTTTGGCATTTTCAGAGAAATTGATAAAAGAAACAGGGGTGGTGGTTGCTCCGGGTGTTGCTTTTGGTAAATACGGGGAATCCTACGTCAGGATGGCGCTGGTAACTCATGACAACCGCTTTCATGACGCCCTGCTTAGAATAAAAAAGTTTATTAAATAAAAGGAACAAGACAATGAAGAAAGCAGTAAATATCGGTCTGGTGGGTTGCGGCAATGTCGGAAGGGGCGTTATAAACGTCCTGGAAAGAAATCGCAGGATTATCGAGCAGAAGATAGGCGCGGAGATTAAAATCGGCGGCGTGTGTGACGTTAAAAACCTGTCTTTGAAGGGATATTCCTATACAAGAAACTATAAGGAATTAATCAACAATCCCGGTATAGACATAATAATTGAGCTTATCGGAGGCTATGAGCCCGCGCGTACCATAATTCTTGAGTCTTTGAAAGCCGGCAAAAACGTGGTAACCGCAAATAAGGCCGTACTGGCAAAATACTGGGACGAGATATTCAGTGCTGCAAGAAAGTATAAAAAGCTTGTGTATTTTGAAGCCTCGGTAGCAGGTGCCATACCTGTCATACAGGCGCTGAACGAAGGGCTTGCTGCAAACCGGATAGAAAAGATAAGCGGTATCTTAAACGGTACTACCAACTATGTGCTAAGCGAGATGACCAGAAGCGGCGTTAGTTTCAATGTTGCGCTTAACCTTGCGAAATCCGCGGGTTTTGCCGAAGCTAACCCTACTTATGATATAGAAGGCCTTGATACCGCGCATAAACTGGCAATCCTTTCTTCATTGGCATGGGCTACCTGCATCAGGCTGAAAGATATTTCTATAGCCGGAATAAAAGGGGTATCCGAAGAGGACGTTTTCTTTACAAAGCACGAATTCGGGTATGTTATTAAGCTGATAGGCTCCGCACAGATGATAGACAACAGTCTGGACCTGAGGGTTGAGCCGTGTTTAGTACGCAAAGACCATACTTTTGCGAGCGTGGAAAGGGAGTATAATGCGGTTTTGATGCGCGGCGATTCATCCGGAGACGTAATACTCTACGGGAAAGGTGCCGGGCAGTTTCCTGCCGCAAGCGCGGTAGTTTCAGACATAATTTTCCTCGGGATGCAGGTGGTCAACGGAACTGCGGGAAAAGACCCCTTTGTTGTCTATGACCCTGATAAGAAAATAAAACTGCTTCCGAAAGGTAAAAGGGAAGCGAGTTATTATCTGCGTTTTACCGCTGCTGACAGGCCCGGGGTTTTGTCCAAGGTTTCGGGCGTGCTGGCTAAGAATAAAATTTCCATTGCAAGCGTTTATCAAAAGGAACCTTTGATAGGCATGCGCAAAGGAGTTCCGATTTTAATGCTTATCCACAGGGTGCAGGAAGGCAATTTATTAAAGGCACTGAAAGAGATTGATCGTTTAGGTATAATTAAGGAAAAAAGCGTAAAATACAGGATTGAAGACTAGGAATTATTTAAAAGTAGAAAAACGCTTAAATGAAAAGATACTGTTTTCTTCTGATAGTCTTAATATTTTTTGTTTTTGAATGTTACGCATCCGGTACTTCAAATTTAATGATGAATGACATCCAGGAAAACCTGCTCCCTTCAGACAGCCCTTTTGAGTTATTGGATAACCCCGCAGGAATCGCCTTTTCAAAATATCCCGTAATATCTTTCATGCATCATGTTTATCTTCAGGAGATGAGCATTGATTCCCTGAACCTGATTTATCCTTTCAGGAATTTTACTTTCGGTGCAGCACCTACATATTTCAGGAGGGAACAGATGCTGCAGGATGAATACGGGAATAATAATGCACGCAGCTTTAATTACAGCGGATTGATACTTCCTTTTGCGGCATCATATCTGGTGAATAACTTCTCCATAGGCAGCACAGTGAAATATTACTCCGAAGAAATAAATGATTATGCTACAAGTATAACAACCATCGACATCGGCTCAGTGCTTCAATTCAACAAGATAAGGCTGGGGGTGTCGGGCTTAAACCTTACGGGCAAGCTGGATTATTATCAGCTGCCTAGGACTTTCAAGTCCGGAGTTGAGTTCACGCATGGTAATTACGTTGTTTCTACCGAGTATGACAGGAACCTGCTGGATGAAACTGACTCTATATGCCTGGGAAGCAGGATTCTTATTGCAAAGATGCTGTGCGTAAAATACAATTATAAGTTCAAAGAAGACAACGGAGGGCTCAGCGGCGGGTTGGAGTTAAAAATGGACGACTATGCCGTTGATTACACGTATCTGGGAGCCAGCGACTTCGGGATAGCTCACAGGGCGGGTATATCGGTTTTATTCGGATTCAAAAGGGATAATTCAGCAAATAAATAAAAGAAATATATTTTTTCTCTAAATAGTCAACCATCGGATATTATGAGTATACAGACCAGCGGAAATATTAAAAAATCAGAGTTGGAAAGAATATTCTCGAATGTAGTGAAGGAAAAAAAGATTACATTTGAGGAAGCTGCTTGTTTATTTTCCGTTGAGGTTGAGGAGCTCCTTGGCTGGGCGGATAAAATACGCGAGCATTTTAAAGGTAAAAAAATAAAACTTTGCAGTATAATAAATGCAAAGTCCGGATTGTGCTCCCAGGACTGCAAGTTTTGCGCACAGTCTTCGCATTATAAAACAAAGATAGATACATATCCTCTTGTTAATAAGGAAGAAATCAAAAAAGGCTTAAATCAGGCCGTAAACAACAGCGCCGGGTGTTATGGTATTGTAACAAGCGGGCATTCGCTTTCCGAAAAAGAGATTGATGTCTTATGTTTGGCATTATCTGAATGTAACGGCAGTAAAATAAACTTAAGCGCATCTCTGGGCAGTTTGAACAGGGATTTGCTGCGTAAACTTCAGGAAGCAGGATTGAGGAAGTACCATCATAATCTGGAAACAAGCGAAAGTTTTTTTCCGGATGTCTGCACAACGCAGAGTTACAGCCAGAGAGTTGAAACTGTGAAGCTTGCAAAGGAGCTGGGGCTGAAAGTTTGCTGCGGCGGTATTTTTGGGTTAGGGGAGACAAAAGAACAGAGGCTTGAGCTTGCCTTCACTCTGAGAGAATTGGATGTAGACTCCGTGCCTCTCAATTTTTTAAATCCCATTCCCGGGACTCCCCTGGAAAACTCGAAAAATATAACGCCTATGGAAATCCTGCAGACAATTGCTGTATTCCGTTTTGTATTGCCTGATAAGGACATCAATATATGCGGGGGGCGCGAGGTAAATTTAGGCGACTTGCAGTCCCGGATTTTCCGCGCAGGAGCAAACGGTATGATGGTCGGGGGTTATTTAACCACATCGGGCCGTTCGGTAGAACAAGATTTAAAAATGATAAATGATCTGGAGTTTGAAATTTATGAATAAAAATCCAGTTGTATTAATTACCGGAGGTTCGCGCGGCATAGGCGCAGGCATTGCAAGCGAGTTTGCGGGCAACGGTTATAATGTGGTGATCAACTTTTTACAAGATAAAAAGAAAGCAGATGAATTGTTAGAGAAAATCAGAACCAAAAAAGGAACGGCCAGGTTGTATCAGGCAGACATAACTGATTCTTCCGGCGTAAAAAAAATGGTTGAAGATATATTAAAAAACGAAGGAAGGATTGATGTATTAATAAATAACGCGGGAGTAATAGTAAACAAAAGTATTCTGAAAACAGACGATAGTGACTGGGAAAAAGTGATAAAAACGGATTTAACCGGCGCTTTTTACTTAATAAAGGAATGCTCGGGAGTTATGGCAAGGCAAAAAAGCGGCTCTATCGTTAATATAACCTCAATAGTCGGTGCAAGGGGAGTGGGGGGAAGCTCAGGGTATGCAAGCGCAAAGGCCGGGCTTATGGGCCTTACAAAGTCAGCAGCAAGGGAGCTGGGCCGTTTTAATATCTGCGTGAATGCTGTTATGCCCGGGTTTCACCTGACGGACATGGGAAAGGAAGCCAGTGATAAATATATGGAGCTTGTGAAAAACGAAAGCGTCCTGAAAAGGACAACGGACATAGATGAACTTGCGAAATTCATAGTTTTTTTGTCCGGGATGAAAACCGTTTCAGGGCAGGTATTTAACTGGGATTCACGAATAATATAAGCTGATTTCTGAAGGCTCTAATTTATGAATAAAGTTGTAGTTACCGGTATAGGGTTGGTTACGCCTCTTGGTTTTGGCAGGGAAAAAACCTGGAGTGAGCTTTTAAGCGGAAAAAGCGCGATAAGCCCGGACAATAGTAATCATGGAATGCTTTGCGCAGAGGTTAAGAACTTCCCTGTGCCCAAAGAGGTCCGGCTGACTTCAATGGCGTTTCTTGCAGCAAGCGAAGCAATCAAGGACAGCAATCCCGAAGGTGTTTTACCGGAGAACTTCGGATGTACCGTAAGCGTGAGCAAACCGAATCTGGGCGCATCCGATTCAAACAAAATAAATTTTTCTGAGATTTTCCTGCAGTCAACTCTGGGGGAGCAGCTTTACAGGATATTCAGGCTGAAAGGACCGCTGCAGAATATTGTCGCAGCGTGCGTTACAGGAACTCATTCTGTTATTCTGGCGGCAGAGTGGATAGAAAAAGGCATCTGCGATATGGTTTTGGCAGGCGCCTGCGAGTCCTCGATGTATCCGCTGTATCTGGCGGGGTTTAAAAGTATGGGTGTGCTGGCTAAAAAAACAGTGAGCCCGTTCGATAAAAAAAGGGAAGGGTTTGCAATCGGGGAAGGGGCCGGAATCTTTGTGCTGGAGAACAAACAAAAGGCGGTGATGAGGGGCGCAAAGATATACGGGGAAATCTCGGGCTGGGCAATGTCAAATAATGTCTGCGGTTCAGTTGCCTTTAACTCTGAAGGAAAAGTTATTTCCCAGGCAATAGACAAAGCTCTGGTTAAAAGCGGTTCGGATAAGGTTGATTATATAAACGCCCACGGGACGGCAACAAAGCTCAATGACCACATAGAAACAAAAGCGATAAAAAAATCATTCGGAAAAAAAACGGAAAGTATTCCGGTTTCCTCGACAAAGGCAGCGACAGGCCATCTGCTGGGAGCAAGCGGGGCGGTTGAGCTGGCTTTTTGTCTTTTGGCATTACGCGACCATGTTGTCCCTCCTACATTAAATTTGCATAATCCTGACCCTGAATGCGACCTTGATTACACACCAAATAAGTCCAGAAGTATGTTAATGCAAAGAGCAATGTCTTTATCGTTTGGGTTTGGTGGGCAGATAGGTGTTTTAATAGTAAACAAATGAGAAAATACTTAATCTTTGTAATCATTTTATTGGCTTTGATTGTCAGGATCGTTTACTTTATGCAGATAAAGGACCACTTTCTGTTTAAATACCCGATACTTGATGCAAAGTATTATCACACGTGGGCTGTGGAGATTTCAAAAGGCGACTGGGCCGGTTCAAAACGCGGCGTGTTCATGATGAGCCCGGGTTATTCCTATTTTCTTGCGCTTGTTTATAAATTGTTCGGCGAAAATATATCGCTGGTTGTCTTAATCCAGTTTTTGCTGGGGTTATTGACAGGCTGGCTGGTTTTCCTTATAGGGAAAAAACTATTTTCTGAAACAGCAGGTTATCTGGGTGCAGTATTTTATTTGTTTTATTCATTGTCGATTTTTTATGAGAGCACCCTGCTGAAATCAGCACTTATCAATTTCGTAAATGTTTTATCGCTTTATTTATTGTTAGGAAGCAGCTTGCACAATATTTTGATTGCAGGGGCATTGCTGGGTTTTTCCGTGCACCTGCGCCCGAACATATTGATTTTCGTCCCGTTTGTATTGTTCTGGTTATACAGAAACGCTGCTGATTTTTCACAATCAAAAAAATGGGCGTTATCCCTGTTCTTGCTAGGTATGGCTTTAATGCTTTTCCCTGTAGCATTAAGGAATTTCAAAGCGGGAGGCGAGTTTGTTTTTTCTACCGCCCACGGGGGCATGAACTTTTATACGGGTAACTCTGCTTTCTGCAAGGGGCCTTATACGCCTCTTCCTTTTGCAAGGACTGATCCGGAAGTCGAGCAGCAGGATTTCATTAAGGAAGCGCAAAGGCGTTCAGGAAAACACCTTACGGCAAAAGAGTCGTCTTCTTTCTGGTATAAGGAATCGCTGAAATTTATAACCGGGAATCCTTTCCAGTGGACAAAACTCCTTCTAAAGAAGATACTGATTTTCATAAATACTTATGAGCCGCCTATAAACCTGGATTTTTACTTCTTCAGGCACGAATATAAATCTGTTCTTTCAATGCCTTTGTTTAATTACGGGGTAATTCTGTCTCTGGCTGTAATCGGAATATTTTTGGCAAGGATGAATTTACTGTTGATAAGTTACATGGCGGTATATTGCATAAGCGGTATTCTGTTTTTTGTTGTTTCCGAATACAGGTTTCCGATAGTTCCTGTCTTATGCATCTATGCAGGTCTGGGAGCCGTTGAAATGTACAATGCATATAGGAAAGGCATAAGTAAAAAGTTTGTTACTATGAGTATTGCCCTGGTCTTAATGTTTATCCTCAGTAACAGCGATATTTATTCCAGAATATTCGGGTTTACAACGTACAAACGAGCAAGCCTGGCAAACTCATACTTCGGATTAGGATGTACCTACGAAGACGAAGAAATGGCAGAAGAGGCCATTGATTCGTATGAAAAAGCTATTAAGATAATGCCCCAGGCTGCGCCAATGATTAATTTAGCTACCATATATGAAAGGAAGGGAAAAACTTACGAGGCGCAAAGGTTGTACTTAGAGGCAATTAAGAGAAAACCGAATTCTGTTGAAGCATATAATAACTTAGGGGCGATTTTTTACAGAAAAAAAGATTTACTGAATGCCAGAAAATGTTTTGAGGCAGCTGTATCGTTAAAGCCGGACTTTGAGCAGGCGCAAAAAAATCTGGAAGTTACAATCAAAGCGATTTCCGGGGAATCCGGGAAATAGAATATTTATGTTATTTTGTAGTGTAGGCCCTTGTGGCCGTAAGAAATACAATTAATTTGAATTATTTTACGCCCCTGCCCGCCGGCAGGCGCGGCACAAGGGGCTACATTACAAATTAGTTGAGAACGAAGAGAATCTAATCTCTTAAGGTTTTACAAATGAAAGAAGCTTTAATAAATGAACTGAATAAAATAAAATCCCGGGATTTATACAGAAAGTTAAATCCTATTTCATCTGCACCTGATAAATTCATAACGATTTCAGGAAAAAAATATATTAATTTT
This sequence comes from Endomicrobiales bacterium, assembly GCA_016929635.1. GTDB lineage: Bacteria > Elusimicrobiota > Endomicrobiia > Endomicrobiales > JAFGIL01 > JAFGIL01. The sequence goes on from JAFGIL010000012.1 coordinate 9,002, forward strand.
TCTTCCAACAACTATCTGGGATTGGCCAATCACCCAGGAATGAAAAAGGCCGCTGTCAGCGCCGTAGAAAAATACGGGTGCGGCGGCACGTCATCAAGGCTTGTTGCAGGCACCCTGGATTTACATCTGGAGCTTGAGGAAAAACTGGCAAAGTTCAAAAACAAGGAAGCAGCCCTGGTTTATCCGACAGGATTCCAGACAAATCAGGGCGTAATCTGTTCGCTGCTCGCAGAAGGCGACTGCATTATAATGGACAAATTAAACCACGCGTCTTTATGGGATGCCGCAAAACTTTCGCGCTGCAGGATTTTTGTATACGAACACTGCAGCCAGGAAGATTTGGAGAGAATATTAAAACGCACCAAGGATTACCGCAGGCGGCTGATAGTAACTGACAGCGTGTTTTCCATGGATGGAGACCTGGCCCCATTAAAAGGCATCGCGGAGCTTGCAGAAAAGTATAATGCTTGGACAATGATAGACGAAGCACACGCTGCGGGGGTTTTCGGCGAGAATGGAAGAGGGCTTGCAGAGTATTTTGGAGTTGAAGACAGGATAGACATAATCATGGGAACACTTTCAAAAGCATTTGGCTCTCAGGGCGGGTTTGTCTGCGGCTCAAAAGAGCTGATAAATTTTTTAATTAATAAAAGCAGGTCTTTTATTTATACAACAGCGCTCTCACCTGTAAGTGCTGCCTGCTCCATAGAGGCTTTGAAAATCATAAAGGATGAACCTGAGCGCAGGATAAGACTATTAGATATGTCAAAAAATCTGCGTCTTAAGTTAAACGAACTCGGATTTGATACATTAAACTCCGAAAGCCAGATAGTCCCGCTATTAGTCGGGAGTGTGAAAGATACACTGGAAATATCGTCAAGAGTAAATAAAAAAGGAGTTTTTGTGCCTGCTATCAGGCCCCCTACTGTGCCTGAAGGAAAATGCAGGCTGCGTTTTTCATTAATGAGCGGGCATACGCAGGAAGATATAGCTCAATTGATAGATTCGCTGAAATAATATGAACAAAGGTATTTTTGTTACTGCAACAGATACGGAAGTAGGCAAGACCTATATTTCGTGCTCCATAGCGCGTGCTTTAAAGAAGAGAGGCGTCAGCGTAGGAGTGATGAAACCCATTGCCTCAGGTTCAAGGGACGACGCGTTTAAGCTGAAAAAATCGTCAAGGATTAAGGAACCCATAGAGAGAATAAATCCTGTTTTCTTGATATATCCCCTTGCCCCTTTGGTTTCTGCAAGATTGTCGTGCCAGAAGATAAATTTTTCAAAAATAAATAGAAGCTTTAAGTATTTCAAAAAGAAGTACAGGTTTAATATCGTAGAGGGAATAGGCGGATTGATGGTCCCGATAAAAAAAGGATACATGGTCATTGATATGATTAAGGATTTTTCACTTCCAGTAGTTGTGGTTTCAAGGCCCAATCTGGGAACCATAAACCATACGATTCTTACGGTGGAGGCGCTCCGCAGAAAAAGAATCAGGGTTTTAGGAATAATACTAAACGGGAAAAGAAGGCCGGGCCTGGCTGAAAAAACAAATCCGGGAATTATCAGGGAGGTTACAAAGCTTCCTGTTGCAGAGGTTCCGTTCGGCAGAAAACTGGATTTGGATAAAAATAAATGGATACTGGGAGAATGAGGGCTGAAATGAAGAACAACCTGATAAAAGAAGATAAAAAATATGTTTGGCATCCCTTCACGCAGATGTCTGACTGGGTAAAAGACGAGCCGTCCACTCCTGTTGTTATTGAAAAGGGCAGAGGTAATTACATATATGACGTAAACGGGAAGAAATATCTGGACGGTGTTTCGTCTTTATGGGTGACTCTTCACGGGCATGCAAACCGCGTGATAAATAGAAGAATAAGTCAGCAGTTATCAAAGATTGCGCATTCCACTTTTCTCGGGCTGACGCATGGGCCTGCAGTCAAACTTGCAAAAGAGCTGGTTAAGATAACGCCACAGGGGTTAACGCGCGTGTTTTATTCGGATAACGGCTCAACAGCTGTTGAGATAGCGCTGAAGATGGCTTATCAATACTGGCATCAGACTGAAAAGAAATCCAAACGGGATAGATTCTTGTCTTTAAAGAATGCTTATCACGGAGATACAATAGGTTCTGTTTCAGTGGGAGGCATAGATTTATTTCACAGCATTTTCAGGCCGTTGCTTTATAAAACGTATTATGCGCCTTCGCCTTACTGTTACAGGTGCAGGTTCCGGGTCAGGGGTTATGATTTCGGAGTTCATAGCAAGAACTTTCTTGAACATTGCCGCAGGATGGGATGCAAAGGCCAGTGCGTGAAAGAGTTTGAGAAAATATTGAAAAAATACCATAAAAGAATTGCGGCTGTTGTGCTTGAGCCGATGATACAGGGCGCTGCAGGGATGTTAACAATGCCGCCCGGGTATTTAAAAGAAATAGACAGCATACGCAGGAAGTATAAAACTCTTTTAATTTGCGATGAAGTCGCAACCGGATTCGGCAGGACAGGGAAGATGTTCGCAACTGAATTTGAAAACATAAAACCGGATTTTTTGTGCCTTGCAAAAGGAATTACAGGAGGATACCTGCCCCTGGCTGCCACTTTGGCAACGGAAAAGATTTACAGAGGGTTTCTCGGTAAGTATGAGGAGTTTAAAACATTTTTTCACGGGCACACCTACACTGCAAACCCGTTAGGTTGTGCTGCAGCGCTTGCAAACCTGGAGATTTTCAGGAAATCAAAAGTGTTAAAAAAGCTGCCGGAAAAAATTGGGCATATGAGTAAAGAGCTTAAAAAACTTGCTCAAATGGAATGTGTGGGAAATATCAGGCAGCTGGGACTTATGGTTGGTATTGAGCTTGTAAAAGACAAAAAGAAAATTGTTGATTTTTCAGCTCAGCAGAAAACAGGAGCCAGGGTGTGCGCAGAATGCAGGAAATACGGATTGATGATTCGTCCTTTAAGCAACGTTATAGTTCTCATGCCCCCTTTAAGCATCACAAATCATGAGATCAGCAGGATGATAGCTATAGTCAGAAAGTGTATATTGAAAATATGTAAAAAATAGTGTAAAATACATAAAATTTGTTGAAGGGAGAAGCGTATGGAGAGAAACGTAAAAATTGATTATTCCAACTGTCTGAAAGCGTTTATTGGTGAAGACGGCATATCCATTGAGGATATAAAAGCGCTGCAGCCTAAAATATCCGAAGCGTCCGAGTCAATAAACCAGCAGAAAGCAAGAGGCAAGCTGGGTTTCATGGAGCTGCCTTACAAGGATGATTTAGCCAAGAAGATAAAAACCGCTGCAAAAAAACTGTCTTCCAAATATGAGAACTTTGTTGTCATAGGAATAGGCGGTTCTGCGCTGGGAAACATTGCTCTGCAGCAGGCTTTGAGGCATCCTTTCTGGAACCTTCTTGATAAAAAGGAACGCAAAGGGTATTTAAGGCTTTTTGTCCCTGACAACGTGGACCCTGATTTAATTTCCGGATTGATTGACGTGCTGGACGTAAAAAAGACCCTGTTTAACGTGATATCCAAATCAGGAACTACCGCAGAGTGCATGGCTAATTATTTTATTTTAAAAAGCATCCTGCAGAAAAAACTGGGAAAGAAATACAATGAGCACATTATAGTTACAACGGATGCGGTAAAAGGCTACCTGAGGGAGACAGTCATCAAAGAGAATCTTCTTAGTTTTGAAGTGCCGGCTAATGTGGGAGGCAGGTTTTCCGTTTTGTCTCCGGTTGGTTTGATTTCTGCTGCGTTTACCGGGATTGATATAGAGAAGTTACTAAATGGCGCAAGGATAATGGACAAGGCCTGCTCGTCTGATGACGTGTTTAAAAATCCCGCAGCTCTTTATGCAACCGTGCAGTACCTGTATTACTGGCTAAAAAGGCCGATGTCAGTTATGATGCCATACTCTAATGCCTTATACGGTATTGCTGACTGGTACAGGCAGCTGTGGGCAGAAAGCCTTGGTAAAGAAGTAAACAGAAGAAAGGAAAAGATAAACGTGGGGCCTACGCCGATTAAGGCTTTGGGCGCAACAGACCAGCACTCTCAGATGCAGCTTTATATGGAAGGACCTCAGGACAAGGTGATAACCATATTATCTGTGGGGAAGTTTAACAGTACGGTTAAAATTCCTTTGATTGACGGGCACTACCTGGGGAAGCACACTTTAAACGAACTGCTGAAATCAGAAGAGGAAGCATCCAGGCTCGCGTTGACAAAAGCGGGAAGGCCGAATTTGACAGTTAGCTTGCCTGAAATCAGCCCTGAGACAATAGGCCAGCTCCTTTATCTGCTTGAGCTTGCAACAGCATATATTGGCGAGCTTTTTGATATAAACGCATTTGACCAGCCGGGCGTTGAGCTGGGCAAACAGCTGACCTATGCCTTGATGGGCAGAGAGGGATTTGAGCAGCAGTTGTCAGAGATCGAAGCCCAGAAGAAAAAATATAAGGAAAATAAATACATTATATGAGAATAGTAATAAAATTAGGCAGTAACTTACTCACCACAAAAGACGGGTCTTTGGATAAAGACCGCATTAAATCACTGGTAACAGATATTGCCAAAATAAAAAAGGCAGACAATGAAGTAGTGATAGTCTCTAGCGGTGCCATAGCTGCGGGAATGGGGAAAATGAAAAAGTCGTCACGCCCCTCGTCGCTTAAAGAAAAGCAGGCTTTGGCTGCTGTCGGGCAGCCTCTTCTAATGGATGTTTATCAGGATAGTTTTAACAATCTTGATATAACAATAGCCCAGCTTCTCCTTACAAGGAATGATTTTGACGACAGGCAGAGATATTTGAATGCAAGGAACACCCTCCTCTCTCTTCTGGATATGGGAGTTGTTCCGATAATCAATGAAAACGATACTGTCTCTGTGGAGGAGATAAACTTCGGGGACAATGATACTCTTGCTTCCATTATTGCAGCAAAGATCTGCGCGGAATATCTGATTTTGCTTACGGACGTTGACGGCCTTTACAAGGGAGTTCCGGGAAAAAGCGAAGTGATATCCGATGTGGGAAAGATTACAAAGGAACTGGAGCAGTACGCTTCGAAAACTTCAGGCAGCGGCAAAGGGACCGGAGGTATGCAGAGCAAAGTTTCTGCTGCAAAAGCTGCTTCCAGTGCAGGCGTAAAAACCGTGATTGCAAACGGACTGGTCAAAGGGATTATTGGAAAAATAATCAGCGGGGAGAAGGTAGGTACTACTTTTAATTCGCAGGAATCGATGGGTGCTCGGAAGTGCTGGATTGCTTTCGGCTCCAAATGCAAGGGCGAGATAGTCATAGATGCTGGAGCCGTAAACGCTTTGCGCGACAAGAAAAAAAGCCTTCTTCCTTCGGGAATAGTCTCGGTAAACGGCAGGTTTGAGGTCGGGGACATGGTGAGCGTGCTCGGCTCTTCCGGCGAAGAGGTGGGAAGAGGTTTGTCCTACTACTCATCTGATGAAATAAACAAGATAAAAGGCAAAAAGACAGTTGAGATAAAAAAGATACTGGGCAAATCTGATTTTGACGAAGTGATACACAGAGACAATCTGGTTATTTTAAGCTAATATTTGCAAGGTTGTAGGGGCAGGCTCCCGCCTCCGCTTTTTGATGAGGGTGCCTACCCGTTTATTTTTCTCAGGGCGGCCAAGGTCGCCCCTGCGCAAAAAGGTGGAAAATTGCTTCCTAAAAAAATACTGGTTATTGATGATGAGTATGATATACTCAGGGTTATAGAGGAGATGCTCAAGAAAGAAGGTTATACGGTCATCACTGCAACCAACGGGCAGGACGGGTATAAAAAATTTCAGCAGGAACGGCCGGACCTTGTGATATCCGACATTATGATGCCCATAATGGACGGGTATCAGGTATGCGAGAAAATAAAGGGCAATCCTGATACAAAGGACATCCCGGTAATAATCTTAACCGTTAAGAGCATGGGCGAAGACGTAGACAAAGCGCTGGAATTAAAAGCAGACTGGTATATAACGAAACCTTTTGACAGCAAGTACCTGCTGAAAAGAGTAAAAGATTTTATAGGAAAAGGTAAACCTTATTAGACAATTTTACATAAATGTTTTCGTAGGGCAAAGCTTTAGCTTTGCTTTTAATAATGCAAGGCTAAAGCCTTGCCCTACATTTTTAGGAGTCGAGGCAATACATGCAGATAGGTATCATAGGCTTGCCAAACGTTGGCAAGTCTACTCTTTTTAATGCTTTGACCTGTTTGTCAGCTCAGGCAGGCGATTTTCCGTTTACGACTATTGAGCCGAATATCGGTATAGTCAACGTTCCTGATAAACGCCTTGAAAAACTGGGTGAAATTTTTAAACCCGATAAGTTGACTTCTGCGACTATTAAGTTTGTTGACATCGCAGGATTGGTCAAAGGCGCAAGCAGGGGAGAAGGACTGGGCAATAAGTTCCTTTCCCATATAAGGGAGATGGACGCGCTTGTCCATGTTTTAAGGGGATTTTCTTCCGAGCAGGTTCCGAACGTTTTGAATGCTGAAAATCCCGAGCTGGAAAAAGAGATAATCGAAACAGAGCTTATTTTTGCAGATCTTGAACAGGTTGATAAGATAAAAGAGAAACATCTGAATGCTTCAAAAAGCGGGGACAAGCAGGCAAAGGAAAAATACTCTGTTTTTAATGAGATGTCCATAAAATTGAACCAGGGGATTCCTGTAATCAAGCAGGATATTCCCAAAGATGTACAGACTCACAGTTTTTTAACTTCAAAACCCGTACTGTACGTTTTAAACATTGAGGAAGACAAATATAAAGAGTCAGATAAGTCTGCTAATAACATAGTTATTTGCGCGAAGCTGGAGTCAGAGCTTGTTTGCCTGTCAAAAGAAGAGCAGAATAATTTCAGGAAAGAGATGGATATAACCAAAACCGGGCTGGACAGGCTGATTGAGGGAGGAAAAAAGCTTCTAAATTTAATTACTTTTTATACTGTTGTCGGCACTGAAGTAAGAGCCTGGCACATAAAAAAAGGCAGCACTGTTTTAAATGGAGCGGGAAAGATACACACTGATATGGAAAAAGGTTTTATACGTGCGGATGTTTATAACTTCAAGGATCTGGAAGAGTTAGGTTCGGAAAAAAGCGTGAAAGATAAAGGTTTGGTGAGAAGCGAAGGCAGGGATTATATCCTGTGCGATGGGGATATTATTAAAATTCATTTCAAATAAGCATTTAGTTGATATTCATATTTCAAAGATGTATAATGCATTTAACAAAATATATCTTTTAGACATTTATGACTATGGGAAAAATATTCTTAATATCTATTGTTGGAATATAGGAGGATCAGTATAGTGAACAAAAAACAATTCTTTAACGGAGTGAGCAACGGGAAGAAAGATATAATTCAGGAAATTATTGATTTGTTGGATAAAAAAAGTATCGAATATTGCATCATTGGCGGGCTTGCAGTAAATGCTTATGTAGAGCCAGTTGTGAGCCTCGATTTAGATATTGTGGTTATAATGGATGGTATTGATAAGCTGATGGAATCAGCAAAGGGTAAGTTTAAAATTGAGAAATTTCCTCATAGCATTAACCTAAACAGCAAGGATTCTGATATCAGAATCCAAATCCAGACAGATAAAAGATATCAGGAATTCATTAAAAGAGCTTTGCAAAAAGAGGTTATGGGCTATAAAATGAGAGTAGCGTCTTTAGAAGATGTGTTAACAGGCAAGATATGGGCTTATTCAGATAAAAAACGCCGCGGTAGCAAAAGGCAAAAGGATTTAGCTGATATATTAAGAATCATCGAATCCTATCCAAAATTAAAATCTAAAGTACCAAAATCAATCCCTTTACAAACTTGACATATTTATTCATTTTTGCTATTCTAGAACGACTGTATTAGGAAGGAGAAAACAAAATGTATGCTATAGTTCAAACTGGCGGAAAACAATATAAAGTGGAAAAAGGAAGTACTATCCTTGTTGAAAGGCTTCCCGGACAAACCGGGGAAGAAGTAGTGCTCGATAATATCTTACTGCTCAGCGGCGATGATAAAGTCTCTATCGGCAGGCCCAAAGTAGAGGGAGCCAAAGTGGTTGCGGAAGTCGTGCGCCAGACAAGAGGCTCCAAGGTAATCATATTCAAGAAACGTTCAAAGAAGGGTTACAAGAAAACCCAGGGGCACAGGCAGAATTTGACCGAACTTAAGATAAAAGATATAGTTGGCAACTAAATTAACTTGATTTTTCAATTGTATTTGGAGGACAATTATGGCTCATACTAAATCACAGGGTTCAACCACTAACGGCCGGGATTCAGCAGGCCAGCGCCTTGGCGTAAAAGCTTTCGGAGGCGAGACCGTTAATGCCGGTTCTATAATAATTAGACAGAGAGGTACTAAGTTCCATCCTGGCAAAAACGTGGGAATGGGTTCTGATAACACTATTTTTGCAAAGGTTCCTGGTATTGTTAAGTTCGAGTGGAAATCCGGTAACAGGCGTTACGTAAGTGTTTATCCCGTAAAAGAAGGGAAAGCTTAATATAGTTTTTTCTAAATAAAAAAATGTTTGTAGATAAAGTACGTATTTATATTACAGCCGGGCGCGGTGGCGACGGCTGTATTTCTTTTCGCAGGGAAAAGTTTATCCCCCTGGGCGGGCCTGACGGCGGTAACGGCGGCAAGGGAGGAGATGTTTACCTGGAAGCCGACCCTCATTTAAAATCACTTCTTGATTTTTCATATAAACCTCATTACAAAGCTCAAAGCGGTTCAGCCGGCAGAGGCAGTGATAAGTACGGGAGAGGCGCTCTTGATCTGATTATTAAAGTTCCGCTGGGTACTATGGTTTATGATAAAAACAGATTTGTCGCGGATTTAAAAGAACAGGGACAGAAGATCCTGATAGCAAAAGGAGGCCGCGGCGGAAGGGGAAATGCTTCCTATAAAACAAGCCGGAACACCGCCCCCAGAATTTCCGAAAAAGGCGAACCCGGGCAGGAAGTTACTCTTGACCTGGAGCTGAAACTGATAGCTGATGTCGGGCTGGTTGGTTTTCCGAATGCGGGTAAATCCACTTTTCTTTCGCGCGTAACCGCAGCAAGGCCGAAGATAGCGGATTATCCTTTTACAACGCTTTCTCCGAATCTGGGAGTTGCCAGGTTCAAGGATACAAGCTTTGTGATTGCCGATATTCCGGGTATTATCGAGGGTGCGCATGAAGGCAAAGGATTGGGAGATGAGTTTTTAAGGCACATACAGCGGACAAGGGTTTTAATTCATATCGTAGACCTTTTTGAATACGATGGGAGGCCTGCGTACAAAAATTATCTGGCAATAAACAGGGAGCTGTCCGAATATTCCAAAAGCTTGTTGAATCCTTTAATGAGAGGGCTTAAACTGGATAAAAAACCGATGCTTATAGCCGCAAATAAAATGGATTTGACAGACGCTGATAAAAAACTAAAAGAGTTTAAAAAGAATTTAAAAAGAAAAAAGGTTTTTCCCATATCCTGCATAACAGGCAAAGGCATAAAAGAGTTATTAACTGAAACGTTTAAGATGCTTGAAAAAACCCCGGTGCATGAAATTGCTGATGAACCGAGAAAACAGTATATTTATAAACCTGATTTTGTTATAAATAAAAAGCAGGACGTTTTCATAATTACCGGAGACAAAATAGAGAGAATCGCGGAAATGACCAACTTTGAACAGCAGGAGTCTTTGATGCATTTCCAGACAGTACTGAAGGATATGGGAATAGACAAAGCATTAAAGGATAAAGGTATTGAAATAGGAAACACAGTCAAAATAGGCAAGCAGGAGTTTACCTATGAGTAATAATGCAGAGTATTACGAGGACTATCCAAAAAGCATAGTTTTATTGGCAAACTTTATATCCCTGTCTATTTACCTGATTGGCGCGTACATTATGTCACAAACAGGAACCCTGTGGCTTGGTTTTTATATACTTTATTGTTTGTGGGTTGAGCTAAAAGTCTTAAAGAGAAGCTGTGTAAACTGTTTTTATTTCGGAAAATCCTGCGGGCTTGGCAGAGGACAGGTATGCTCTTTCCTGTTTAAAAAAGGTGACCCCGAAAAGTTTGTTGAAAGAAATATTTCCTGGATTGACCTGGCCCCTGATTTCATGGTTTTTATAGTTCCTTTAATCTGCGGTATAGTATTGTTAATTATAAACTTCGACATATTAATCTTAATTGCGATTTTGATTTTAGCTGTCCTTTCATCCGCCGGGAATGCGATAATAAGAGGCTCATTCGTCTGTAAACACTGCAAGCAAAAAGAGTTAGGATGCCCTGCCGTTGAGTTGATGGAAAAGCGAAAATAATCCGTTTTTTTCGTAGGGGCAGGCTTGCCTGCCCGAAAGACTTAATTTTTAGGGTGGACAAGTCCACCCCTACTTCATAAGTCAAATAACCGCAAAAATTATGCCCAAATTCAAAGTTGACCTTCATGTGCACTCGCCTGCTTCAAACTGTTTTTACGGAAATGAGGACAGTTACGGTGAGATAATTTCCGAAGCCAAAAGAAAAAACCTGAAAATCATTGCAGTAACCGACCACCATTCAAGTAGGGGCATAGAAAAAATAAGATTAAACGCAAAAAACCGGGGGATTCTTGTATTGCCGGGAGCGGAATTGACCTGCAGGATAAAAGATGTGGATGAGGTTTTTATTCTTGCTGTTTTTAATGAGAATTTTTCCGCTGGTGAAATTAAAAAAATGCTCTTATCCTGGAGAATACCCGAGAAACACTTCGGCTCAGGCGGGTTTGTCGTGCCTGAGGATGTTAAAAAAATCATAAATGACATAAGAGAAAAAGGCGGCCTGGCAATATCTTCAAGGTCTGATAAAACAGCGTACAGGCAGAAAGCGATTCCTGAATTGTTGTGCATGGGCATAAACACGTTTGATTTAGTTTATCCCGGTTCAATAGAAAAGATATTTTTGAAGCTCGACCCCCTGGCAAAAGAAAAGATAAATTTTTTCACCTTTTCGGATTCCCACCAGCCGGGCGATGTTGGCTCGCGTTTTTCAGAGATAGAACTGGAAAAACCCGCGTATAGTTGTTTAATTGAAAAAATGGTTCAAAAAAGATAAAATAGGTTTTTAGAGATTAATATTCGGAGGATAGCTATGTCATCCTGCAAAAATCTTGAAAAAAACAAAAAGAAATGCAACTGCACTTATGAGCCCTGCAGCCACAAGGGTATGTGCTGCGAATGCATTGAGTATCACTGGTTTGCAAGCAAAGAGCTGCCTGCGTGCTTTTTCCCAAAGGATGCGGAAAGGACGTATGACCGCTCGCTTGAGAATTTCATAAAAATATGGAGTAAAAAAATAGGTTAATATGCTTAAAAAGATTTATTACTGGTTGCCTGTTTTTCTATGGTGCTCGCTTATATTCTATCTTTCCGGGGTGCCGTATTTAAAAACAGAGCTGGGCTACTGGGATTTTATACTGCGAAAAATCGCCCATATTGTTGAGTACGGCATTTTGTTTTTGCTTGTCCAGAGGGCGTTGTTTCACAGCGGCCTGAAATGGCAGCCTAAAAGGATATATCTCGTATCCATAATATTTTCTGTTTTATATGCTGTTTCCGACGAATACCATCAGTCGTTTGTTCCAGGCCGCGGCCCCTCGGCATACGATGTAGGAGTGGATTCAGCCGGCGTGTTTTTGTTTTATTTATATTTGAGCAATAAAGACTATTTATTTAAGACACTGAAGACCGGAATGAAAAGCAATATCGTCAAATTAATGGTTTTACTGCTGTCAATCTGTTCTTTTTATGCATGCGGGCCGAACTACCAGTTCAGTAAAGCCAGCAAGCTTGAAAAAAAAGGTTTTTACGTGGAAGCTGCCCTTGAGTATGAAAAAGTATCTGATAAATATCCAGATCACCCGAAAGCGCCGGAATCCTTATACAGGATAGGCTGCATATTTCAGAAGAATCTAAAAGTATATTCCCAAGCCCGTCTTTATTTTAACAGGCTTCTTGATAGGTATTCTGAACTTGAAAACTGGAAACATTTAGCCGAATTGGGGTTGTTTAATTCCCCTGATTATTTTCCTTTAAATGACGGAAATTTCTGGATTGAAGGCGATTCAAAAACCGGAGGAAGAAACATGCAGTCCAAATGGGCCTGTAAGCAGGTTTCCACCGATACTTTTCATATTAAACGCAGTATTACCGCAGGTAAAAGCTTTGTAACAAGCGTTAGCAGGTATTTCAGAAAGCAGAGTTTTGAGCTTCGCGAATACACAAGCGAAAAATCAAAAAGATATACTATTATCATTTCTTATCCGTTTAAAGAAGGAAGGACCTGGAAAACCGTGCGTGATAATAGAGGCGTAGATTATTTAATTGTCAGCAATGGCGTATCCGTGGACGTAAAAGCAGGCAAGTTCAGGGATTGTTTGAAAGTCAGGGAAAGATACAATGATTTGCCCGGGTCGGTAAAGTTTAATTACTATGCCCCGGAAGTTGGCTGGGTATTAACTACCACGGCGAAATACGGGGGCAAAGAGCATAGAAGCAGCGAACTTCTATCCTACAATACCAATCCTGCCGAGAATGTCATAAAGAAAGAACCAAAAAAAGAAAAAGTAAAAGAGAAGAAAAAAGAAAAAAAATAGGATGTTGCAGTGCGGGATGGACCTGTTAACCCCGTCTAACGCGGAGAGAGTTTAGAAATGGCAGAGCTGGACAGACTAATTACGAGCAGAAGAAGCATCCGTAACTACCTGGATAAACCCGTAGAGAAGGGCAAAATTCAGGAAATGATCGAAGCGGTAAGATTAGCTCCTTCTGCGTGCAACTCCCAGCCGTGGCGGTTGATAATTGTAGATGAAAAAGATTTGAAAAATGAGTTAGCGAAAAAAGGATTGGGCGGCGTTGTTTCTAATGCCTGGGCAAAAACAGCTCCCGTAATTATAGTTGCGTGCAGCGACTTAAGTTTTTTTACCCATAAAATCGGGGAAAAAGTTCAGGGCGTGCAGTATCACCTTATAGATATGGGGATAGCCCTTGAGCATATGGTTTTAAAAGCAGCAGAGCTCAGTCTGGGCACGTGCTATATCGGGTGGTTCAACTCCAGGCCGATCAAGCAGATATTAAATATACCTTCCTCATGGTCTGTAGATTGTCTGGTTACGTTAGGCTACCCAGCAGAAATTCCGGAAGCAACTTCACGGAAATCAACTGCGGAGATTGCCTTTTATAATAAAATAGACTGACTATATAAATTATGTCACAGGAAACAATAATTAAATCAGATACAACACAAGATATTTTGGTTGACCTCAATACATACCAGAAACAGGCTGTCCGGCACGACAAGGGGCCCCTGTTGATTATTGCGGGTGCGGGAACCGGAAAAACGAGCGTCATAACAAGGCGTATTGCATATCTGATTGCGACAAAAAAAGCCAGGCCCAGCGAAATTCTCGCCCTTACTTTTACAGACAAAGCTGCCACTGAGATGGAGGAAAGGGTCGACATACTGGTGCCGTACGGTTTCAACGATGTATGGCTTTCCACTTTTCATGCGTTCGGAGACAGGATATTAAGGGAAAATGCGTTCGAAATAGGGTTATCTCCTGATTATCATCTCTTGACCCAGGCAGAAGCCGCGGTATTTTTTTACGAGAACCTTTTTAATTTCCAGTTAAAACACTACCGTCCTTTAGGAAATCCGACCCAGTTCATCCGGGCAATGATAAATGTTTTCAGCCGTGCAAAAGACGAGGATATAAAACCTGATGATTATTTATTTTGTGCTCAAAAAGCTTTGAAAAAAGCCGTGAGCCCCAAGGAGACGGAAGAAGCTGAGAAACAGATTGAAGTCGCAAATGCATACAAAACGTATGAGGAGCTAAAAAGAAGAAACAATTATCTTGATTTCGGAGACCAGGTTGTTTTGGCGCTGGATCTTCTAAGGCAGAAACCAGCAATTTTAGAAAAATATCAGAAGAAGTTTAAATATATTCTTGTAGACGAATTCCAGGACACAAATTATGCACAGTTTGAGCTGGTTAAACTATTGTCTGCGACGCATAAAAATATAACCGTTGTCGGAGACGACGACCAGTCCATTTACAAGTTTCGCGGGGCCTGCCTCTCCAATATACTGGGTTTCAAAGAGGTTTATCCGGATTGCAGGGAAATAGTTCTCCGTGAAAATTACCGTTCAACCCAGATAATACTTAATTCAGCATACAAACTGATAAAACATAACAATCCCGAACGGCTGGAGGTAAGGAACAATATAAATAAAGAGCTTGAATCAAGCCGTTTGAAAGGAGAAGATGTTAAGCATCTGCACTTTGATACGCTCTCGACCGAAACGGATGAACTCTCAAAGATAATCAAAGAGAAAGTGAGCTCCGGCAGATACAGCTGGCGCGATATTGCAATACTGGTGCGTTCCAACGATTCTGTAATCCCTTTTTTGAAATCTTTGAATATGCTTGATATCCCGTGGAGTTTCTCCGGGAACCAGGGCCTTTACAAGCGGGAAGAGATAAGGCTGCTGCTTGCTTTTTTAAGGTTAATGGCTAACCCCAACGATTCAGTCAGTTTGCATTATCTGGCGTTAAGCCAGTTGTATGAATTCGATCCGGTTGATTTGTCGTTGATTAATCATGTTGCCTCATATTATAAACGCTCTTTGTTCGATGTCATGAAGACCGCGGTGACGAACGCAAAGAAATATTCCGAGTTGGAAAATATGTCGGATGAGACTATATCCGGCATAAAAAAGCTACTGAATGATCTAAATGAGTATTACAGAATAGCACAGAAAGCCAGGACCGGGGAGCTGCTGTATTTATTCCTGAAAAAGACCAGGATACTGGACCGTCTCTACAACTCCACGTCATTTAAGGATGCCGAGGAAGCGCAGAACATTGCAAAGTTTTTCAGGATAATCGATAACTTCGGCAAGGTGGCAAAGTACGACAGGGTTAACGGTTTTGTTGAGCACATTGATTCATTGCTGGCTTTGGGAGACGACCCTTCCATTGCAGAGCCCGAGTTTGATATTGATGCGGTTAATGTTTTAACTTATCATAAGGCAAAGGGCCTTGAGTTTCCCGTTGTATTTATGGTGTCGCTTGTTGAGGACAGGTTTCCTTCAAGAAACAAGAAAGAGCCGATAGAGCTTCCAACGGAGCTGATAAAGGACGTGCTGCCCACAGGAGATTATCATGTGCAGGAGGAACGCAGGCTGTTTTACGTGGGAATGACCCGGGCAAAAGATGAGCTCTATTTTACGAGTGCAAGGGATTACGGCGGCAAGCGTGCCAAAAAAATATCGCGTTTTGTAATAGAGGCGCTGGATAAACCTCAGGCGGATGAATCTTTTTATAAGTCCGGCATTAAGGAAAAACTGGAAAGATTTGCCCCCTGCGATACAAAATCGGAGTTGAGATTAATTTTACCCGGAAAGAAAGGAGTTTTAAAACTTTCCCCGTATGCTATTGATGATTATCTGACCTGCCCGTTAAAATATAAATACGTTCATGTTATGCGCGTTCCTATTTTGCGCCATCATACGCTTGTTTTCGGCGAGGTCATTCACAGGGTGTTAAGGGAGTACTACAGGGCAAAAAAAGAAAATAAAAAATTCGGGACGGAAGATTTAATAAAAATTTATAAAATGTTCTGGTCTTCAGCCGGATTTTTAAGCAGGGAGCACGAGGAAGAACGTTTCAGAAACGGCAGGGAGATTCTGTTAAAATATTTTCGTCAGCAGGAAAAAATCGGGATTATTCCTTTATCCGTAGAGGAAGATTTTAAATTCTTATTAGGCAAGGATATACGAGTTGTAGGGCGATGGGACAGGTTGGATGAAAGGCTGAACGCGAAATCCGTGGCTAAAAAATCCGGGAAAAAAGAGCAGAGCGGCGAAAGGGTGATAGTGGATTTCAAGACAACAACAAGAATAAAGGATCAGAAAACAGCGGACAGGGAGATAAAACAGAGCATTCAACTTATAATTTATGCTTTGGGGCACAAAATGAAGTACGGGAAACTTCCCGACAGCCTTGAACTGCATTTTTTGGAGTCAAATATAGTTGCTTCTTTTAAACCCACATCCGAAATGATAGAAGACATTAAAGATAAAATCGTTACAGTAGCGGCGGGCATCAAGCAGATGCGGTTTTCTGCCAGGCCGACTTACATGGCGTGCCAGTATTGCGCTTATTCCAATATATGCCCGGCACAGAGGACAAACTGACTTTAAATTTGAAAAATTCCTCATAATTTTGTATTTATTAATATATTAATTATAGACCAACGCAATATGCGCGTTTAACAGGAGGTATTAATGGCAACATTTTTTATGTATGGAAAGTATTCCTCTGAAGCTTTAAAAGGTATTTCCGAGGACCGGACAAAGAAAGCAACAGGCGTTATTGAGAGATGCGGCGGTAAAGTGAACTCCATGTATGCAATGCTGGGAGAGCACGACCTGGCGCTGGTAGTTGATTTCCCCGGTATAGAAGAAGCCATGAAAGCTTCAATTCTTTTGAATAAACTGTCGGGAATATCTTTTTCGACAGTACCCGCGGTTACGGTTGACAAGTTTGACCAGATTGCCACTGAAATCGTAAAGGGATAGTTTAATAATATAAAAGAAATATATAAATATCGGGAAAATCTGCGGGGTTTACTAAACACTTATAGAGCTTTTAGTAGAAAACACCTCGGCTGTTTTCTTGACTTTTAATTCGTCAAATAGTAAAATACTCTCTAATGTTCTGATTGTACCTTCTGGAAATGAGGATAGATGATAAAACTCCACAGATTAAACGGACAGGATATAATATTAAATGCCGAGTTGATTGAGGCTATTGAGGCGATACCCGATACATCGATAATTCTATATACAGGAAACCGCTTTATTGTTAAGGAATCCCCGGATGAGGTTCGGGATCTTGTCCTGGATTATAAAAGTTCAATCAGTAAGAGTATTCCTAAAACAAAAAAGTAATTGAATATTGAATAAAATTAAAATATACAAATTCCTGGAGGCAAGATGGATCTAACTACCCTGATAGGAGCAGTAGCGGGCTTATTGCTAATAACAATCGGTATAATGCTCAAAGGACAGACTGGATTCAGCATCACTCAATTTTTGCTTTTTTGGAACTTTCCTTCAATATTAATAACTTTTGGCGGTACTTTTGCCGCGATACTTATCAACTATCCCGTAAAGCAGGTAGTCGGGGTTTTCAAGATTGCAAAGAAAGTACTTACCGAGCCCGATGAGCAGACTTCCCGTCTTATAGGTACGTTCGTTTCGTTATCCCAGAAAGCAAAAAAAGAAGGATTTTTATCGTTAGAGAGCGACGTGAAAAAGCTGGATAACGATTTCTTAAAAAGAGGCCTTGGCCTGGTTATCGACGGACAGGACCATGAGTTTATCCGCTCTTTGCTTGAGACAGAAGTTAACTTCATTCAGGAACGCCATAAAATCGGGCAGGAAATATTCGTAACATTCGGCACATATTCACCTGCATTCGGAATGATAGGAACAATAATAGGTCTTATTCAGATGCTAGCCAATTTACAGGACCAGGCGCAGATTGCTTCTGGTATGGCGGTCGCTCTTTTGACCACGTTTTACGGAGCAACTGCGGCATATTTGATTTTTTTGCCTATAGCCGGAAAGCTTAAACGCAGGAGTGAAAGCGAGCTTTTAGTAAAGGAGATTATAATAAGAGGGGTATTATTGATTCAATCAGGAACAACCCCGTCTATTATAGAAGCAAATCTTCAGGCGTATTTAGAGCCCCGTTTGAGAAAACTTCGCGCTGCAGCGGAACGGGCAGGAGTTATCTAGTATTATGGCAATAAAAGGCCGCGGTAAGGACGTATCTGTAGGCAAGGGTTCACCCCCGTGGATGACAACCTATTCTGACCTTGTCACCCAGCTGTTGATATTTTTTGTTATGCTTTTTGCATTATCTGCTGCTGCAGTTGACGAGCAGCTTAAAAAAATAAAAGAGAAAATTGATAACTACGTTGAAGTCAGCCATTTAACTAATGTTGTTTTTACAAAGATAACGCAAAAAGAGGGTTTGGTTGTATCGCTCAGAGAAAAGTTGATGTTTGACTCCGGAAAAGCAGATGTTCATAACGAAGCGAAAAGGGTTATTACGGATATAGTCCGCCTATTGCAGGGAGAACCTAACAGGGTTGCTGTTGAAGGCCATACGGACAACGTCCCAATTGCCACGCAGGAGTTCCCTTCCAATTGGGAGCTTTCAACTGCACGTGCGACAAATACAACAAGGTTTTTAATAGAGGAATTAAAGTTTAATCCAAAGCGTCTTTCCTCGGCTGGTTATGGGGAATATCAGCCAATAGCTTCCAACGCAACTATTAATGGACGCGCAGAAAACCGCAGGGTCGATATCGTGGTCCGCAGACTGGATATCGCAGAGATGAAAGCCTGGCGCGAAAAATTAAGAGACCAAGCCCGCAAGACAGTAGGGCAATAGAAAAAGGCAGGAATAGAATTATGAAAAAGTTAATGGGAGCATTGTTTGCATTAACTCTGGTTTGTGGCTTTGCAACATCATGGTTTGCAGGTTATTGTTATGGGCAGGAAGAAAGCTCCGAAGAACAAAAGCTTAGAGACCTTTTATTTGGAGAGATACCTGTGATAGTAACGGCTTCCAAGAGGGAACAGCTGGCAACAGATTCTCCGGTTGCAATAGAAATAATAACTGCAGAAGAAATTGAACAGAGCGGTGCAACAACAATACCTGATCTGTTAAGAATGGTTTCCGGGGCTGATGTAATGGCTATAAGCAGCCTGGACCAGTACGTTTCCGTTCACGGGTTTAATGGACCTCTGGGGAGTTCTCCCTTATTGGTCATGATAGACGGCAGGCCGATGGAATGGGGAATTCATAATTTGGTTTCCTGGAATGACCAGCAAATCGGGCTAGACGAGATACAGCGCATAGAAATAGTTAAGGGCCCGGGTTCGTCTTTGTACGGAGCAAATGCATTTGGAGGTATGATAAATATAATTACAAAAAAGCCTCAGGAAATAAATGCTACGGAGATGCATATAACCGCAGGTGTGCCGAATCTATTTATCGGCTCGCTGCTCCATGCAAGGGTAGGATACAAGGTAGATTACAAGGTGTCGGCAGAGTGGGATGGAAGGGACGAGATTACAGATGATAAAGACAGCGCCGGCAGTGTAACAAAAGGGAATGCATTCGTTGAATATCATAAGGAGGAAGACAGGAAGGTATCAATATCAGCCGGCAGGGGAGATATCAGAGGCCAGAAGATGTTTATTGGAATCGGGAACGGGACAGGTAAAAAGTCAGGGTTCAATGATTATGTACAGTTGGAATCCCAGTATGACAAATTCAAGTTTAAAGCATTTTATAAGAGCCAGGATTATGTGTTTGATTATATTACATCAATGGATGAGGATTTTAATGTAGAAAACATAGATGCTGAAATGCAGCATACTATAGATGCAGGCAGCATCAATTCAATTATATGGGGTATGAATTACAGGAATAATAAGGTGAGTAAAGGTTTTGGTTTTTCTGACTTGCACATCCAGGATTTATGGGGAGTTTTTATTGAGGACCAGATTAAAATAGACGATAAACTGAATTTTTTTCTTGGAGGCAGGTTTGATGAGCATCCCTTGACGGAAGACAGGTTTTCTCCGAGGGCAAGTGCATTATATTATTTTACAAAAGAGCATATAATGAGAGTTTCCTGGTCTGAAGCATTCAGGAATCCCACGCTCGTAAACTCATATATTTATAACTCGGCAGTTGTTATAGACCCTCTATATGGGCCCGTAACATCTTTAACTGTCGGCAATAAAAACCTGAAACCCGAATCAATCACACATGCGGACATTGAATACCGTTTAAGGATTGCAAAAAAGATGTATGGCAATGTGCTGCTGTATAGAAGCGAGTACAAGGATTTTATAAATTGGAGTGTAACAACTGATATTACCAAGCCTCAGACCACATATTCCTTTGAAAATACGGGTAAAGCAGAAAGTATCGGAGGCGATATCAGCTTCAATATGCTGCTAACCGAATGGCTGACAGGTATGGTAAATTATTCCTATTTAAAAGTAACACGGGACGGAAGCAGTGAGCGTGTTAAAGATTATCCTGAGAATAAGTTCAATATTGGATGTGATATGAAGTTTGACAACGGCGTATCCGTATTTATGCTTGCAAATTGGGTTGATAAAATTCAGGTAGATGATTATATCGATTTGCTGGGGAATATTTATTCAGTCAGCCTGGACCCAAGAATTGTATTTAATACCAGCATAGGATATGACATTAACAAACAGGCAAGAGTATCTTTATCGGTATTTAATTTACTTGACAGGAGATATTATGAGCTTCATCCTGGCAATGACCTTCAAAATCCGATAAGCGAGGAGTTCGGCAGAAGAGTAACAACAAAGTTAAGCTATAAATTTTAGCTTTGCATTGTAGATTGTTAAATAAACGGTATGATAATAGATATGAAATTCTATATTATACGTAAAACATGAAAGGAGTGGAAAAGATGGGAAAGAAGTATGTTTATTTTTTTGGTAAGGGAAAAGCAGACGGTAACGGTAAGATGAAGGATCTTTTAGGCGGAAAAGGGGCAGGGCTTGCGGAGATGTCAAGAAGCGGAGTCCCCGTGCCCCCGGGATTTACGATAACAACGGAGGTTTGCAATTATTTCTATGAAAATAAAAAGAAACTCCCGAAAGATTTCAAGGCGCAGTTTGACCAGTCAATAAAAAAACTTGAAGGTGCGATGAAAAAGAAGTTTGGGTCCACTGAAGACCCGCTTCTTGTTTCCGTGCGTTCAGGTGCAAAATTTTCCATGCCCGGGATGATGGACACAATATTAAACCTGGGATTAAACGATAAAGCTGTAGAGGGATTAGCTGCAAAGACAGGTAATACTCGTTTTGCATGGGATGCTTACAGGCGGTTCATCCAGATGTACGGGAACGTTGTAATGGGCATAGAAAAGAACGTGTTCGAACATATTCTGGAAGCAAAGAAGGAAAGCAAAGGCGTAAAAAATGACACTGACCTTGATACTGATGATTTAAAGCAGATTGTTGATAAATATAAAGCAGCTTATAAGGAAAAAACAGGGGAAGATTTCCCTCAGGACCCGTACGTTCAGCTCTGCGGGGCAAGAGACGCTGTTTTTAAATCCTGGATGAACGACAGAGCAATACATTATCGTAAGATGAACAAGATTCCTGATGATTTAGGTACCGGTGTCAATGTCCAGGCAATGGTTTTTGGAAACATGGGCAGCGATTCAGGTACCGGAGTTGGTTTTACTCGTAATCCTTCAACCGGTGATAAGATGTTTTACGGCGAGTATTTGACCAATGCACAGGGTGAGGATGTTGTTGCAGGAGTCAGGACACCGAAACCCATAAATGAGCTTGAAAAGGAAATGCCCGGAGTGTATAATCAGTTAAGAGGCATTACGTCAAGGCTGGAAAAGCATTACAAGGATGTTCAGGATTTTGAGTTTACAATTGAAAAGAACAATCTTTACATGCTTCAGACCCGAAACGGTAAACGCACGGCCCAGGCAGCAATCAAGATTGCCACCCAAATGGTAAAAGAGAACCTCATTTCAAAAGAAGAAGCTCTTATGCGTTTACAGCCGGAACAGATTGACCAGCTTCTTCATCCGGTTATTGACACTAATGAGAAGTTAAATGTAATAGCAAAAGGGCTTCCTGCATCTCCCGGTGCAGCCGTGGGGCAAGCTGTATTTACTGCTGATGAAGCTGTTGAGAAAGCTAAAAACGGCCCGGTGCTTCTTGTAAGAACAGAAACATGCCCGGATGACATACACGGTATGGAAGTTGCAAAAGGTATTCTAACAGCTCGTGGAGGAATGACATCTCATGCGGCTGTTGTTGCCCGCGGCATGGGTACCCCCTGTGTTGCAGGCTGTGAAGCAATAAAAGTTAATGAAACAGCAAAGAAGTTTGAAGTTAAAGGTAAAACATATAATGAGGGAGACTGGGTTACGATTGATGGCTCAACGGGTAACGTTATAGATGGTAAAGTAAAAACAATTGAGCCGGAGATTTCCGGAGAGTTCGGCGTGTTCATGAAATGGGCAGATGCAATAAGAAGGCTCGGAGTAAGGGCAAACGCTGACATTCCCCGCGATGCAAAGAAAGCTCTGGAGTTCGGAGCACAGGGCATCGGGCTTTGCCGAACAGAGCATATGTTTTTTGCAGAAGAGAGGCTTCCGTTCATGCAGCAGATGATTCTTGCTGAAAACGAGCAGGAAAGAAGAAAAGCGCTGGATAAACTCTTCCCGTTCCAGAAAGAGGATTTCAAGGGACTTCTAAAAGAAATGAAAGGTTACGGCGTTACAATAAGAACTCTTGATCCTCCTTTGCACGAGTTTTTACCAAAAACAAGAGAAGAAGCGCAGGAACTTTCAAATAAAATTGGAATACCCGCGGACAAAATCTGGGCAAAATCGCACGAACTTCACGAGTTTAATCCCATGTTAGGTCACCGTGGCTGCAGGCTGGGAATAACCTATCCGGAACTTACGGAGATGCAGGCAAAAGCCATTATAGCTGCTGCCTGTGAGCTTGCAAAAGAGGGAATCAAGGTTATACCGGAAATAATGATTCCTCTTGTAGGTTCTGTCGCTGAGCTAAAAGACCAGAAAGCAGTAGTTGTTAAAATTGCAGATGAAACCATGAAAGAGTACGGCGTCAAAGTGAAATACATGGTTGGCACAATGATAGAAGTGCCGCGAGGCGCAGTTACCGCGGATGAAATCGCAAGGGAAGCTGAGTTTTTCTCTTTCGGAACAAACGACCTTACGCAGATGGGTTTCGGTTTTTCGCGTGATGATGCAGGCAAGTTCATTAAAATCTATGTTGATAAGAAGATAATGAAAGCGGATCCGTTCCAGACGCTTGACCAGGACGGCATAGGCCAGCTTGTTAAAATAGCTGTTGAAAAAGGGAAGAAAGCACGAAAAGATATCAAGCTCGGAATATGCGGTGAGCACGGAGGCGATCCGGATTCAGTTAAGTTCTGCCATCGCGTTGGTTTAAATTACGTTTCCTGTTCTCCTTTCAGAGTGCCGATAGCGCGCCTTGCAGCAGCCCAGGCTGTAATCGAAGGAAAAAGGGCAAAGAAGAAAAACGGAAAAGCAAAGTAGAAATATAAAAACAATTATTCCCCCTCACCATTTCCTCTCCCCAGGGGGGAGAGAATTAAGGTGAGGGGGTGTTTAATTTATGGCTAAACTAAAACTTGATTTACACGATATTTACAATAAAGGCTATAGAATTGATGAGGAGTTAAACCGCATCATTCGTGAAGCAATTGATAAAAAGATACGTATGGTTGAAATCATTCCGGGAAAGGGAAGCGGGCAGTTAAAAAAAAGAGTGTTAAGATTTCTTAACAGAGCAGATATAAGAAAACTTTACCATAGATATGATATAGATAATAAAAATTTTGGAAGGCTGTTTGTTTATTTTAAGAAAGAGATTAGAGGATAGAAGTCAGAATCCTAACCTATATCCCCTAACCTCTAACCTCTATTCTCTAACTCCTGTTCCCTGCCCGTTTTGCGGTTCATTTTCTTCAAGGAACTCTATGCTAATGCGGTTTTTTTCGCTAGCGGTTGATTCATTAACCATGTAAAAAGTGGGAGGAGCAATAAGGGGTTTCTCACCGGCAATTTTCATGCCGCCGATGGAATCCTTGGTCATCGGGGGCAGAGTGATTACTTCAATTTTCTCGTCTCCGCCGTCATAATTCTGTTCCTGGTTTACCAGATATTTTTCATATTCCGATTGTTCTTCAAATTCTTTTTTCTGGTAGTAGTATTCTGTCGGTTCAGTACCTTTAATAAAGGCTTCCAGGTAAGCTCCGGGTGTTTTGCTTAATGCAAGAAGCCCTGTTTTGGGGTCAATTAAAGTGAAAACTATTCCTTCCGGGGGCTTGAAATTCAAAACAGGCTTATCTTTTAACGATTTATACATGAAATCAGTCCATATGGGTGCTGCAACCCTGCCGCCGCTCATTTTTTCACCTAGCGAAATAGCAATATCGTCATACCCTACCCATACCCCGGTAATAAGCTGAGGAGTAAACCCCACAAACCAGGCATCTGTATAGTCATTGGTAGTTCCTGTTTTGCCCGCACAGGGCCTTCTCAGCCATTTTGCAGCCTGGCCCGTACCGTGCTGTACCACTCCCTGAAGAAGGTTGGTCATCACATAACATGTTTGCGGAGAAAGTACCTCTTTTTCTTGAGGAAAATTTTCTTCGATGATTCTGCCTTTGTTGTCCTCTATTCTGATTATCGCATAAGGCTCCACGCGTATTCCGCTGTTAGCTATAACACCTACAGCTCTTGTTATTTCCATAAGCGTAACATCGCTGGCTCCCAATGCAAGTGATAATGTATTTGTCAAAGGACTTTCTATCCCCATTTTTTCAGCATATTTTATTACAAGATTCGGACGGACTTGGTCCAAAATCTGGATCGAGCACATATTCATGGAACGTTCCAGAGCTTTACGGAGAGTAACTTCCCCGTTGTACTTATTTTTGTAGTTTGCAGGAACCCAGACCTTCATCGGATCTTCCACCCATTCCTTTGGAAGTGTATCTATAAAGTAAGTGGTTCTGGATGTCAATCTCCAGTCTATGCCGTCATTAATGTAGACAAGAGGGGAATCATTGATAATTGTAGCGGGAGTAAATCCGTTTTCAATGGCAGTAGTGTATATAAACGGCTTAAAGACCGAGCCGGGCTGGCGCCGTGCCTGATAAGCCCTGTTGAACTGCGATTCCTGAAAATCCCTGCCTCCTACCATTGCTCTTATCTCTCCGGATTTTGGGTCCATTGCAATAAGCCCGCATTGGACTTTAACAGGAGTGGATTGTTCTATTTCGTAGCGTTCAAACTCTTCGTCTTCCAATAGGTGTTTGGGCCTTTCTTCATCAAACATGGTTAAATATCTGTCTAGGGTTTCTTCCGCTGCTTTTTGCATCTCTATATCAAGCGTCGTATAAACGGAAAGCCCGCCCTGGTAAATCATGTTGCTGCCGTATTTCTGTTCAAGCAGTATCCTTACGTACTCGGCAAAGTACGGAGCAACAGGAGGCGGTTTCGGAATCCTTTCAGTAATTAGAGGATGAAGATGGGCCTGCCTTTCCTCTTCGTCGGTAATGAAGTTTAACTCTCTCATTCTCTTAATTACGGTCGCACGGCGCATAAATGCTCTTCGTTTATTGTTAAACGGTGAATAATAATTAGGTGCCCGCGGCAATCCAGCAAGAAGTGCACACTCCGCAAGGTTTAAGTCCTTAACTTCTTTGTCAAAGTATGTCTTGGCAGCTGCCTTAACTCCATAGGCGCCTCCGCCGAAATATATCTGATTTAGATATAGCTGCAGTATTTCTGCCTTGGTGAAGTAATACTCTAGTTGTAATGTAAGAAGAAGTTCTTTAAGTTTTCTGGTTAAAGTTCTTTCGGGAGTTAAGAATATAATTTTAGCGAGTTGCTGTGTAATTGTTGAGCCACCCTGGGAAACTCGTCTTCTTCTGATGTTATTTAAAGCTGCCCTAAATATGCCTCTAAACGAAATTCCCCAATGTTCAAAGAACTTGTCATCTTCAATTGCAAGCACGGCATTTTGTAAATCAACAGGGATGTCTTTTAAAGGTAATAATGTACGTCTTTCAATATAGAATTCGGTTATCAGTTCGCCGTTTATGTCATAAAGCCTTGTTACTAGGCTTGGGGTATAGTCTTCAAGAGTATGTATTGAAGGCAAATCCTTTATCAAGTACCTCATGTATTCGGCTAAGCCAAAAATAAGAAGTAATGAGGCGATAACGAACAGCAGTTTTTTATTTGTTATTGTTTTTAGAATAGGTTTCATAGTTAATTATTATTTTATATTTTGATTATTATATACTAAAAATAGATTCATGTCAAAGAATATTTCAAGAAAACGATTGAATTTAGAAAGCTTTTGGAATTTTGCAAAACAAGGCTTGCTTTGGCTAATCAAATTTGCTAATATTTTAACTTCAATTCTATTGCAATAAAAACGTTAATTTGTGAGGTAAAAATGCAGGCTGTAATAATGGCCGGGGGATTCGGCACCCGCCTCAGGCCTTTAAGTTATCACATACCAAAACCAATGGTACCCATGGCTAATAATCCAATGCTGTACCATATAGTTAAGCTTTTAAAAGCCCACGGTTTCACAAACCTGATAATGATGCTTTACTATCAACCTGAAGTTATTACGAGTTATTTTGGCGACGGTTCGAAAATGGGCGTGAATATAAGTTATTTAAAGCCCGAACAGGATTTGGGGACGGCAGGCAGCGTAAAGTATGCCAGAACCCAGTTGTCAGATAAGACATTTATCGTTATTTCCGGGGATGTGCTGACCGATTTTGATTTAACCAAAGCAGTTGAATTTCATAAGGAAAAGAAAGCAGCTGCGACAATGGTTCTTACGAGAGTTGCTAATCCGCTGCAGTACGGGGTTGTAATAACAGATTCTGAAGGCAAGATTGAAAGATTCCTGGAAAAACCGTCATGGGGCGAGGTATTTTCCGATACTATTAATACAGGGTTGTATATTCTTGAACCGGAAGTTTTTGAATACATGCCTGATGACAGGCCTTTTGATTTTTCAAAAGAACTATACCCTCTTTTATTGAGGGAAGGAAAAAAAGTTTATGGTTATGTGGCTGAAGGTTATTGGAAAGATGTGGGGAACCTGGAGGAGTACAGGCTTGGCCATTACGATATTCTTGACGGAAAAATTAAGGTTGAGGTTGGAGGCCAGATTTCCAAGGTCGGCAAAAATGAGGTAGTCTTGGGAAAAGGATCCAGAGTAGAAGAAGGAGTGGAGTTTGAAGGGCAATCCATAATAGGAAGTAACTGTATAATAGAAAAAGATACGAAAATCAGCAGGTCAGTTATTGGTTCAAATGTAAAGATTCATTCAGGAGCCCAGATTCTCGGGTCTGTAATATGGGATAACGCTGAAATCGGCAGGGATGCCCATATAAGAGAGGGGGTCATAGGCAAAAAGACACAAATAGGAGACAGGGCTGTTGTCCAGGTTGGGGCTGTAATTTCTGATGAGTGCAACGTTGGTGCCGGTGCAGTTATAAGGCCGAACCTTAAGATATGGCCTCATAAGACTATAGAGGAAGAAGCCATAGTGTCAACCAGCCTTGTGTGGGGAGAAAAATGGAACAGGGCTCTTTTTAATGCCTATGGGATTACCGGCCTGGGAAATATTGAGATTACTCCTGAATTTGCAACAAAGGTTGGGGCTGCATACGGGGCATACCTGGGTAAAAACTCGTATGTTATTACATCACGGGATGCGCATCCCGCAAGCCGCATGATTAAAAGGAGTATTATTACAGGACTCGTTTCAAGTGGCGTGCGGGTTGGTGATTTAAGGACCGCTCCCATACCCGTGGTGAGGTATGAGGTGGGAAAAGAAGGCGAGGTCGGAGGTGTTCACGTGCGCCAGTCCCCTTATGATTCCAAGCTGATTGACATAAAATTTTTTGATTCACAGGGAGGAGACCTCCAGATTAAACAGGAAAAGGCAATTGAGCAGCTTTTTTTAAGGGAAGATTTTCAGAGGGCCAACCTTAAGGAAGTCGGAGAGATAGTCACATCCCCCAGGGCTCTGGATTATTACAAAGCAGGTTACCTTAGGGCAGTTGACCACGAAATGATTCGCTCTGCAAATTTTAAGGTTGTGCTGGATTACGCATACTCCTCGGCATCTATGATATTCCCGGCAATTTTGGGAGAACTGGGTTTGGAAGTTTTAGCCATAAATGCACATCTTAATCCAAAGAAAGTCACTAAGACCGAAGAAGAGTTTAAGCATTCGTTAGAACAGCTCTCAGATATAGTGACGACTTTAAAAGCGGATATGGGTGTTTTAATAGATACGGGAGCCGAGAAGATATTTTTAGTTGATGAAAAGGGAAAAATTATCTCAAACGACCTCTCCCTGGTTCTGATAGCCGAATTGGTAATGAGGACTTACCGCAGGGGGAATATTGCGGTTCCGGTCCATGTTACCAACACCATTGAAGAGCTGGCTAATAATTACAACGTCAAGGTAAAAAGAACAGGCTTAACCCCGCGCCAGATTATTGAAGGCGCCCGCGATAAAGACCTTGTATTTGTAGGGGATTGTTTTGGCGGATTTATTTTCCCGGAGTTCAGGCTCGCATTTGATGCTATGTATACGATAGGCAAAATACTTGAAATGCTGGCAAAAGCCGACACGCGTTTAAACAAGTTGAGCCAGATAATACCTTCATTCGAAGTTTTTCATAAAAAAATATCCTGCCCGTGGGATAAGAAAGGCCAGGCAATGCGCTGCGCCATAGAAGACTCAAAAGGCAAGGATGTAGAGCTTATTGACGGAGTGAAAATATATTTCAAAGACAGCTGGGTGCTTCTGATACCGGATCCGGACGAGGCGTATTTCCATATATGGGCGGAATCAAAAGATCAGGAAAAAGCAAAAGAGTTATTAAAAGAGTACAGCGAAAAAGTCAAAAAATGGCAGGAATAGTTCGTATCTCGTGAAGCGTATCTCGTATTTCGTAAAAGAATAAAATGGCAGAAAAAATTCACAATTTTAGAGATTTAGATATATGGAAGAAAGGGATAAAGATTGTTAAAGACATTTATAGAATGACAAAAACTTTTCCAAAACAGGAAACTTATAGTTTAGCGAACTAAATGCAGAGAGCTGCAATTTCAGTACCGTCGAATATTTCGGAGGGTTTTAATAGATATCATAATAAAGAATATAAACAATTTTTGTATATAGCCTTGGGTTCTTGCGCGGAATTAGAAACACATATAGAAATAGCTTGGGAGCTAGAATATATTAAGAACGAAGAAAAATTAACTATTTTAGAACAGATTGATCACGAATCTCGCATGCTTAGAAGTTTAATTAAAAAATTGGGTTAATTGCGTTTCACGAGATACGAGATACGATTCACGGAGTTAGATTATGATAAAATTCGGCACTTCAGGTTGGCGGGGAATAATAGCAGACGATTTTACATTTGACAATGTGAGGATTGTTACGCAGTCCATAGCGGACTATGTAAAGTCACACAGGACTAAAGAAGAGGTAGCAAAAAATATACCGTTGGCAGTTATTATCGGGTATGACACGCGCTTTTTATCAGAAAAATTTGCCCAGACGTCAGCACAGGTTCTGGCAGCAAACGGCATTAAAGCCCTGCTTTGCGACAGGGATACGCCTACTCCGGTAATTGCTTTTGATATATTAAGACAAAAACTGAGCGGCGGGATTAACTTTACCGCAAGCCATAACCCGTATCAATACAACGGGCTGAAGTTTTCCCCCAGCTGGGGCGGGCCTGCCTTGCCGGAAACGACAACAGCGATCGAAAAGAAATGTAAAGTTATAGACCTCTCCGATGTTAAAACCATGCAGTTGAGCGAAGCAAAGAAAGAAGGTCTTTTAAAAGAAGTGGACCCCAGGCAGCCATATTTCAAACGCTTGAAAGAGCTGGTCAACTTCAGGGCGATCAAGAAAAGCAATCTGAGGATTGCCACAGATTTGCTTTTTGGCACAGGTATTGGCTATCTGGACGAAATGCTTAATATAAAAGGAATTAAGCAGACAGTGATGCATAACTGGAGGGACGTATCTTTCAAAGGCGGGTCTCCCGAGCCTTCGGAAGAGAATCTGAAGGAACTTATTCAGATTGTAAAAAAGGAATCATGCCATTTGGGAATCGCAACAGACGGGGATGCCGACAGGTTCGGAATTTTGGATTCAAGCGGAACATTCATTAATCCAAATCAGGTTATCTCATTGCTCTTGTATCATCTCGTAAAGACCAGGAAGTGGTCAGGGGTAGTTGCCCGCAGCGTCATGACAACCCATTTAGTGGATAAAATAGCAAGAAAATTCGGCTTGGAAGTCAAAGAAACCCCTGTCGGATTTAAATATATCGGCGAAATAATGGTCAGGGAAAAAGAAGATTTTATCATAGGCGGAGAAGAGTCCGGCGGGCTCACAATAAGGGATCACATTCCTGAAAAAGACGGAATACTGGCATGCCTGCTTGTTGCAGAGATGGTTGCAATGAGCAAGAAATCATTAAAAAGGAATTTGGAAGAAATTATGAAGCTAGTAGGCCCTGTTTACACAAAGAGGTTGAATTTCCATCTGACCTTTGATGAGATAGAAAGCTTCAGGCTCCGCCTGCAGAAAAAGCTGCCGACCGATATAGCGGGATTAAAGGTGAAAAACACCGTAACTATTGACGGATACAAGTTTATTTTAGCTGACGATTCATGGATTGGCATGCGTTTTTCCGGGACAGAGCCGGTAGTGCGGCTGTATGTTGAAGCTGACTCAGTCAATAAAATGAACAAGCTGGTATTAAACGGAAAAAAGTTTATAAAAAAGGGTTAATATATATATGACCTGCAGGGGCAGTCTTGCCTGCCCGTTTGTTTGATATTTTGGGCGACTATAGTCGCCCCTACGAATCAAGAATTTGTACAATTAAAAAAATGAATTTAAAGAGTTTTAAAAGATATTTTATTACCGGCGTTATTACAATCCTGCCTTTATGGCTCACCCTTATCTTCATATGGCTGATGTTTAATTGGATAAGCGGCTTCACGGCACCGTTTTTGAAAACCTTTTTTCTTATTTTTGGTAAAAAATTTGCGGGGTTCATAGTAAATATCATCAGTTTTTTTCTTACGTTATTCGTTATATGGTTCACAGGCGTTTTGGCAACGCATATTTTCGGCCGCCGTATACTGATAGGAATAGAGAAACTTGTAATCAAAGTCCCGATTTTAAGCGAGATATATTTATCGGTGCGCAAGTTCATACAGTTTTTTTCACAGAAAAGGGCTTTCCGAAGGGTGGTCCTGGTCGAATTTCCAAGAAAGGATGTTTACTCTGTTGGTTTTATCACTGTTGAATCTTTTGGCGAGATACAGGAGAAGACCTCAAGCGACTATCTTACGGTTTTTATACCAACAACCCCCAATGCCACAACGGGATTTTTGGTTTACATGAAAAAAAGCGAGATAATACCGTTGGATATGAAAGTTGATGAGGCTATAAGGCTAATAATTTCCGGAGGTATAATTGCTCCTGAAAAAAGCAGTATAGTCGATGTTATAAAAGAAGACGGAAGCAAAGCCGAGTTTAAAGGCAATAATAATGAGAACGCCGGTTGATAAATACAAACAAATACTTAATGCAAACCAAATACTTTCATCCACATTGAACCTGGATGAGCTGCTGCGTCAGGTTATAAAGCTTGCGACTGACGTTGTAGAGGCAGAGACGTCCTCGATTTTACTTTATGACAAAGATAAAGACGAGCTGGTTTTCAACCTTGCCCTTACAGAAAAAGAGTCTGAACTGAAGGAAGTGCGTTTAAAGCTTTCAGAAGGTATCGCGGGTTTGGTTGCGCGGGAAAGAAAACCCCGTATTGTAAATGACATAAAAGAAGAACCCCGCTGGACACAGCGCACAGACGATAAGATTGATTTTAAAACAAAATCCCTTTTAGCCGTGCCGTTAGTTTATAAAGGAAATTTATTGGGTGTTGTTGAGTCTGTAAACAAGAAAGAAGGCAAGTTTACAGATGAAGATGTGGACGTCCTTGAGGCATTTGCAGCTCAGGCAGCCGTATCCATAGAGAATGCAAGATTATTTAATAACCTGGAAGAAGAGAAAGATAAGATTGAGGCGGTTTTCAGCCAGATGTCGGACGGAGCAATATTCTTTAATTCAAAGGGAGCGAAGCTTTTTTCCAATAATCAGGCAGAGAGGCTTTTGGGCAGTGAATATATAGAGAAATCAAATGTAACCGAAGTTTTCAAAGAATTCAAAGTCGAGCCGTCAATTGAAGCTATTTTGAAAAGCGATAAGGATTTTATTTCGGTGGAGTTCCACCGCTCGGAAAATAAAACCTTGTACTTGTCCGGCGGCGTAAGTAAAATCCTGGATGAGAACAAAAATATTCAGGGGTTCATTATTGTTTTCCGGGACACAACCGCAGAAAAAAAGGAAGAACTGGTTAAAAGAAATTTTTTGTCTCTGATAAGCCACAAACTGAAAACCCCGCTTGTTACAATTACGGGTTACGGGCCTTTATTATTGGGAGACCCGAAGCTGGATGATTTCCAAAAAAAGGCCGTGTCCAGCATACAGAAACAGGGCCAGCACCTGGCAAATCTAGTTGAAAAGCTGCTTGATTATACCATGGTTGAAAGCGGCCCGATTGTATTAAAGAAAGAAGATGCCGATCTGTTTGAGATAGTCAAGAAATCCGTATCAAGTCTTAAACCTTATATTGAACAGAATTCAGCGGAAGTTTTTATCTCTGAGGACGTAAAAAGCCTTCCAAAGATAAAGATAGATAAGATTAAAATTGAAAGTGTTATTAAAAACCTGCTGGAAAACGGCATAAAATTTAATTCCGGAAAAGATAAGAAAGTAGAGGTTAAGGCACTTCAAAAAAACGGTTTTATAGGCATTTCGATGGAGGACAACGGCCCGGGAATACCTCCTGAAGAAAGAGAAAAGATATTTAATAAATTCTATCAGATAGAGGAGTTTTTTACCGGGCAGGTGGAAGGAGCCGGGCTGGGGCTTGCTTTAACAAAACAGATTCTGGAAGCCCACGGCGGCAAAATAGAGCTTGAAAGCTCTATGGGTAAGGGATCGAAGTTTCGTTTTTTATTGCCGGAAAAATAGCTAAAAGTTTAACTAAACATTAATAAAGGAGGATGCTATGAAGAAGAGCAGTGTTTTTGTATCAGGAATCGTAGCCATGGCAGTTATTATTGGATTGTCTTCATGCTCAAGCATGCCGAAGGTGACACGCACGGCGGTTGACGAGGAGATTGATGTCAGCGGTTATTGGAACGACACGGATTCAAGGCTTGTATCACAGGAAATGATCAGTGATTGCCTTTCAAGGCCGTGGTTTAATGAGTTTACTTCCAAGAATGACGAAAAACCGCGCCTTATTGTCGGGACCGTGCTGAATAAAAGCCATGAGCATATTAATACAGAGACATTTGTAAAAGACCTGGAGCGCGAACTGACAAATTCAGGAAAAGTGAAGTTTGTCGCATCCCGCGACCAGCGCCAGGAAGTCAGGGAAGAAAGGCTTGACCAGGCAGAAAACGCAAGCCTTGAGACAGCTAAAAGCATGGGGCAGGAATACGGTGCTGATTTCATGGTAAAAGGGCAGATTAACACTATTCTTGATCAGGCAGGAAAAATTCAGGTGAAGTATTACCAGGTTGAGCTTGAACTTATTGACATGCTTACAAACGAGAAAGCCTGGATAGGGCAGAAAAAAATTAAGAAAGTAGTGAAACACAAGAAAAGCAAATTTTAATATTATAATGGCAAGGGTGACGGTAACGATGCCAGTTTCGTCTAACGGTTAAGTCAATCATGTTTTTTACACATTACCTTTACCGTTTCCGATACGGGCTTCGTTACCTTATCCGTTCAAGATATATCTGAATTAGAATTTAAACTCTTTGCAATATATATGAAACCTTCAATTTCCTATATAGCTCTGATATCCGCTATTTTACTTACCTCTTGCGCAACAAGAACAGCTTACTACAGCAAGCTGGATTCATTAGTATCTTCAGAAAAATACTCGGAAGCAGTTGCTTTTAATGAAACCTCAAAAGAAAAAACTTACGGAAAGAAAAACGCATTGCTTTACTACCTTGACCGCGGCATGCTTCTCCATTTTAGCGGAGAGTATGAAGACAGCAACCTTGCATTTGAGAAAGCAAAGCGCCTGGCTGAGGAATATTTCACCAAAAGTATAACCGCCGAAGCCTCAACGCTTTTAATAAGCGACAATATGCGCCCTTACTACGGAGAAGATTTTGAGCGCGCCCTGGTACATGTGTTCAGTGCGCTCAACTACGTTTTCCTGGGCATGGAAAACGAGGCTCTGGTTGAGGCCCGCCAGGTAGATCATTTCCTTAAAACGCTGAAGGTGGATTACGGGCATAAGAACACTTATCTTGAGGATGCTTTTGTCAGGTATTTAATGGGGATGCTTTACGAGAACCAGGGAGAGATAAACGATGCTTTTATATCCTATCGCAAAGCTCTGGATGCATATGATACCTACTATAAATATTTTCAAACCTCAGCCCCTCCTGAATTGGTTGCGGATGCATTAAGGACCGCAAGAATTCTGGGTTTTAAAGACGAAATCAGGCAAATAAAGGATAAATGGAAAAAAATAGATGTTGAATCACCCTCATCATCCGAAGGGGAGCTGGTGGTCTTGCATTATAATGGATTTTCACCGGTGAAGATTGACCATTTTTTTGAAATCAGCTTCAACAAGGGGTGGCTGTATGTTGAAAGTATGGATGTTAAGGGCGAGGACGAGGAGAAAGTGGAACAGGCGCGCAGCATCGTTCGTTCCATTGCATCTGATGAGCAGATCCGCCTGGCATTTCCTAAGTATGTACCCCAGGATTATAAGATCACTAATTTTGATGTTTCAACACCGGATTCAGGAAATGTTCCCGGTGTTCTTGTTGAAGATATCGGCAATATAGCTGTAAAAGGTCTGGAAGAAAGAATAAATAGAATCAGGGCAAGGACAATAGCAAGGGGTGTGATAAAGTTTGTTTTAGCCCAGAAAGTTACTAAAAAGGTAGAGAAATCAAGCGGGGAGCTTTCAGCCTGGTTTGCAAAAACTATTCTAAAAACAGTCTCAGCTGCAACAGAGCTTTCAGACAAGCGTTCGTGGCGTTCCTTGCCGGATGAGATTTTTATGGCAAGGGTGCCTTTAAAAGAAGGGGTGCATTCGGTTAATATAAAGTTTTATAATAAGGCAAACAGAGAAGTAAGTATCAAAACCATAGATGATATCAAAATCAGGAAAGGTAAGAAGACTTTCGTCGCAGTACGGACAGCTTTATAACTTGGATTATTTTGATTATTTGAGTTAAAAACGCGGTTTTTAAAAAAGGGTTGATATCTTAGAGATATTTTTGTAAGATTAAATAGGGGTATTAAAATATGAAAGAAACAAAGCTTATAGTTGTAGATGATGACCCTGGTATAAGGCAGGCTTGCATGAAAGCTCTGGAAGTGGAAGGGTATGATGTCCGGGGCGCTGAATCAGGCGAAAGCGCTATGGAGATTCTTAAAAAAGAGCAGTTTGACGTTGTTATCACTGATTTACAGATGCCGGGCATAAGCGGCATTGAGCTTCTGGAGGGTATAAAATATACACAGACTGATTGTGATGTTATAGTTATAACCGCATTCCCCAGTTTTAATACTGCCATTGAAGCGCTTCGCGCCGGAGTGTATGATTACATTAAAAAACCCATTGATATTAACGATTTTAGAAAAAGAATCAAGGAATGCATTACTTTAAGGGCGCAAAAGGTTAACTTGACTGATGAAAAAGGAGAGGAAGTCCTTAGTTTGTATCAAATCAGCAAAATCTGCAATGTGTCTTTAACCACCATTACCAACTGGATAGAACAGGGTTTTGTTTCCGCATATGAAACACCCAACGGAGATTTAAGGGTTAGGAAAAAGGATTTATTTAATTTCTTTAAACAGTTTGACCTGCCTACCATCATACTTGAAAAAGACCAATAGTTAATATGTTGTATAGTGTAGGGCTTTATGCCCGTAAAAATAATTCTAGTTAAAAAGTTAATTCATTATTACGCCCATAAAGGGCTACACTACAAAGAATCCTTGTAGTGTAGGGGCTTGTCCCCGTAATAATAAATAATTACTACTGATATTACTACGCCCACTCGCCTGCCGGCGTGCAGGCAAGGGGCTACACTACAATTACATGATAACCACACTAAGAAGCGCAGTGTGGTTTTTGTATTTGCACATCATTATAGCTGTTTTAAGGGCATTTTACAGCAATTCCAAGAATTATAATAATCCAAATATTCCAAATTATGATACTTTGGATAAAAAAAAGCATAAAAAAAGCATTGACATATATAATATATAAGTTATACTATTAGTGCAGATTAGAATATTCCAAATAATCAAATTACTCAAAATACTAATGCAAAATATATTGAAAATTGATATAAATCTAAAAAAGGAGAGGAAAATGGAAAAGGAAAACATTTTGGTTGTAGATGATGATGCAGCAATTGCAAGGGTTTGCACAAAGGCACTTCAGGCTGTAGGGTACACTTGTAATATGGTAAACTCTGCCGAAGAGGCAATTGAAGCCCTCAAAAAAAGCGCTTATCATCTGGTTGTCACTGACCTTCAGATGCCCGGGAAAAGCGGGATGGACCTGCTTCACCACATCAAACAGAACTATGCCGGGTGCGACGTAATTATAATCACTTCTTATCCCAGTGTTGACACAGCAATTGAGGCGCTGCGCGCAGGTGTGTATGACTACATCAGGAAACCATTTAGTGTAGAGGACTTAAGGGACAAGGTAAAAAAATGCCTTGATGCCCGGCCTGAGAAAGACAAGATTGACAAAGACAAGGAAGCGCCTGATAAGATACTTACAACATATCAGATAAGTAAGCTTTGCGGAGTAACCCTGACCACTGTAACAAACTGGGTAGAAAACGGGCTTCTTCCCGCATACAAAACCCCCGGCGGCCACAGAAGGATTCAAAGAGAAGATTTGCTCAAATTCCTTGAGAAGCACAACATGCCTGTTCCTGACGGATTGAAATAAAAGCCGAAATGTAGGGCGACCTTTTAATGGTCGCCTAATTCGAAGCGAGGACTAACCTTTCGACTTCGCTCAAGACAAGAGCCTCGCACTGCGAAAAATATTATGAATAAACCAGCTAAGCAACCATTTTCCAATATGTCATTGCGAGCGAACGAAGTGAGCGAAGCAATCCATTGTTCCAAAGATAATCATAAGATTGCTTCAGTCGGGCTTCGACTGAGCTCAGCCGAATGTCCTGCGCTCCTTCGCAATGACGTTTTTAAAAAATGGGCTCTGTCTCTATTTTTAGTTTTTTTATTTATATATATTCTTGCAAGTAACTGCTGGGCAGGGGATGTTACTTATGATTTTTCAAGCGGCGCAGGTTCAAACAAGTGGGCATATGAGGTTGACAGTAATGAAAGGCCTGGTACTTCAGGCCCGACAATATCAGGAGAGACTGAGTTTACTTCATATACAGAGATAAACAGCAGCAATGGCACGCATTATGTTTCTACAAGTACTGCAGTAAATCAGTATAGACTTAATCATTTTAAATTCACAATATCAGAAGATACAGAAACAATGACTAATATTTACGTTGAATGGGAAGGCTTTGGAGATAACGAGAATCACATTTATGAAGCATATCTTTATATCTGGAACTATGGTTCAACATCCTGGGAAGCTGTGGGCAACCATACAAGTTCCTCTGACCAGGTTATAAACAATGATTATTTTAGTAGTTTCGGGAACTACATAGATGCCAATGATTTGCATATTCTTCTTGCAAGCCCGAAAGCTACAACAGGAGCTCCGCCTAACTGGGCAGACATATACACTGATTACTTAAGAGTTGTGGTAACCACTGCTGTCGCGGATTCAACAGCCCCGGATGCAATAACAACCCTTGAAGCTACCCAGGGAGATTGGGCTGGATCAATCAAACTTAGCTGGCTTGCACCCGGAGATGACGGCGATACAGGAGCACTTTCAGCAGGAAGCCGGTTCAAGATTCAATATTCTTCATTTACACCGGTCGTATGGAGCACAGGAGCAGCAACCGTGACAATCTCAACATCCAGCGTAAACCCCGGAGACCCGCAGAGTTGGAGTTTGGATGGGTTACTTGACGGTGTAACCTACTTCATCCGTTTATGGACAAAAGACGAACAGAATAACTGGTCAGGTGTTTCAAACGGGGCAACTGATTATGCCCAGATTGAATCATTCACCTCAGGTGCGCCGAATAATTTTTTGGCAAATAAGTTTCAGATAACAGCAACAGGATACAATAACATCACATTGTCTTCCAGAAAAGTTTCTTACAGGTTTATTGCACAATCCAGCAAAACTCTTCGCCAGGCGAGGTTTTTTCTTGCTTTGCTAAATGGTTCACCTGAGCTTGAAGTGGAGATTCAAACCGATGACGGGAGTGCGGACCATCTGCCTTCAGGAAGCCTTGCGTGGGCGGGAGCGGAAGATACCAGTATATTCCCCGAGGAAGCTTCGTGGGTGAGCGCAACTTTGGATACCCCCGGCGCTTTGGTTCAGGGTACAACATATCACATAGTTATCAAGCCGGTGTTTGTGGATGCTTCAAATAATTCATCTCCGATATATACTGACCCTGTTAATACATCCTGGATAAACGAGTCAAAAACAAATGCAGGAAGAGGCGTTTGTTTTGCATCCCCGAACTGGACAGCGCAGAGCCATGAACCTGTTTACATCTTAGGATTTAATGATTCTACATATGAAGGTAATCCTTACTCGGGCTTCAGCGACGTTACAATAGCAGGTGAAACCAACTATGCGGGCGAGACTTTTAAAGTCAGCCAGGACATAGGAGTGGACCAGGTTCATTTCTTGGTGAAAAAAACAGGAGCCCCTACTGACAGCTTATACTATGAAATACGCCGTGTTTTACCCAGCGACCTGTTCATCACAAGCGGAACTCTTGCCATAGAAGCTAATGTAGGTACAAGTTATGCATGGAAAGGAAAACCCATGACAGGATACAA
Organism: Endomicrobiales bacterium; assembly: GCA_016929635.1. GTDB lineage: Bacteria > Elusimicrobiota > Endomicrobiia > Endomicrobiales > JAFGIL01 > JAFGIL01. Next base: position 47,899 of record JAFGIL010000012.1, read on the forward strand.
ATTAGAGAGCGGAAATACGTACCGAGCAATACTAAGATCCCCGGGTTCTGAGCCTGGTGTTAATTATTTTGTTAAAAACGCGGGTCTGGCAATTGACAAGTCACCTTACAAACATCTTACTTATGACGGTATAAACTCAACGGTTTACATAAACGGCACGGATCAGGAAGAAGGGGACGCGCTCTTCTATATTTCAGTAGATACTACCCCCACTAATGCAATTTCAACTCTCTCCGCTCTTACAGGACAAGAAACAGGGAAGATAGACCTTTCCTGGATATCTCCGAATGAGACACTTACGTCTGGAAGCGAGTTTATAATCGAATACTCATCCTGGACCGATACGGTATGGAGCACAAGCTCTGCGGTAGGAGATGGTTATTATGTATCGATTCCAACATCAAGCATCAACCCGGGAACAACTTGTTACTATACAATAGGCAGCCTGATGAACTCAACAACCTATTTCTTCAGAATTTGGGTTGGAGATGAGGTTCATAACTGGTCAAAACTTTCAAACGGAGCAACAGCTTTTACGCTGACCCCTCCTTATCCGCAGCCGCAACACGCGCAAGTTTATGCTTTAGGGGTTTCAAGCTGCGCGATCAGGTTTGACCAGGAAGTTACTGCAGAGGCGTATATCTTACAGGCATCAACGGAAGTAGGGTTTGTTCCTGTTCATCAGTCCTCAAGCACGACTGACGTGAATTTTACCACTCTTACGGTAACAGGGCTTTATACAAACACAACCTACTATTTCAGGGTGGGCTTTCTGTTTGCACCAACTACCGAATGGATGCTTGCACCGCTTTATTTTTCATCCTCAACGTTATCAAGTATCCCGGGCGAAGCTGCAGCAACGTTTACTGATGCGGGAGAAACGAACATAACAGCAGAGTGGACAAGCGGAAGCCCTGCAAATCCTGACTGGACAGAGTATTTAATTGAGTGCTCATCTGTGTCTTTAGGCGGCCAGGTTTTAGCCAGTTCCTGGACAGTTAACACAAGTTATGATTTTACAAATCTTTTGCCGAACGTTACATACTACTTCCAGGTGAAGTCGCGCAATAACGAACTCAAAGAAACAAGTTTTCTGGATTTATCCAGCACGCATACGCTATGTAACACGCCAGGAGCGCTAAGCTTTACAAGTGTAGCAGAAACGCAGATAGATTTGAGCTGGGATAATAGCAGCAACTCAGCATCAACAGTTTATACAGTGGAATCTTCATCAGAATCAAATACAAATTATCAACAGATTTATCAGGGGAGCGATACAAGTTACAGCCATACATCGCTTACTCCGAATGTGACATACTACTACAGAGTATATGCTACGAATTTGGATAATGTGGATACAGGATACAACACACCAATAAGTACACATACAGAGTGTAATGTGCCG
>JAFGIL010000013.1 GCA_016929635.1 Endomicrobiales bacterium
GGTATTGTCAAAAGTAAGATGATGAAAAAGTAGGGCGAGGCTTTAGCCTCGCCTGGTTTTAAGCGACCCTAAAGGGTCGCGCTACGACGTTAAAAGTCAAAACATGCGGATTAAGTAAAAAAGGAAACAAAGGTGCTAAGTGAAAAAACAGGGGGGCACCTGTTAAAAAGAAGAATTCTTATATAATTTAAATCAAAATGTCAAAAAATACTTGCAAGTTTTTGACATTACGAATTCAAAATAGGAGGTATAAAATGAATAGTTTTTTTAAATTCTTACCTGCTGTGCTAATTATAATCTCTAGTACTGTTCAAGCAAATGCTCACCCCCCAAAGGCCATGGATATTGAATTTGATAACGAATCTAGAATGATTAATCTAACCCTAAAACACAATGTAAGAGATAATAAAGAACACTTCATAAACAAAGTCCAAGTTTATGTAGACGGCAATCTTGCCGTTATCCAGAATTTCGGAAGCCAGACAGACAAAAAGTGTCAGAAAATATCCTATATTTTAGTAGATGCAGAAATTGGATCGGAAATCAAAATAATATCGGCATGTAGTATGGGTGGAAACCTTACAAGGACTTTCACAGTTAAGGAAAGCAAGAAACCCCAAACTAAGAAATAAGCCTTAATAAGCATAAAGCTTTAAAAATGAAAAATAAATCAGCCCTTAAATCACATAAAAACGCGCTATATGTCACTGTTGATTTAGACAAAATAAGGAGAAAGTCTATATCATCCGGAAATATAGATACTAAAAAACACGACAGATATAAAGAATTTGACATGGCAAGGAGCTCCGCAAAAAAACAATGCGCTCGCTGTTCCAGGTGCGGTGGGTGTGGAAAATACTAATTAAAAGGGTATATAAATGACATCTAATAAAAGTATTATCGAGATCATCTTTAATACACACCATGTTGTCAGTGAAAAGGTTATCATGCTTAGAGCGATTGTTAAACGATACAGTGCTGAAAACTTGTTGGAGAATACCGAAAGTATCCTTAACTTCTTTAATAAGATCCTTGTAGAACATTTTAAGAAAGAAGATGAGCTTATTAAAGTGATTAGAAGAGACATCAAGCTTACAGATATTGAGAGCAAGATTATTTCTGAAATAAGCGAAGAACATACAATCTTCTTGAAGGACTTCTCCAGACTAACCGAAATAGCAGGCAATTTGAAACCGGAACTAAAAGAAGATTTTATCGAAATATGCAATAATGTAACAGATAAACTGACTATTCACGCGGAAAAAGAAGATAATGTCATTTACCGCATCGGGAAAGAGCAGTTGAATAGACAACAGCTAGACGAAATTGAAGATGCAATTTCAAAAATAGCTTAATCGATTTATTTCTATTAAGGCATTTTTTATTCAGGGGGTGATTATAATGATAAAAGCAAAGGAAATAATGTCAAAAGACGTAATCACCATAAGCCCGGATGCCACGCTTGTAGATGCCATAGAGCTTCTGATAACAAAGGAAATCAGCGGAATGCCTGTGATTAACGCCAAAAACAAAATAATCGGCATAATTACAGAAAAAGATCTTATAAATTTTGCTTTTAGCGGTAATTTACGGAACACTAAAGTTAAGGAGGCAATGTCAACAAAGGTTACAACTTTTTCCCCTGACGCAAACGTTGATGAAATTGCCATTGCTATAGCACACAATAAGTTCCGCAGAGTGCCGATTGTTGAAAACGACGAAGTGCTCGGGATCATCTCAAGGCGCGACATAATACGCGTAGCACTTAAAATTTAAGCATCTTACCCTGCTTTGACTACTGGAAAAACTTTGTATGATTTTGTAAAATAGCTGAATCATAAAGGTAATATATATGCCCCAAAAAAGAATATACATGGACCATAATGCAACTACCCCGGCAAGACCTGAAGTAGTGGAGGCGATGCTGCCTTATTTCACAAAAATCTTCGGCAATGCATCGGGGCTTTATTCCTTCGGCATTGAGTCAAAAAAGGCACTTGAATCCTCCAGGGAAACAGTCGCTGATTTCCTGGGTGCAAAACCGAAAGAAATCATATTTACGGGAAGCGGAACAGAAAGCGATAACCTGGCCATTAAAGGAACTGCGTTTGCGAATAAATCAAAAGGCAACCATATAATTACCTCATCCATAGAACATGCGGCAGTATTAAATACATGCGGTTATTTAGAAAAAAACGGATTTAAAGTTACATACTTACCCGTGGACGAATACGGGATCATCAATCCTTCCGATGTGAAAAAAGCCATCACTAAATCTACCGTACTTATCAGCATAATGTACGCCAACAACGAAACAGGCGTAATCCAGCCTATCAGAGAAATCGGAAAAATTGCAGCAGAAAAAGAGGTTTTATTCCATACAGATGCAGTCCAGTCGGTTGGAAAGATACCTGTTCACGTTAATGAATTGAATGTTGATCTGCTTTCTATGTCAGGCCATAAAATATACGGGCCAAAAGGAATCGGAGCCTTGTACATAAAGAGCGGCACAAGAATCGAGCCTATAATACACGGCGGCCACCATGAAAGAAACCTTAGAGCAGGCACTGAAAACGTTGCTTTGATAGCCGGGCTAGGGAAAGCTGTTGAAATAATGAAAAAACAAATGGAAAAAGAAGTAAAACATATCAGGGGCTTAAGAGATAACCTTTGGAAAAAAATAAAGGATAAAATAGAAGACGTCCGCTTAAACGGGCATCCCGAATTCAGGGTTCCGAATACTCTGAATGTTATATTCAAATATATAGAAAGCGAGGCAGTAATAGTTGACCTGGATTTGAAAGGAATCGCTGTTTCCGGAGGTTCTGCATGTTCTTCGAAGCTTTCGGAACCTTCCCATGTGCTAACTGCAATGGGCATTGACGCCGCCAGCGCCCAGAGCACCATAAGATTCAGCCTGGGAAAAGATAATACAGAAAAAGATATTGATGATTTGATGGATGTTCTGCCCGAAATAATAAAGAGATTAAGGAAAATATCCCCCTTATACAATAAAAAATGAATAGATTAATCGATAAAATACTGGATTTAAAGAAAAAAAGAAATGCCATTTTTCTTGTACACAACTATCAGCCTCCTGAAATACAGAATATTGCGGACATATTGGGCGACTCCCTTGATTTAAGCAGAAAAGCAAAAGAATCAAGTGCAAAAACAATAGTTTTCTGTGGGGTACACTTTATGGCAGAGACTGCCTCTATACTCTGCCCAGATAAAGAAGTACTGCTCCCTGAACTAGCCGCAGGATGCCCCATGGCGGATATGGTTACGGGCAAAAAACTGCGCGATTTAAAAAAGAAACATCCCGGGGTACCTGTTGTATGCTATATCAACACAACAGCGGAAGTAAAGGCTGAAAGCGATATATGCTGCACATCTGCCAATGCCGTAAAAATCGTAAATTCGATTGATGCCGATAAAATAATATTTGTCCCGGATAAAAACCTTGGCCACTACGTATCAACAAAAACCAAAAAAGATATAATATTGTGGGACGGATACTGCCCTGTTCACGTCGCTATTTCAGCCCGGCATGTGCTGGATGCAAAGAAAAAGCATCCGAATGCCGAAGTTCTGGCACATCCTGAATGTACACCTGATGTGGTGGATTTAGCGGACAAAATACTTTCCACTACAGGCATATGCGCCTACGCCAAAGAATCAAAAAATAAGGAATTCATAATCGGAACCGAGCTGGGCATAATTTACCGCCTTAAAAAAGAAAACCCCGATAAATCATTCTATCCTGCATCTGAATCTGCGGTTTGCCAGAACATGAAAAAGATAACACTTGAAAAAATCCTTTGGGCACTTGAGGATATGAAATTTAAAGTGACAGTTGAAGAAAATATTTCCAAAAAGGCTATCGGGTGTATTGATAAAATGCTAAAATTAAGCATATAAAAGGAGAAAACTATGAAAAGAAATCTAATTCCCTGTTTATTATTGATTGCAATTTTATCTTTATCGTGCACTAATAATACTAATAAAAAAATCGTACAAAAAGAGGCAACACTTTCATCTAAACCCATGAATACAGAAGGTTCTATAAAGTGGGTTTATGACTTATCAGAGGGCCTTGAGGCCGCAAAAAATTCCAATAAGCCATTAATGGTAGATTTTACAGCGGGCTGGTGCAGCTGGTGTAAGAAACTGGATAGAGAAGTTTTCTCAAATCCGGATGTTTCCGAGATAGCAAAAAATTTTGTAAATGTTAAAGTGGATACCGATAAATTCCCGGATGATGCCAGAAAATACAGAGTAAGAGGCCTGCCTACAATACTATTTCTAAATTCTGAAGGTAATGTTATCCAGCAAATTGTCGGATACAGGGACAGCGATTATTTTGTCGATACAATGTCCAAGATAGTTAAATCCCTTTAAAAACACCCCCTCACCTTTAATCCTCCCCCCAAGGGGAGAGGAAAGAGGTGAGGGGTTCAATTAATTGAATATGTCAAATTTTTCTGAATTCCCCATAATTGCAAGTTTTCTGGCCGGTATTGCCACGTTTATAAGCCCGTGCGTACTTCCGTTGATACCTGCATATATAACATTTATAACGGGTGCATCGTTAGATGACCTAAAGACCGGTAAAAATTCGGCAATTAAGACTTTCCTTTATGCTCTTTCTTTTGTCTTAGGATTCAGCATTATTTTTATCTTACTGGGTGTTTCAGCCAGCGCCCTCGGAAATGCACTCAGCCAGAAAAAGGATATTATCCGCTGGGCAGGCGGTATAATAATAATCGTTTTCGGTATTCATATAACCGGAATAATCAAAATAAAATTCCTTTATCAGGAAAAAAGATTCCAGATGCAGAAATCTTCTTTGGGCTACCTAGGGGCATTCTTTATCGGGATAGTTTTTGCCATTGGATGGACTCCATGCGTGGGCCCGATTCTATCTTCAATACTCATTCTGGCATCAACACAGGATACAGTACGCAAGGGAACACTGCTCCTGATCATCTACTCTACGGGGCTTGCCATACCGTTTTTATTGACAGCGCTTTTTATAAATAAAGCCCTGCAAATATTTACAAGAATAAAAAAGTACTTCGGAATTATAGAGACCGCCTCAGGCGTGATACTTGTTTTAATAGGAATCCTGATTATCACGGACAGTTTTAAAGTAATAACAATTTTTTTTAATAAAATACTGGGTTAACCGGAGGTAATTTTATGGAGTTTTACAGCCTTATTAAACCGTTGGGAATCATCACGTATACTTTGCTTTTAATCACTATTATAAGCGGCAAACTGCAATGGAACATGAAAAAGCATATAATACTTGCCTCTATTACTGTTATACTTGCAACTATTCATGCAATATTGGTAATTCTTTACTAAAAAAATCAGCCCCGATCCTTTATCGGAGCTGATTTCCAAATAATTCGTATCTATCTATAAGCCCTCAAATCAATCCCTGTTACTTCAATATAAGTTACTTATCATTTTACTGAGAAGATTCGGTTATGCCGTCCTGTATACCGCCCTCCATCTCATACTGGCCGTCTTTGGATTTTGAAACCGGAGATTGATCTTGAGCCTTGCTTTTAGCTCTTTTCCTCGCTTTTTTAGCCGACTTTTTATAAGTCTGTTTTTTCCAAACATTGATTTTAGCAGCGACATTTTGGCCATTTTCGTCTTGTTTGTAATAAGCTGTAACCTTATCTCCAACAGCTACATCGGAACATTGTATTTTCTCTTTGCTTTTAGTGTATTTTGTTTTTTCATTTAGTAAAACTTCCTGTTTGTCGCCTTTTTTATCCTCTATAACCATTGTTCCTGATTCCTTATCAATGGAAACAACTTTATAACCCTGAAATTTCGGAAGTGTCGCTTTCTTTCCCGCTCTTTTTTTACTTTGAGCTGCTGCTTTTTTTGCGGCAGTAGCTTCATTGCCCGCGGCTCCCTTTTCAGTTTTACTAAATGATTCGCTGTTGAAACATAAGATTAAACCTATGGCCAAAGCCAAAGATATAATTGTCTTCATCTTTCCTCCTCTTTTGATAGATACGAATTATCATTTAAAGAGGTTCCTTTAATCACCTCCCGGTCTTTTATTATCTAACCTCGTCTATCAATTTATCCACCAGCTTATCAGTCATTCTCTGAACTTCATCCGGGGTCAACTCTGTGCAGGAAGCTTTGTCGGAGTGTATTATCTCGCTGGTTTCTATATCAACGGCATTTATGGTCAGCAAATAATGCGCGCCTAACTTGCCGAAAGTTCCCGTAATGATGCCGTTTACATTAAGCAACTTACCCATCTGCACCGCACATTCGGTTGTTGTACATCCTGTCTGCTGGAATCCCTGTTCCGCAAGGACTTTTTCCATGTTATTTCTGTCCACTATTGTATATGCTTTGGTCCTGACAAGGGACGATCTGAAAATCTCCGTTGTAAAAGTTGCTTCAGACATTGAAATTGGTGCCAAAGCTTGAAAATCAATTACTGCAACATTAAGTGTCTTTTCTCTTCTTACTTTTTTCTTTTTAACTCTCTTGGCCTTTTTTGCTTTTGATGAAATTCCTTCTCCTGCAACCTGTCCGAATTTAAACATTAATGATATTATGTGAGTATAACCCAAATCTCCGTATGTATCCCATGCATAATCCAGTCCATATCCTGAAAAGTCCAGCCCGAAACCTGCTGTAACACCTGCCAGAGAGTCAAAACCCGAAGCAGTACTGGTTTTATATCCGGCTCTTAGGGAGAAATCGCCCGGTTTAAGCCTGAACTTATAATCAGCACCCACGCAGGCACCTAGGTCGTCATCTGAAGGCGAGACCGCGTCTAAAGCCAAAAGAAAATTCTCTTTTACTTTATATGAACAACCCAGTTTTGCGATAAAGGGAAGGGATTCGCTCTCGCTTATGAATTTTACGGATGAACCTATGTTCTGTGCTACAATTCCAAAGCCAAGTTTATCCCATGGATTGAAAAAAGTCCCGGCATCCAGGGCGTATGCGGTTGCGCTCTCTTCTTCGATTGACATGGATATGTATTTTAGATTTAATCCCAGAGATACTTTTTTGACTTTTTTTGCATAACTTAGGGATACGTTCATATCTGTTGCATTATATGTTTCGCCAAGAGCATTCCCATTAAAATCATACTTATCTATATCTCCGGAATTAAGATAATTGAGGCCTATGCCAAAAGCGCCTCCTAATCCCTTCTGGCAATACGCCAGATAATCGAACGAAATATCCTCAAACCATAAAGCATGCATTGCCGTAAGCTGTTTATTATTTACCTGGGTCAGCCCTGCCGGGTTCCAGTAGATAGCGTTTACTTCATCGCTGACACCTGTATAAGCGCCGCCCATGCTGGCAGCACGTGCGCCCAACCCAAGTTTCAGAAACTGTGCAGTAGCTGTACCTTTACCGCCTGCAAAAACAGCTGATACGACAAAAACCTGCATTAGAAGTAATAATATAGCTAGTTTCTTCATGTTCTATCTTATAATCCCGAACTTGCCTTTTGCTTTTTCTCCGCCCGGGCTTTTGATATAATATATGTAAATGCCGCTGGCAATTTTATCTCCCGATTCATTTGTCACGTCCCACTCATAATAATCAACGCTTGTATCCGTTTTCTCAAGAGTTGCAACAAGGGCTCCTGTATATGTGTATATCTTTATGGTTGCTGTTTCGGTTAATCTTGAAAATGTGATTTTATCAGAATCAAATAATCCGCCGGTTCCCGGCTTGAAAGGATTTGGATAGACAAATACTTCCTGAAGATTGGATGCAGGAGGGGCTGATATGACAGCATCTACCTGAGGCATTGAACCGCCATCCGACTTGTAAGACGCGCTTTCAGCTTTACCTGAGGTAGCTTGCCCCACAGTTGCTTTTGCTTGATAACTTGCTGAAGAACTGTTACCTCCAGCAGCTGACATCAGCGGGCCCTGAATAATATAATTTACCCCGGTCATAACAGCTGCTGAAATAACGGTAGCTGAAATTAAAACATATATAAGACTTTTGGGAGATTGTTTAATTCTTTCTATAATCATAAAACGTAATTTCCGCACTTTTTAGGGTAATGGCTTTGTTATTATATAGGTTATAACAATGCCAGAGATTTTACACCAGCCTGTATCAGTATTTTTTATGGTAGCTCCGACGTAATAGAAATTACTCTCATTATTAATCACAGGACTTGCTATGGAAGTTGTCTGATAAGTATCTATATCTCCGTCTTCAGTATCATCATAGTAACTTGCCATTACCGTTGGAGTTCCTGCGGATAGATCAGATTTCATCAATTTTATATCGATAAATGCCCCATCGGTGCCAGATGTTATACTTGTTACCACGGTAAAGCTGGATATTACAGCCCCTTGAGGCAGAAATACAGGATAACATCCTGAACCACCCATACTTACGTCCATGTATGCATAGCCTGTTGAGGATGACTTTACTACAGTAGAACATATTGAGTTACCGGGTATCGAATAATGTCTTATTGCAGTAGATATATTGATCGTTCCGTTTACGGTAACATCCCCAGTAATTATCTGAGCTCCGGATGTTGAAACAAATGCTGCATAGGTCTTCCCTGATATAGCTGCGCTGTTGTCAACAACACCATCCACATCCGTATCATAGACTGCTGTATTCATGTTCCCGCCGCTTCCAAGCCCTGTTAAATGAGAACCATTTCCATAGTAAATAGTGCTTGATGTTCCTACAGTTGAAGCTATTACTTTATATGCACCAATTATTGAGTTGCTGCTTAAATTAATATCGCCGGTCATAGTTCCGCCGGACTTAGATAGAAGCCCTTCAGTATCAACAGTGCTTCCCGAGGTTTCCGCATATGTCGCGCTTGTGCATTTTAGGGAGTAAAAAGAGTAGGCTGTTGAAACCAGTTTATAGCGCGGCGATAAAATTTCGTCTCCTATTTTAACTTCAAGCCAGTAGTCAATATCAAAAGCCAGGTCCAGCGCAGTGACTTCCCCCAGATGCACATCGTAAAGACCGTTCGAGTCCAAAGTAACGCTTTGGGTTTCAGTCCATAATGCTGTACCTTCGGTTGCAACGTCAAAAATCTTGAATGTTATGGCTTTTGTTCCTGTTACTGCTTTTCCTTTTGCATCAGTAAGCCGCCCCTGAAACCCTATAAGCTTGGGTGGCTCTGCATAAAGCATCTGGAATAAACCTGTAGAAAATGTAAGTATAACAGCTAATGTTATCAGAACAGTTAATTTTTTAAACATGGTATTCCTCCCTATTTGTTATATGCATAATTTATATAATAATGCATAAGAATAACAATTTATAAAAGGTTTGTCAAACTAGGCTATTTTAATATTTTTTTAAGTTTGAGAAGTAATTCTTTCATATTATATGGTTTGGAAATAAACTCATATCCTTTTTTACTTATAATATCCCACCGTGATTTTCCGTTTGTATAACCGCTGCCCAAAAGAATCTTAATATCAGGTTTTATTGAAATAAGCTCATCAACAAGTTCCACGCCGTTTTTTTCAGCCATTACCACATCACTAAAGACAATTTTAAAATTCATATCTTCCCTGTTAAAAATATCCAAAGCTTCCTTTGCATTTGCAGCTTCAACAACTTTATATCCATATCTGACGAGCATCTTCGTAACTGCCTTACGTACCGATTCCCTGTCTTCAACCAGCAAAATCCTCTCCCCGTTGCCTTTAAGTTCGTTCAACGGAATGTCTTTTTCCATTTCTTCTTCCGGCTTGCCTTTTTCGCTAAAAACCGGAAGATAAATATCAAAAGTTGCGCCATGTCCAGGTTTGGATCGGACATCTATCCAGCCCTGCTGCTGCTTTATTATTCCATAAACAACCGACAATCCCAGACCCGTTGCTCTGTCCCTGGTTGTATAAAAAGGCTCAAAGATATGCTGTATACTTGCCTGGTTAATTCCAATACCTGTATCAATAACCGACAACAGTATAAATTTACCCGGTTTTTTCTCCAGATTCGTTTTACAATCCTTTTCTCCTATTGTTACTTCCTTGGTTATTATCTTTAACTTGCCTCCGTGCAGCATTGCCTCATGGGAATTCATTACCAGATTCATTATGACCTGTTCCATCTGGCCGTAATCAGCTTTCACCTGTCCCAGATTAGGATCTAAATTCAAGGTTAATTCAGTATCCTCTCCTACGGCACGCTGAATAATGCTTTCTATATCTTTAAGCATTGCATTTATATCCAATGCCTGCAGCTGGGGCATTTGCCTGTGGCTGAACGTTAAAAGCTGTCTTGTTAATTTGCTCGCTTGTTTTGTTGCATCAAGGATTTCCTGGAAATCAGAGTACCTCGGATCATTAGGAGGAAACTCTATCATTAAAAGCTGGGTAATCCCGACAATAGTGGTAAGCATGTTGTTGAAATCATGAGCCACACCGCCTGCAAGCCTTCCGATAGCTTCCATCTTTTGAAGCTGTGAAATCTGCTTTTCTTTTTCCCTCAGTTCCTTCTCCACTTCCTTACGCCCGGTTATATCTCTTATTGAAATCAGCCCGGATAATCTGCCATTATATTCAGCTCTTGTTCCTATTGCACTTATCCATATTTCTCTTCCATCTTTTAATACAGTCCTGAATTCATTTATTTGACGTAAATCTTTCTGGAACATATCCTCAACAATAATCTTATGTGCTCGCTCCTTATCTTCATCAGCAATAAATTCAAGCGGACTAATACCAATAATTTCATCTTGTGATTTAAAGCCATACATTTTCATGGCAGCATTATTGGAAAGAACTATTTTCATCGTTTCGGCATCAAGAACAATAAGTCCATCAAGGGAACTCTCAAAAAGAGCTTTATAATTCCTGTCCTTCTCCTGCAAAGTCCCCCTTATTTGTTCAAACTCTGTTATATCTTTAATTAAAAAAATGCTATTTATCGCCTTCCCCTTATTGTCTCTTAGAAAAGAGGCATCAAAAGTTACAAAGATTTCCTTTCCGTTTTTTTTTGTCCACTTTATTGTTTCCGGAACAACAGGTTTCTTATGGGATTTTAATCGCAAATGTTCAATAATCTTTTTTACTTTATCAAGCTCAGGCCCCTTAAACCACTTTACAATTAAATCTTCAACATTCTTATTTCTTAAATCATCCATTGAATATCCGGTAATTTTTTCAAAAGCAGGATTAATATAAATAATATTCCCATTTAAATTCCCAAGGATAAATCCACAACCAATACAATCAACAATATCTTTTAGATTGAGCGCTGGATTTGGAAATAATGAATGTTTTGTTTTTTTCTTTGTTTTAGGCTGGTTTTTACCTTTTTTCTTTTTCATTAAGACCTCAAATTTAATCTATTTTAAGAGCTAAATCTAATTAAAAATTGAGTCGTTTTTTGATATTTATATGTAAGCCGGAAAAGAATGGTCAATCATACTATATTCTTTAGAGTTTGATTATAGCATATTTGGACTTCTCAAAACAAGCCCGGTCTTTTCACATGCAGAGTTTGATTTTTTACATTAAAAAGTTTATAATAAGTACAAAAACATGAAGAATAAAACCGCACTTGTTCTCTTGCCCGTTTTCTGGCCAAACCTGCCCCCGATAGGCCTGGCTACCCTTAAAGGATTTTTAGCCAGAAACAACTGCAATGCCCATTCTTTTGATTTCAATAACTCCTTCTTTAATGAGGCAGATACTGAACTTAAAAAGAAGTGGCAGGTAAGCTGTAATACGTATCTTGAAAAAAATATCTTTGAAATTATCAAGAATGATTTCAGTGAGTCTTTTAAAAATATGATAAAAAAACTCGCAGATTACGACATTGTCGGATTCTCCTGTTATAAAAGTAACTTTACCACTGTAAAAAAAGTATCAAAAATATTGAAGGAAAAGAATCCGCATATCAGAATAATATACGGCGGCCCCGAAATTGCAAGACAGTACTTTAAACTTGGCGATAAATTATCAGAAGAATACAGGGATTTTCCGGATTTGCTGGTTGTTGGTGAAGGTGAGCTGGCCTTGAAAGATTTCATTTCAGGCAAGACCGAAGATGTGAAAGTAATTACTTTTCAGGAAATCGATGATTTAGATATACTTCCCGAGCCGGATTACTCTGATTTTAACTTTGATAATTATCCTAAGAAATCAACTATATCACTAATGTATTCAAGGGGATGCATTAGAAGGTGCAGCTTTTGTTCCGAAAGGCTGCTGCATAAAAAATTCAGGATATATCCTATAGAAAAAATGATAAGTCAGATAAAAAATCTTAAAGCCAAAGGAATCAACAGTTTTATATTCAACGATTCCCTGATAAACGGAAACCTTGAATCCTTTGAACGGCTCATGGATGAAATTATCAAGAACTTCGGACCTATCAACTGGGAAGCACAGATTGCTATAAGGGACGATATGCCGGAAAGATTGTTTCAAAAAATGAAACAGAGCGGCTGTTATAATTTGTTCATAGGCCTTGAGTCAGGATGCGACAGGACTCTCCATAAAATGAGCAAGGGATTTTCAACCAAATGCGCTGTTGAATTCTTTAAAAAGCTCAATAAATACAATTTGAATTTCGGGGTGAGCTTAATAGTTGGATTCCCGGGCGAAACTGATGATGACTTCAAAGAAAGCATTGATTTTTTAATAAGAAATAAGAATCTAATCAGGAAGGTAGAGCAGCTTAACCCATTTGTTTACTATGAAGGGACATCTCTTGATAGAAGCAAGGATTATAAAACTATTAAAGGATTAATTGATAAAACACATGTATTCGCGGATAAGATAAAAAAAGAGGGATTTAAATATACAAATGCTTTTATAAACAACCTGGTGGAACATAACTATAAACAGTAAGGATTTTATGGAAATAAGCATAGTAGGAATAACAAGAATTTTAAATCCAACATCAATAGATTTGGGTGAATATGTCATAAACCCTTACAAGGGCTGTGAATTCTCCTGTTTATACTGCTATGCAAGATACAATAAATCCGTACAGAAAGATAAAAGGCCGTGGGGTACGTACGTAGACGTAAGAATAAACTCTCCTCAGCTTCTTGAAAAAGAGCTGTTTATAAGAAAACCCAAAAAAGTCCTGCTTGGCTCGATAACAGAGTGCTTTCAGCCTGTTGAGAAAGAATACCAGGTAACAAAAAGGATTTTAGAAATACTGAATTTGGGTAAAATTCACTACTCTATCCTGACCCGGTCCCCGATAATAGCCGAATACCTGGATTTGCTGAAAGAAGGCTTTTGCGACTCAATTTATTTTACTGTAAATAATTACAACGAAAAGCTGAAAAAACTGCTTGAACCAAAAAGCCCGTCATTTGAAGAAAGGAAACAGGCGATCCTTGCACTCTCTAAATCAGGGATAAACGTTATTCCCTATTTTTCCCCTTTGCTGCCGTTTGTTTCAGACATAAAAGAGGCATTCCGGGATTTCAAAGAATTTAAAGAAATAGATTTTGAAGGGCTCAATTTTAATCTCGGAAACATAAGAAAAATAACAGAAATCATAGGCTCGGTTTATCCGGAACTGAAGCCGAAGTACAATAAATTGCCTGATGATCCGGTTTTCTATAACAAGACATGGAAAACAATAAAAGACGAGATTGAACTCCATGCAAAACAATACAGAATAAGATATGATATATATCTACACGGATTAAAGGATTATTTCAGTAATAAATATTCAAAATAGTAAATTAAAAATATGTTTAAAACTCTTTTTGGCGTTGAGCCTGAATCAATAAAAGAAACCTGCGTTGTTACCCCGTTTATAACTAAAGAAATTATCTCCGGGCTCCAAATCAGCAAAACTGCAAAGGGGACAATTTACTCTGCGGGAAATAATGATATATTTTCTCTTGTCGTTGCACGCATGGGCGCCGGATTTGTAGGCGATGCCGTTTTGCATCTAAAAGATACTAAATGCAAAAAACTTATTTTTTTCGGGTCATGCGGGGCCGCAAAAGAAACTTTAAAAACCGGGGATATTCTTCTGGTAGAAAAATCCTTTTCACAGGATAGTTTTGTAAACATGCTGAAGGAAAGAGAAATCAAGGATATTTTCTATCCTGATAAGGAATTGTTTGACAGTATCTTAAAAAATGGCAGTGATTTAGACTTGACTAAAGGAAAATGCCTGACGGTTGGATCCTTAAAGCTTGAAGAGGGCTATCTTAAGAAAACAAATAATGACGAGGTAGACGTGGTAGACATGGAAACTTCAGCTTTTCTATATGCTTCCTTCTGCATCAACAGAAAAGCAATCTCTGTTCTCTTCGTAACTGACATAATAAATAAATATCCCTATTACGTTGCAATGCAAAAACAAAACCTGGATAAAATTAAAGAAATCACCCTCAAGTCATCAAAAATGCTTTTTCAAATTATAAAATAAGGGCAGTTTACCCAGCTCTTCCTTAAAATATTTTTAGGAAGAGCTGGGTTTACAGTCATACCCAGGACCTCCCCCCGACAGAAATGCTAGAGATTTCCGTCGGGGCTTATACAGCATCCATCGCTGCAATGAGCAACAGGGCGCAACATATATTTTCTTATCCAGCTAAACATGGCACTCACCTCCTCAGTTATATGTGATTACACACACTAATTGGCTAAAGTATTCTGATAGCCTTTGTAGGGCATACTCTTTCGCAACCTCGAAGTTTGTCGCATTTTGACTGCTCGCTCACTTCGCATTTATTTGTATTCTGGTTCAAGAATAATATTCTTCTTGGGCACATGAACATGCATTTACCGCATCCTATGCACAAATCCTTGTTTATATCAATGTTTGCAGACATTTCTCATTCTCCTGTGTTTATATCAATTCTTTCATCTCATCCAGAAGATAGCCGCTGCTGCGATATCCAACAACAGTTTTAAGAAGCTTCCCTTCAGATGACAGGAATACTACTGTTGGCAAACCTCTTACTCCGTAATCAGCGGGGGTTGTCCTGTCTTTATCAGTGTTTACTTTTACACAAACAAACTGGCTTGATAAATCAACCACTTCTTTATCCCTGTAAGTAGTCTTGTCCATCCTTTTGCACCAGCCGCACCAGTCTGCATAAAAGGATACCATTATTAGCTTATTGGCTTCCTTTGCTTCTGTAAGGCCCTTATCGAAATTATATTGCCAATCTATCCCTGTTTCCTTGTTTTCACTTTTGGATGATACTGTATCCCCGTTTTTTGCAGTGTTACTATCTGACAGCTTATTAGTGCATGAAGCGGCAAACATAACTGCTGCAATAAATAGCAATGAGTAAACAACAATCAAGGTTTTTTTCATGAATTCCTCCTTTATACTAACCGTTTAAAACAAACGAAAGCGCCAGCAAAGCACCGAATATTGCCCCGCCCCACGGATTACAGGTTAAGGGGCAGGCGCCTCCCGAACATCTCAGCAAATAACCCATTACACCTCCAAGAAAGCCTCCGATGATTAAAGCCAGCGTTGTCTTTAGTATCATAAATATCCTACGGATTAATTGATGTTTTTATCAATAAAACGTTCTATACTCGGCCTTGGCTGCGCGCCCAGAAAACCGTCCACCTGTTGGCCGTTTTTAAAAAGCAGTACAGTGGGTATGCTCTGGATTCCATACTTCATAGCAACATCTCCGGAGTCATCAACGTTCAGCTTGCACATCTTGACCTTACCTGCATACTTTTCAGCCAGATCTTCTATAACTGGAGCAACTAACCTGCAGGGGCCGCACCAGTCCGCATAGAAATCAACCAATACCGTTTCGTTTGCATCCAAAACCTCTTGTTTAAAATTACTGCTGTTTAATACTTTTACTTTCATAATCTCCTCCTTATTATTTGTATATCCATATATTTTAATTATACGATATATAGCTCAAAAAAATTATTCCCTGCTTATTATGCTTACCAAATCCTTTATCCTCTTATCAGATATACTGTAGCATGTCAAAACTCCCTCCTTTTTTTGTTTTATAATACCTCTGCTTTTGAGTATTCCCAAATGCTGGGAAACCGTTGACTGGGGCAGGCCTAGATTTTTAACCATTTTGTTAACATTGCACTCCCCCTCTTTGATAAGCCCGGTTACAATTTTAAGTCTCATAGGATGCCCCAGGGCTTTCAGTATCTCGCTGTTCTTCTCAAAATCCATTTGAATACATCTCCTTATATCGTTCTATTACAATATTACAATATTTTGATGAGTTTGTCAAGAGGTATTTAATTTTTTCTTACAAACCCCTTTCCCTCACCTAAAAACACATATGCAGGTTTCCATAAAAAACAGCCCAAAACATCTTTTTAAAGAAGCTGTTTTGGGCTGTAATCTGCGTCTATAAGTATTTATCAGAACATGAATCCTAGATGAACCTCAGGGGCTATCCAGATTAAGCCCGCACCAATGTAAAACCCGCTGTTAAACACATAATCCCCGCCAACGCCAACGTAGGGAACTACCAATAAAACCGTACCATATGACAAGTAGGTATTAAATTTTCCATATTTCGGAGGCTCAAAATAGCTTTTGACTGATACACCCACTCCGCCGTTAATACCGATGATTTTTTTGATCTCCCCGTTTTCGTTTGTGCTTGTCCATCCCACGAGCGGGAAATCAAGACCAAGTGACATCGATTTCCCTTTAATCGGCTCCTGGGCAAACCCATACTGACAGCATAAACACAATGCTGCAACCAACATTAATTTTTTCATGTTTCCTCCTTATCGAAACTTTTGTGGATTTATTGTATGAAAGATTCCTTGAAAAGTCAAGCTGACTAAAAATTGCTTCCGTTTTCAACCATATATTTACAAGCTGCAAAGGCTTTTTCTTATATTTTCCAGCTTACCAAAACAAATAAGCCTATCATTTAAGTTTATTTCAGTATCTGCCGGGGGGTTAGGAATTATCCCGCTTTCCCTTTCTATTGCCAAAATAGTTATATCCTTTTTTCTCAACCCCGCTTTTAAAAGCGTTTTATTTAAGACCGGGCTTTCTTTACATATATCAACACTCGAAACACCATAATTACCCGTTGCTATAAACAGCTCTTCAAATGAGACAGGTTTAATTATCTCATTTTTTAGGATTTTTTTTCTAATAAATTTGGTCAACTTTTTCCTGAAGGCGGCATAAGAAAAGACTCTATAGATTAAATATATAGATATTACTATTATTACTAAATTAACCAATGGCAACATTTGCGAAGGGAACAATAAGTCTACAAAAGGCAGTTTAAAGTTCGGCAGTAAAGTATTTGGCCTAAGAGTATTAGCAAATGTAGCTATTAATGTAACCAGTCCGGCGTTTCCCAATACCATAAGCACAGAAGCTATTTTTCTCCTTTGCGTATGCCCCGTTATAAGCTCTGATTCCTGGGTTGTAAATCCCGTACCCGAAAAACACGAAAGGGCCTGGAATTTAGCCAAAGACCACTCTAATCCCGTCATTTCAAATGCAATTGCGCCTATACGAACAGCAATAAATGAGATTACTATTGCAATAATGAATAAAAATATATTCACACAAACCTCCTATAACCACTTTTTCTTTCTAAAGTATAATATCATTGCTACTGTAACAACAATTATAACTATCCATATGCCGAAATACCCGAATTTCCATTTAAGTTCGGGCATGTATTCAAAATTCATACCATAAATCCCTGCTATAAATGTCAGGGGAATAAAAATCGTTGCAATAATGGTTAAAACCTTCATTATCTCATTCATTTTGTTGCTCACTACAGAAAGATAAACGTCAAGCATTCCTGAGAGCATATCCCTGTATGTCTCTATGGTATCAATGACCTGTATTGTATGGTCATAAACATCCCTGAAAAACATATTTATAGATTCATTTATCAATCCAGATTCACTGTGTACAAGGCTATTCACCGCCTCTCTCAGAGGCCAGATTGATTTTCTCAGGAATAAAACATCCTGCTTTAATTTATGGATGCTCTGCAATATCTTAGGTGTCGGATTCTCAGCTAAAGCTTTATCCATATCTTCAATTCTATCGCCTGTTTTCTCAAGAATAATAAAGTAATTATCTACAATGGCATCCAGCAGCGCATATATAAGGTAATCTGTTTTCATTTTTCTTATACGCCCTTTTGACTTTCTTATGCGGTCTCTTATAACATCAAACACATCCCCTTCTTTTTCCTGAAAAGATATAATAAAGTTTCTCCCCAAAATAAAACTTACCTGTTCAACGTCAATTTCCTGTTTGTTTTCATCGTAAGTAAGCATCTTTAGCACTAAGTAGATGTATTCTTCAAAATCCTCTGTTTTCGGCCTTTGCGCCGTATTCACAATGTCTTCAAGCACTAATGAATGAATTCCATATCCATCGCCTATCTTTGATATTGCTGCAGTGTCGTGCAGCCCAATAACGTTTAACCACGTAACATTTGAAGTTTTTTTGTAAGATAAAGCTTCATTAATATCTATAATATCTTTTTCAGCAAAGTGTCCTTCATTATATTCCATTACAGACATTTTTACCTGCTGTGTCTTTTGTTCACCGATATGAATAAGCGTTCCGGGGGGTAAACCTTTCATTCTTGACGAACTTTTAAAATGCTTCAGCATTGCCTTCTCCTTGAAAAATAGCAATATTTACAATTTATGCTAATATTTTAACGCTCTGCTAATTTATGAAAGCTTTTTTCTGCCTATAAAAATTAAAACCAGCTTAACTTCTTCCTTGCTGTTTTTTATAGGGTATATTTTGGCGGGCAGCTCCTGCTTTGAATCCCTTACGGGCAATTGGATGCTGATTTTTCCATTCCATTTCACCTTATCCCTGTTCGAAAGGTCATTAAACAACCTGACAAATTCCTTGTTATTCTCATTTTTTTCTATGGAATCAAATGTAAAAGTCTCCTGATTTACATTAAAAATGGACTGTGCAACTGAATTGAATTTAAATGCTTTTTTATCTATATTTGCAATGATTATTCCTTCATTAACTAGCTCCAGAACTGTCTCTATGGCCCGGTAGCTGAAAGACACCCTGTCAGCCCTCAGTTCATCATATTCCCTCAGCCTTTCCCCGACTTTATTTATCAGTTCCTCAACAGTTGTAAATTCGTCGCTTATCAGAGAGCTTGGCTCTATTCCCGTGTCATAATCTCCTGTTAATAATCTCCTGAGAAAAAGAAAAAGCCTTTTCCTGAACATGGCTATTCTGATTACAATATAGAATAATATGACGATGCCTGTGAAAAATAGAATCAGACAAAACCAGAAAGTAAATTGTGACTGGTTATATTTGTTCAGAAATAAAATATATGGGAAAAAAATAAATAAAAATATAATAAGAAGAAATAATTTTAAAATGTGTTTTTTTATCATACTTTTTCCTTTTTGGAAAACTTTTCTATGTTCTGGTCGCTTCCGACCACAAGGAGCACATCCCCGTCCTCCAGAACCATATCCGGAGACGGCACGTCTTCTATTTTTTCATTCAAGACACGCCTGCCGTGCTCATCTATGTCTGGAACCTGTTTTTTCACGGCAACTATATTAACATTATAGAGCTTACGCGGATCGACCTGACGGATTGTTTTGCCTATAAACCCTTCCGGAACTTTAATCTCTGAAATACTATGGCCGGAGGCAAGCGGTATGTGTTTCGATACGCTGACGGATACAAGGCTTGCAGCGGTAATCTTTCCCATTTCTTCTTCCAGGTTTATTATACTGTCAATCTCCAAAAGGCGCAGCATCTCCTGCTGCAGCGGGTTTATTGCACGTGCCCATATTTTTTTAACCCCCATCTTCTTCAATAAAAGCGTTGTTAACAAGGTAGCTTCGACGTCTTCCCCTATGCAGACAATCGCGATATCAACGTCTTGAATTTTTATGGATTTCAGTGCATTCTCATCGGTCGTATTCAGAGCTACCGCATATGACACTGACTCTTTAATCGATTCGACTTTTTCTTTATTTTCATCAATAGCAATCACCTGGGCACCTTTATCCGTTAGTTCTTTGGCGACCGTCCTTCCGTATTTACCTAATCCTAAAACTGCAATCTGGCGCATATATAAACCTCCTAGCCTATCATTACCTTTTCTTCGGCATATTCATAATCGGCAGGTTTCTTAAAGTGTGCAAACAAGTAAACTATGGTCAACGGGCCCAACCTGCCTATAAACATTAAAAGCGTTATCAACAGTTTGCCTTTGGTCGTCAAACTTCCCGTGATGCCCGTAGACAGACCTACTGTCCCGAAAGCGCTTACTGTCTCAAAAAGTAAATCTGAAAATACTTTTTTTTCAAAATACATAAGTGCAATCGAAAATCCCGACACAATCGCAAGAGACAAAAAGAACACTACCAATGCCTTTTGAACAACTTCGTACGGTATTGTCCTTTTATGCATCTCAACATTCTTCCTGCCGCTCAATCCGCTTGCTACCGCTGCCCAGATTACAGAAAAAGTCGTAGTTTTAACGCCCCCTCCCGTAGAACCCGGCGATGCGCCAATGAACATAAGTATAATCATAAAAAGCAGTGTGGAATGGGAAAGCCTGCTGAAATCACAACTGTTAAAACCTGCTGTACGGGTCGTAACAGACTGAAACAGAGAAACAATAATTTTCGATGTCTGATCAAAAGAGCTAAAAACGTTAGATCCTTCAAAAAAGTATATTCCCGCTGCTCCCAATATTATCAAAATTAGACTTATTTTCAAAACGATTTTCGACTGAATCTTAAGCTTGATTACTTTACTTCCCACCCCAAAAATCCTGTATTTTATATTGTGGTATAAATCCCTTATTATCATAAACCCGACTCCGCCTGCAATGATAAGCGCACATATTACAATGTTAGTGCCTATATCGCCTGAAAACTGCATCAGGCTGTCACTAAACGTGGAAAAGCCAGCATTACAGAACGCTGATATGGAATGAAAGAATCCATGATACAAAGAAGTAAAAATATTTTTGAATTTACCATACCATAGCACAGAAAGCATTAATGCTCCTATTAATTCAATCAGGAATGTCATTTTAAAAATGAAATAAACCAGCCCCTTAACGTTTTCAAGCGTATCCTGGTCCAGCACTTCCTGCATCGCAACCTGCTGTTTAAAAGAAACCTGCTTTTTCATTACCAGAGCTAGAGACACCGAAAAAGTCATGATGCCCAGCCCGCCTATCTGTATAAGCCCGAGTATTACCAGCTGCCCGAACCGCGAAAAATAAGCGGCTGTATCCTGCACGATTAAACCGGTCACGCATGTAGCGGAAGTCGCAGTAAAAACAGCATCAACAAACGGCATTTTTAATCCTGAGTTTGTAGATATCGGCAGCATAAGAAGTATCGCGCCTGCGCCGATTGCAAATGCAAAACTTAAAATCATCAATAAGGTGGGCCTTAGGCTTAGAAGTGAAATAAATTTTGATGTTTTACGTGTCCTGGATATAAGTATAACTACGATTACAACCTGCCTTATCACCACAAACAGGGACGTATTTTCCAAACCGGGAACGAATTGTATAAGCGGCAAAAAAACTATTAGGTCAAACCAGTTATTTTTTAAATATTCCTTTCTATCTTCACCCAGAAAAATCCTTACTACGACATCAATAATGAAGACAAAAAGAACAGTTAGGTTTAAAATACTAAAAATATACCTGTAGCCATAAAAACATTCGCAGTTTTCTATCAATAATACAATAAATGCGAATATCGCGACTATTCCTATAAAGTAATCTTTAAATTTTAGTTTCATAAAAAACAAAACTTATTTATAAATACGCTATATATAATAGCAAATATTTATTAATTTAACATTAATAGAATTATTATAAGAAGACTGCTATTAGTATGATTAGTTTGTTAAAAAGGTAGAAAAAACAGAAAACGCATAGCTCCGATGATTTATATCGGAGCTATGCGCGATATTATTAGATTAGAACTTGTATCCGACAGAAACGTGATAACCTCTGCAATAACGCGGAAGCGGAGCGCGGTTAGAAGCGTTGTCCGAAACCAAATATTCGGTATCCGCAATATTCAGTACCTGCAGCTGCAGATCAAGGTCATTGTTAACTTTGTAGTTTGTAGTAAAATCTATAGCTGTCCACGGATCCAACTTTCCCGTATTTCCGGTATAAGCACCCAGGGTAGTATCATAAGCAGCCGGATTATAGCCATAAACTTCCGCATAAGATCTTCCCCATAGAACCAAACTGAGTTTATCAATCGGGTTATATTCAAAAGAAAACCTGAGAATCAAAGGTGAAATTGATTTAATGTCATCATTACTGGTAAGAAAGCTCGCGTCCGACCCGTTATCTTTTACATAACTCGCGCTGACATTCGCGTTTACTTTTTTGATAACATCGGTTTTCACACCGGCTTCTACTCCCATATACTTACTTGTTCCAAGATTGGTGTATTGCTGGACACCTCCAACGCTTTTTGCAGAGATAATATTATCAACGGTATTCTGGAAAATATCTATCCATAAATTAACTTTATCCATGCGATAATCTGCAATAAGGTCTATAGCCTGCAGGTCTTCGGGTTTAAGGTCAGGATTTGATTTAAACGTTAAATTCCCTGAATAAGACCTCTGGTGCGCCCATTGCGGAGCAAGATAGGATTTCCCGTAAAGAACTTTCAGCACAAGTTTATCAATGGGTTTAATGATGAAACCGAGACGAGGAGTCACAGCTGAATCTGCCTGCTCAGCGAAATCATCATAACGCAGACCTGCTGTTACTGAAATTATATCGCTTGCATCATAAATAGCCTGTCCTATTATTCCGTTTAAAAATAATATGCCTCTGTCTATATAGTATGGCGTCAAAGCTATGTTTGTACCGTTTGTTAAAGTCCATCCCATACTACGCTGGAAATCAGAGTAAATACCGTCATATCCTATTGTTAAGTGAAGTTTGTCATTTACTTGTTCTTTAAAGTATATTTTCATCCTTGAATGCACTTCCTCAGTAAACTGCCCTGAACGTGATCCATAAGGAGGAAGCAGGTTAGCTCCATATGTACCTATCCAAGACTGTTCTTTTAATTCAAAGTAATGAAAACTGGGATTGAGGACTAATTCCTTGTTGTCATCTAATTTGATAGTAACGCTTAAATCGGCATAAAAATCGTCTTCATTATATGACGGATACCATTTTTCCAGATCAAAATCATAGTATGATCCATTTGGACAACGGGGCGTTGCACGCCTATAGTGTCCTCTCCTTACATGTAGCACAGTGTTATTATGACGTATTGAACCCAAAGCACTCCAGTTTTTCATATATTTGTTCCAGTATACTTTCCCGTCAGTTTGAGTTACGCCTGCGGGAACAACGTTTAAAGCAGCGGGGCTGTCTATTTCTGCCCCTACCGCATCATTGAAAGTAAAATTAAAGAACGCATCCAAATCATCGATTTTTTTGCCCCATGTATAATTTAACTCGTTATTAAAAGAACCGCCTTTTGCACGCACATAACTGCCGTCAACATCTTTTCCTTCTTTAGTTATAATATTTACAACTCCGAGTAAAGCGCCTGTTCCGTATAAAGCAGAACCCGGCCCGTGAATGAACTCTATCCGTTCAACGGCATCTATGCCTAAAAACTGATCGACATTCCAGCGCCCGAGATTCAAATCATTCATCCTGTGCCCGTTAATCAAGATAAGAATCTTGTTCGTTGTACTGGCAAATGCACCCCGCACAGCAACTATGTTTTCATTGGCATCGGAAATATCGCAAAACCCCGGGACATCGTCCATAATGTCCTTTAATGTGTAGTAACCCTTTTTCTTGATTTCGGCTGCCGTAACAACATAAACCGGAGAAGGTGCTTCAGTCGCCTTCTGCTCTTTTAGGGTTGACGTAAAAATCGAAGGAATCTCCATAAATAAAAGCTCTTCCATGCTCCCATCATAGAGGCTCTTTGCAAGCACGTTTGAAACACTTATAATTGAAGCAATCACTAAAAAACATAAGCATTTCCTCATATTTTCCTCCTTTTACTTTTCAAAAACTTATTAATTATTCTATCAAAATGTTTAATTTCGTGTCAATCTATTTATGGCAACATTACAGGAAAATAGAACGCAGCTAGAAATATTCCAAGCAATATCACGCCAATCAGGCCTCCATAAGCAAGCCCGTTTGAAATGAACCGGGAAATGCGGTTATTTGACGCCACAAGTTTTAAAAGTCCGTCACGCGACTTTTCGATACAAACGGCAACCAGGAATAAAACCAGCGCGAGCCCTAAAGAAATAGCCAAAACCGCAGTGAAACCTACATACCACATTCCGGTGGATAATGCAATTAACATTATAGCAAGCGATATAGGGCACGGGACAATGCCTGCAGATATGCCCATTAAGTATATATTTGTATCAGAAACGGCTATGCTATTTCGCACATCCTTGTTTTTTATCTCTTTTAGAAGCAGAACAATGCCTATTATTGCCACTACTATGCCGCTTGCAAAACTAAAATAATTTTGCATGGTTATTCCTGCCATATCCTTCATTCCACGGAGTATCGTATAAAAAAGAAATGCAAATATTACCGCCAGAGCTGTATGCGTAAATACAATAATCCCTACCAGCTTAACCGCATCTCTTATGCTTGCCTTACAATGCAAAAGGTAGAAGGTTATTATTGCCTTGCCATGCCCGGGACCTAATGCATGAAAAATTCCGTATCCGAAAGAAAATAAAAAAAGCCACACGAATGCATAAACGGAAACATTGGAACTCTTTCGCAATTTCCTCATAGCCCTTGATATGGCAACCCTTCCTTTCTTTTGATAATCCGCAAATTTCCTGAACAGGGTTTTTTCGGAACTCAAGGAATCACCTTTTACACCCCTGTCTATTCCGTTAGGCTGCCCGGAGGGAACTGCGCAATAGCATAGTGATATGCCAAAGGATACTAAAAAAACGTAAAGCAATATAAACTTTGAATGTTTCATTATTTTTTATGCGCTACAATCATAAATTGATAACCATAATACGAATGGTTCTTAACACTGCTGTCAAATATGTCTACATTTTTTGTTTCTTCATCAAGACCTTCTGCCGTACATTCCGTGGAAAATGATATGTATATTGTCGGATCATTGTTTATGTAACTGATAATCATATCGCCGTCGGTTAACTTGAAATTAACCGGGATAAAAAATGTATAGGTAAGGGTATACTCAAAAGGATTTATTTTAGCGCTGAATTGTTCTATTTTTATTTCAGCAACGTCCTGTCCGTTTATTTTAATTTCCGAAAAATAGCTGTAATCCTTGATGTTATGGAAAAATTCCTCTACCTTTGCTAGCTCCTCGGGCTCAAACTTGTCGTTTTCATTTTTGTCATAATCTACGATTACCTGATCGCTGAAAAATTCGTCCCAAGTCCAAGTAACGCTCACGCCTTTGAAATACCCGTTGTCAAATACAAAAACCGGATGAGTATCTATGGCAACGTGAGGGTGGGCAAACGCTAAGTTAATACTTCCAAGTACAAAAACAATGAATAGGCATGTTTTCCGGATGTACATAATAATATTATATCAATTATTTCCGGTTTTTAGAATTTAACTGGACTTATACCGCACGCAGCCAAATCCTTATCCCTGTCTCAGAATCACGCCTGCAGGACTGGTTTAATCCCGCTGGCGAGATAGTAGTCTTTTTTGTTTATTATTTTAACAGAGTTGAAACCGGCTTCTTCAAACATCCCTGTCATAATCTCTTTTTCCGGAAGGCGGTCATGTTTAACAGGACCTCCAACGCCGTGGTGAAAGGAGTTGATATGTTCCCTTGAAGACGCATGAGATACAAACACAATACCTCCAGGCTTTAAAATGCGGTATATTTCACGAAAGGCTTTCTGCTTATCTCCGAAATGAGGGAAACACGAAAAACATATAACTTTATCAAATACCGAATTTTCAAACGGCATGGACACAACATCCGCACAAACATATTCAAACTTATTGCCAAACTTTTTTTCTGATTCATCAAGCATTTTTTGTGAAATATCCAATGCAATGATTTTTCCGTTCCGTCCGGCTTTTTTCTTAAGATGAGGCAGCAAAATACCCGTTCCCGAACCTACATCAAGAATCCGGTCTCCCTTGTTAATACAGAATCTTAACACTGCCTTATCAGCTTCATCTGCTGTAACGGTTTTATGTTTACTGTCCCAATCAGGCGCATGGTCATCAAAAAATATTTTATTCTTCATACAGTTCTGCCTCCTAATTTCAGCTGGGGCCATAAGCTTTTGTCCTTTTTTTCTTTGGAGATAATACAAAACAAATTGCAAATATCATGCTTGAAACCAGAATTATCAGTGCGCCTGACGGTACGTTTATAAAAATTGAAACAAACAAACCGGATAAACACGAAATAACCGCAAACAACGCTGAAAGGAAATACATTGTCTTTAAATCATACGTAATCTGATAAGCAGCCAAAGGAGCACTTGTTATCAACGAAAATATAAGAAGGCCGCCGATACTGTTTATATTGAGTGTTACGGTTATCCCGCAAAGAAAAAGTAAAACATATAAAATAATGTGCTCTGGTATTCCAGATGCTTTTGCTATGTCGCGGTTAAAAAGAACCGCCATTATTTCTCTATAGAAAAGTATCAACAGGATAAGGATAAGCAATGTTATTATACAAAGAAGAACTATCTGATTATACGATACAGTAAGAATACTGCCCCATAAAAAGTTAAGCGCTTCGGTCCTAGGACCTTTCATAAGGCCGATGCCCAAAAAGGCAAGGCCAAGCACAAAAGAAAATATAATCCCTATTGAGATATTTACGGAAACACCGCCTCTGTCAGCAACAGGCCCGATAGCAAGCGCAGCAATCGAACAAAATATCAGCGAACACACGAGCGGGTTTACTCCGATAAGGAGCCCGAACACAGCGCCCGCAAAAGCAGAATGAGACATTGCAATACCTACAAAAGGGATATTAAGCAGTATTACCCACACGCCTATTATCCCGCAGGTTATTCCCCCGAGGATTGAAGCTGCCATTGCCCGCCAAACAAATTCATAAGTGAATATCTCAAACATTGCCGTCCCCTCTGCCTGAATGCCCAGTATGGAAATGCCCTGCATGAAAATGCTTCTTTCCATGCACGATGCTTACCTGCATCGGGAAATCATATAGCTCTGAAAGAATTTTCTGTTCAAGCATATCATCAGCATTCCCTGATTTTACTATACGCCCTTTTTTCATCAAAACCACATCAGTGCAGGAATGCGGGATATGGCTTAAGATGTGGGTAACAAATATTATCGTATACTTCTTTTCGCTGTAAATTCTTTCAATAAGCTTTATAATATCGTTCTGCGCCTTGGGATCAAGGTTGGAAGTTGGCTCGTCAAAAAGTATTATCTCGGGTTCCTGTGCCAGAGCCCGTGCAATGGATACTTTCTGATGCTCTCCCCCTGACAAATGCCCTACGGGTTTTTCTGAAAGACGGCTTATTCCCACTTTATCAAGTGCATTTTCCACTTTTTGTTCATCGCTATCTGTCCATTTTCCCAATAAGCCTATTATGCCAAACCTTCCGATACTGACAGCTTCCTTAACCGATACCGGAGAACGCGGATCAACAGCCATCTGCTGCGGCACGTAACCGATTCTTTTTCTTATTTTATTAATATTTAATGGCCTCGCTTTTCTGCCGAATACTTCAACTGTTCCTGAAAGAATTCTCCCGAGCCCGTTTATGACAGTCAGAAGTGTTGTCTTACCGGCGCCATTAGGCCCTATAACCGAAACAAATGCTCCTTTTCTGATATCAATCGATATATTGTGAAGAGCTATGTGGTCCCTGAACGAGACAGAAACGTTTTTTATCGATATAAGTTTACTCATTTTAATGACTCCAGGACTGTCTGTGCATTATCATATAAAGTTTCAGCATAGTTTTTATTTTTCGGAAAATTAGTTAGCGTTACATGGGGCATTTTAAGGTCCCCGGCTATCTGCAAACCTGTAGATGCACCGCTCTGCAGGTTATCAACTACAAGCACAACGTTTTCTTTTTTTGCTTTTCCTATTACTTCTGCCAGGTTCAGCATATTCAAATCTTCAGCGCGCTCATATGAGGCGACTACATCAAGCCCCATCCATTTCAAGAAATCTTGCTGATGTTTGGCAGATATAACCTTGTACCCTTTTATCCTTTTGCATAATTTCGATATTCTCTTTTCCTGAATCCTGATAGAATCAACGTAATCTTTCAGATTCTTTCTATATTCTTTGGTTTTATCCGGGTTTATATCGGTTAAAATCATGGTTATTTCTTTTGCAGCTTTTATATTAACTTCCGGAACCATCCAGCTGCCTTCGGTTAAGGCGCGTTTCTTTATAAGGTTCCTGTTGTTAATACCCTCAAGCACACCGTCAAAACGCTTTTCCCAAACCTGGCTGATAAATACATCTCCATCTGCTATCTTCCTGACTGTTTTGGGGTCAATGTCGAAATGCCCCGGACATGCCCCCCCTGGAATTAGAGTAACTACATTTGCACTGTTCTTTGCTATTGCTCTGACTATTTCACCTACGTGCGTATTTGTTACAACAACTTTTAACTTGCCATATACATTAGCCGGCGCTGACTGAATGAACGAAAACAAAACGTAAGAAAGTAAAAATATTTTTGCTTTCAAATTAGAACGCATATTTTACTCCAAAATCAGCGCTGCACTGCGGCATAGTGAATATACCGCTGGAACCGCTGAAACTATGGTATATCCTATACTTTTTATTTGTTATGTTATCAACTGCAGCAAAAACGGACATGTTTTTTAGCAGTTTATAGTCAACCTTTATATTTAAAATTAAATAATCGTCAAGCTGCAGGGTAGAATTATCTCCTGCAAAGTACC
Source organism: Endomicrobiales bacterium (assembly GCA_016929635.1). Lineage (GTDB taxonomy): Bacteria > Elusimicrobiota > Endomicrobiia > Endomicrobiales > JAFGIL01 > JAFGIL01. Next base: position 28,928 of record JAFGIL010000013.1, read on the forward strand.
TGCCAACATAAGATGCTGACAAAAGCCCGGCAATGATGCCATTTGAATACTTCAATGATATGCCGGCTTTATCCTTGGGCCTTCCTGCTGTTTTTTCCCCGGGGTCAAAGTATGTATAGTTGGCCTGTAAGTCAATACCCTCGCTGACTATTAAATTACAGGCAGTCTCAATGCCTTTGAATTCAAACTCCCCGATGTTAATTTTTTTCATGTTACGAATCTCTATTAAATCACTGCCGTTCATGACAAAGCCTCCGATATCTACGTATAATCTTTCATTAACGGACTGGCGTATGCCTGCTTCGGTATTTGTTACTTTTTCCGGTTTTAAATCCTCGTTGCCTGCAAAAAGATACAGGTCATTAAGCTGCGGCGCGCGAAATCCCTGGCTCCATACAGCCCGCAATACCGTATTTTCGGATGCATCATAAACTGCCCCGAACTTCGGGGTTACAATCTCTCCCGAATACTCGTCTTTATTTAACCTTGCGCCTGCATTTATCGATAACCTGCCAAAAAAAGTGTGCTTTTCATCAACGTATACGCCGTATTCATATTTACTATATTCCCCTAACATAACAGGAGCCACTCCGCCCATAATGTCGGCAAACTGATAACGGTAATCTATTCCTGCGCTCAGCATATTATTCAGCAATACCGGATATTTCCCATGCAGCATAACTCCATTTGTATAATCCTTTGAGTTGAACCCGTCCGAAAACTCGTGTTCGCCAAACGAACGGTAAAGCTTCAATGACCATACCAGGCCGCCATTTCTCTGTTTATATGTTGCATCCAAAGAGCCCCTCTTATAATCATTCCACGTACCCGATGCTAACGGATAAGGCTCATTTTTAATTCCCGAAAAGTACTTCGCGCTTACGGATAAGTCCGAGTTGCCGCTGAACCTGTATCCTGCCTGTCCCGTATAGTCATTTGCATCGTACGAAGAGTTTTCTATGTGCCCGTCAGTTGAGCGTTTATTGGCGCTTATATAATAATCAAATTTTCCCAGTTTGCTTCCCTGCTGAAGCAGGTAGTTCTGCGTATTGAACGTACCCATCGAAGTTACGAACTCACCCTCAAACTTCTCTTTTGCGCGTTTTGTTATTATGTTTATCACTCCGCCGAAAGCCTCTGAGCCGTACAGTACTGATTCCGGGCCCCTGATAACCTCGATGCGTTCAATGTTATTCATGGGAAGTGTGTGCGTTACTGAACATCCGTACATACCCATTTTATCCGGCCTGCCGTCAATGAACACTCCTATCTGCCTGCCTGAGTCACCGATGCCCCTGATATCTACATCCGCTCTCCCGAAAGAGCCGGTCTTTTTGACAAAAATGCCCGGGAGCTCACCCAGAATATCAGTTGTTTGAGTGGCATTGGACGCTTCTATGTCTTCCCTGCTAACTACACTTGCGCTGTTCGGCAGGTTCCTTATTTTTTGCTCGTATCTTGTAGGCGTCAGGGCTGTCCTGCTTAAAGACAAAAATACCTCTGCACGTATGCTCTGGGTAAATACAAATGCTGCTGTAACCAAAATTAACGCAATTTTCCTATTTGTTTTTTCCATCCAAACTCTCCTTCCCTGTGGTAAGTGGTATTACCAATATTATATTCGTGTTACGTTCTGGCAAAAAAATATTACTACTTGGTTCCTGCCATAGTCAAAGCGCTGTGTTTCACGCCTTTTGTCGCCTTCAATTTCTGGGTAAGTTTCTCAATTTCATCCGACTTGCCTTTTGCTATGATTACTTCAAGACAGTTATGATGGTCAAGATGAATATGCTGCGAGGACAATACTATATGATGGTAATCGTGCTGGATGTCGGTAAGCCTGTTTACGAGTTCCCTCCTGTGATGGTCATAAACAAGAGTTATCGTACCTGCAACCTCATCGCCCTTTATACAGTCTTGCTCCACAAGGCATGCACTTATTAAATCACTGATTGCTTTTGAGCGGGTGGGATAATCCTTTTCTTTGATATAACCGTCAAAACGCTTTAAAAGGTCGTCATCTATTGATACGCCGAACCGTACTAAAACTGACATAACTTTTTCCTTAACTTTTTAGTGTTACTATTTTGGCAATTGTAACACTTCATAAAACAAAAGTCAAATATTATTGAAACTCCTCAGATAGCACCCAAAAATTGATGAAAAAAATATCACAAGTGAGGCGTCATACCTGCGATGGTTCGACTTCGCTCCCCATCCTAAGCAACGCCGAAGGAAAGCCGGTATCCAGAAAACTTTTAACGTTGGATACTGGTCCGCCTCGGCGGAGACAAAAAAAACAATTGCGATACAGCATGCAAGTGCGGGATGACAATTTAACCCTTATTTTAATATAAAGCCCTTAAAACTACTGATGTTCCAGGTAGCGGACAGTGAAGAAGTCGTCTTTAATATCATTATTGAGAATTACCTTTTCGGTCTTAAGCACGGATTTACGGCCGTTCTGTTTGTTTTCCATTGTAATATGCATCGGGTGGTATTTTCCGTTCTTCTTGTCCATCTCTTTTACTTCTAGCATATTAAGCTCTTTTAATAGTTCATTGTCCTGATCGTAATAAACAGCTTTCCTGATAACAAAATCCTGTTTGCCTATATATGATATCTTGCGAAGGAATCCATTCTCATCTGCTATATCGTCATCTTTTGCCTTAGTTTCTACTACATAGCAGGGAATATCGCGAACGGTTTGGGCTTCAAGCATCTTGTAGGTGAAATCATCAAGTATGGGAGGCGTCATATCAGCATAAGAAAACTCCGAACCCATAAAACTTTTTGCTTTTTCAGAGCTCACTATTCTGCGCACTTTTCGCAGTGCGGGAAGATAAAGCCATATATCGTCATCTTTCTTTTCATAATCATAAGTTAAAAGCCCGGTTCCTTTGACGTCAGCCGGAGCCAAAAACCGCACCAGCTTCTTCTGCGTATCGCCGTTGTCATAAAGCTTTGCAACCTGTGCTATCTTGCGCACCCGTTCCCTTCCTTTTGAATCGATGATTGTCATTTCAGAAACAGCTTCCATGCCGGGAAGCCTTGTTGCTTTGTATGATTTATCTATTACGTCCTTAGGAAGCATTTCGCAGTACAAAGCTTTAACATATAATGCCGTCATAATTGATAAAACAATAAGTACAGTTTTTATTTTCATAATATATTCCTCTTCAATTTTTTTCGTAATGTCAAAAACTTGCAAGTATTTTTAGACATTTTGATTGAAATTATATAAGAATTCTTCTTTTTAACAGGTGCCCCCCTGTTTTTTCACTTAGCACCTTTGTTTCCTTTTTTAC
>JAFGIL010000002.1 GCA_016929635.1 Endomicrobiales bacterium
AAAAGAAAATTTACGAATGCGCCGCGTGTGCAAAAACCACGCCAGCCCCTCCTAAGGGTCGGGGCACGCAAACAGAATATACCGCCGAAACGTTGTGCGTCATTATAAAACAGTCAATCCAATAAATTTGAATTCAATATGGAAAAAATGAAAGCAATTTTATGTTCCAAATACGGACCACCGGAGGTTCTTCAGTTTAAAGAAGTGGAAAAACCTTTTCCCAAAGATAATGAAGTACTGATAAAAGTAAATGCTACAACAGTGCACATAGGAGATACTAAGGTTCGGCGTTTAGAGCCTGGTTTAGGGCCCGTAAGAGATTTCTTTTTCAAGCCCATGATGCGAATCATGATGGGTTTCAAGGGACCAAGAAAAAAAATACTTGGAATGGAACTGGCCGGAGAAATTGAAGCAGTGGGCAAAGATGTTACGCTGTTTAAGATAGGCGATCCCGTTTTTGCATCCACTGAATTTGCATTTGGCGCGTATGCCCAGTATCGCTGTATGCCTGAAAATGGGATTCTTGCAATAAAACCAGCCAATATGACCTACGAGGAAGCCGCCCCCGTTTCTAATGGTGGATTAACCGCCTTGCTTAATCTTAGAAAAGCAAATATTCAGAAGGGTCAAAAGGTATTAATCTATGGAGCTTCCGGTAGTGTTGGTACTTTTGCAATACAGCTTGCCAAGCACTTTGGGGCAGAAGTTACAGGAGTATGCAGTACTGCGAATTTGGAAATGGTGAAATCTCTGGGCGCCGATAAGCTTATCGATTACACGCAAGAAGATTTTACACAAAGCAGTGATGCTTATGACATTATTTTTGATGCAGTAGGCAAGATTGCATCCTCAAAACGTAAAAAATCCCTGACGAAGTCAGGAATCTATCTAAACGTTCTTGCTTTGTCAAGCAACTTTAAGTTAAAGGTTGAAGACCTGATCTTTCTCAAAGAACTTTGCGAGGCAGGAAAGCTAAGATCAGTAATAGACAAACGCTACCCGATGAAACAAATAGTAGAGGCTCATAGGTATGTTGACAAAGGACACAAAAAAGGGAATGTGGTTATAACTGTATAATAATCAGATAATAAGAATAACGAACGCACAACAATGTATAAAAATAATAGCCGAAGCAGTAGTAAAATCAAAGGTTTTAGCCAGCTTCATCTTTTGTGTAGCTTGACAAGTTTGAAGCCCGCAATCGGCTACTATTCTTATACTAAACGTTGTACGCAAGCTTGAAAGATTAGTATACAAATTAGATTTGTAATAGGAACTATAAAATTCACGACATGAAAACGCATTATTGTTTAATGAATTTATTGGGCATTCTTATTTTAATCGCTTTGTGTGGGTGTTCAGAGAGAAAGAGTATAGATAGTGAAACCAAACTCTGGCCAGAAATAGAGCCATTCCAAACTGGTTACTTAAAAGTATCTGACATCCATGAAATATATTATGAATTAAGCGGAAATCCTGATGGGATACCTGTTTTTGTAATTCATGGAGGACCAGGTGCGGGCTGTTTCCCAATTATGCGCAGGTTTTTTAACCCCGAAAAGTACCTGATCGTTATGCATGACCAGCGAGGATGCGGAAAATCCAAACCAAATGCTGAATTGAGAGAAAACAACACGCAAGAACTTGTAAAAGATATTGAGCGATTGAGAGCTTATCTTAATCTTGATAAAGTTGTCCTATTTGGAGGTTCCTGGGGGTCGACTCTCAGTTTAATATACGCTGAGAGCTACCCTGAAAACATTAGTGCAATGGTGCTTAGGGGTATATGGCTGGAAACAAGTGAGGAAGATGATAAACTTTATGAAATGCTTGAATATCATTTTCCTGAATTGGTGCAGCCATTTATAGGATCATTTCCGGATTCCACATATGGATTCAATTCCTCGGATATTTTTAGACTATTTCAGTTAGAAAATGAAAGTGCAAGAAATAATTACATGAAACAATTTGAGAAACTTGCTGCTAAGGCCTCCAAAATATGTGCAAATGACAAAGCTATCGATGATTATATTGAATCAGAAGAGAATTTCCGTCAAATATATACTATGCAACTGGTTTCTTTTCATTACTATGCTAATGATTGTTTTTTGGAAAGAGGACGGATACTTAGAGATATTGGAAAGATACCTGAAGTTCCGGTTACCATTGTTCATGGTCGCTACGATATGATGACTGCGCCTTCAGCTGCATATAACTTGCATAAGGGGATCCCAGGTTCAAAACTAAAAATCATGGAAGAAGCCGGGCATAGTATGTTTGAAAAGCCCATAACAGAAGAGCTAGTCTTGGCAATGGAAGTGCTTGAAACTATTTCAGATTAAGACATGATTAATAGATAGCCTGCGTACAACATACAATAAAAAACATAGGGCAGATAGTTCAAAAATTGAACCAAATAACATTAATAAACGGTATGGTAACTTGAAAGGCAGATGCTACGAAATGCCCGACGTTTCTTATTGCCAACCGTTATGGCGCATTATGAGTCGTTCTGAAAAATAGATGAACAATTCAGAAGAAACTGAATAATACAAACTTCATTTTTCGTAAGTTGCCATCAGAATGGACTCTTTCGACGATATTAAACGAAGAC
>JAFGIL010000003.1 GCA_016929635.1 Endomicrobiales bacterium
AATGAAATGATCGAAAAGAAACTAAACGAAGCAAAGCTTCCTGTTAATTCAAAAATCACTTTATATGACGGGCTTACCGGGGAACCTTTTGAGAATGACATTGATGTCGGGTATCTTTACATGATAAAATTACACCACCTTGTGGATGATAAAATTCATGCCAGATCAACAGGCCCCTACTCGCTGGTAACTCAACAGCCATTAGGCGGAAAAGCTCAATTTGGAGGTCAAAGGCTGGGTGAGATGGAAGTATGGGCGCTTGAAGCATACGGGGCGGCTAATACACTGCAGGAGCTTTTAACAATAAAATCCGATGATATGACAGGCAGGGCAAGAATTTATGAAAGTATCGTAAAGGGAGAAGTATCCTCACCTGCAGGAATTCCCGAGTCCTTTAATGTTCTTATTCAGGAGCTGAGGGGCCTTGCGTTGGATATAAAAATATTTGATTCAAGGGGCAAACAGATTCCTCTTACCGAAAGGGATGAGGAGTTGATAAACCAGCAGGGCAGTCATTTTTAAGAGTAGCAGTTTTTATAAGCGTCTGCTATGGTTGTTTTAAAAAAGTATACACAGGAAGTTTGGAATTATTAGGATTTTGCTGTTCATTTAATTTTTCAAGGGAGAAAAAATATGAGGGAAATTCAGGATTTTGATACAATTATGTTGAAATTGGCTTCACCTGACCAAATAAGATCGTGGTCTTATGGTGAAGTAAAAAAACCTGAAACAATTAATTATCGTACATTAAGGCCTGAAAGGGACGGCCTTTTTTGTGAAAAGATATTTGGTACAACAAAAGAATGGGAATGTTACTGTGGAAAATTTAAATCCATACGCTATAAAGGAGTCATTTGTGACCGGTGTGGTGTTGAGGTAACACACTTTAAGGTAAGGCGTGAGCGTATGGGGCATATTGAGCTTTCCTCCCCTGTTTCCCATATATGGTATTACAGATCAGTGCCTTCAAGAATGGGATTGCTTTTGGATCTTTCTCTGGCTTCACTCAGGTCAATTCTTTATTATGAAAAATATATAGTAATTGATCCGGGCGATACGGATCTTAAGAAAATGGAAGTACTTAGTGAAGAAGATTATTATGAGGCAAAAGACAGGTATGGCATGTCTTTTACTGCGGGCATAGGTGCGGGTGCAATAAAAATACTTTTAGAATCCATAGATCTTGATAGTCTTTCTACAGAATTAAGAAAAACAATGATAGAAAAAGGCCCAAAAGTTGATAAAAGGCTTCTAAAAAGGATAAGTATAGTAGAGAATTTCAAAGAATCAAACAACAAGCCTGAATGGATGATTTTAGACGTAATACCTGTTATACCGCCTGAGCTTAGACCTATGGTCCAGCTGGATGGAGGCAGGTTTGCAACTTCGGATCTTAATGATCTTTACAGGCGTGTTATTAATAGAAATAACAGATTAAAACGGCTTCAGAGCCTGAATGCGCCCGATATTATCATTCGTAATGAAAAAAGGATGTTGCAGGAAGCAGTAGATGCACTTTTTGATAATACAAAAAAGCGGCGGGTGGTAAAAGGAGCTTCAAACAGGCCTCTTAAATCCCTTTCAGATATGCTCAGGGGAAAACAGGGCAGATTCCGCCAGAATTTGTTGGGCAAAAGAGTTGATTACTCGGGCAGGAGTGTTATTGTAGTAGGTCCTGAACTTAAACTCCATCAGTGCGGCCTGCCCATTAAAATGGCTTTGGAATTGTATAAACCCTTTATTATGAAAAAACTTGTTGAAAAGGATGTTGTGTATAATATAAAGAAAGCAAAAACCTATGTGGAGCAGGAAACACCGGAGGTATATGCTATACTGGATGAGGTTGTCAAAGAGCACCCGGTCCTTTTAAACAGAGCGCCAACACTGCATAGACTCGGAATTCAGGCATTTGAACCGGTGCTTGTAGAAGGCAAGGCGATAAAACTGCATCCGCTTGTTTGTCATGCTTTTAATGCAGATTTTGACGGAGACCAGATGGCTGTTCATGTACCGTTAACACAGGCTGCAAGGATGGAATGCTGGACTTTGGTTCTTTCAACAAAAAACCTGCTTGATCCTGCTAATGGAAACCCGATTACTGTCCCGACACAGGATATGGTGCTGGGTATTAATTATTTAACCAGGGTAAGACAGGATGCAAAAGGCAGTGGAAAATATTTTTCAACACCAGAAGAAGTATTAATGGCTCTTGATAATAAGTCTGTCGAATATCAGGCTTTGGTCAAGATAAAGATCGATGGTAAATATATAGAAACAACCGCAGGAAGGATAATCCTTAATGAGGATTTTCCAAAAGAGGTGGGGTTTATTAATTATGAATTGGGAGAGAAAGAACTCCAAAAACTTATTGCTAATTGTTATATGAAATATGGCTCTTCTATTACAGTTAAAATGCTTGATATTGTAAAGGAACTTGGCTTTAAATATGCAACAAAATTTGGTGCTACAATAGGAATGGAAGATATTGTTATTCCGGAAGAAAAGAAACATCTTATAGAAAAAGCAAATGCAAAGGTAATGGAAATACAGAATCAATATATCCAGGGCCATATCACTAATGAGGAGAGGTATAACAGGGTTGTAGAAGTATGGAGTACGACCAATGAACTTGTTACAAACGAAATGATGAACAGGCTTGAGAAAGACAAAGGAGGATTTAACCCTGTATATATGATGGCCCACTCAGGGGCCAGGGGAAGCCGTGCACAGATAAGGCAGTTGGCAGGTATGAGGGGGCTTATGGCAAAACCATCTGGCGATATAATCGAACTCCCTATCCGGTCGAATTTTAAAGAAGGGCTTTCGGTTATTGAGTTTTTCATCTCTACAAATGGTGCCAGAAAGGGGCTAGCGGACACAGCGCTTAAAACAGCAGATGCAGGGTATCTTACGAGAAGGCTTGTGGATATAGCGCAGGATGTTGTAGTTAATGACTATGACTGCGGTACTATTAACGGAATAGAAAGAAAAGCTATTAAGGATGGCGAGGAAATTGTTGAGTCTTTAAAAGACAGGATTGCAGGCAGGTTTACTCTGGAAAGAGTAAAGCATCCGATTACTAATGAAATTATAGTTGATGTGAATCAGGAAATCACTGATGAGCTTGCAGAAAAGATTGAGGAAGCCGGAATAGAGAGCGTGCGTATACGTACAAGTTTTACTTGTGAAGCAAAACATGGAGTTTGTGTCAAGTGCTATGGAAGGAACCTTGCTACAAACAAAACTGTGGATATTGGGGAAGCAGTTGGTATCGTGGCGGCCCAGTCCATCGGGCAGCCGGGAACCCAGCTCACTATGAGAACTTTCCATATTGGAGGCGCTGCAACCAAGATAACAGAAGAAAACAGGACTTATCTTAAATATCCTGTGATTGTCAAGGAGATTATTGGTAATAAAGTTACGCTTTCAAACGGGAATATGCTTTTTACAAGGAAAGGCCAGATTGTTGTTAATAAAATTCTTCAGAATATTGAAATCAAACCAAAAGATAAGATTCTGGTTAAAAACAAACAAAAGGTTATAAAAAGCCAGCCTATTATAGACAGGCTGGGAAAAGAGCTGTTATCGTCTGATATAGCTTATGTCATGGCAAAGAAGAAGAATTTGCTTCTGATTGCACAGGATCAGACAATTGATATAAGAAATGGAGCTGAGCTTATTGTCAAAGAGGGGGATATTGTAGCAGCAGAAGAAACTTTAGCTTTTTTTGATCCTTTTTCTGAACCAATTATTGCAGAACTAAGCGGGACAGTAAAGTTTGAGGATATAATACTTGGAACAACTTTAAAGGAAGAATTGAATGAGGAAACAGGAAAAATTGATAAGAAAGTTACGGAATTTACATTAGAAACACTTCAACCGCGAATTTGTATTATGGACAATCAAAACAAAGAAACAGCTGTATATTTTCTTCCGGGGTCTGCCTATTTGAATGTAGATGATGGCGATGAAATAAAAGCTGGAATGATATTAGCCAAGTTATTAAAGGAGAGTGTTAAAACCCGGGATATTACAGGAGGCCTCCCGCGGGTTGGTGAGCTATTTGAATCACGGAAACCCAAAATACCGGCTGTACTTGCAAGAATTACCGGAATAGTCCAGTTCAAGGGGATTGTAAAGGGGAAGAGAAATATAGTTGTTGTTGACCCATATGGAAAAGAATACAAACATCTTATTCCTATGGGTAAACATCTTTTTGTCAGGGATGGAGATATAATCAAGGCAGGCGAACCTCTCTGTGATGGAAATATAGATCCTCATGATATTTTACATATATTGGGGGAAAACTCTCTGCAGAGTTATCTTGTAAACGAGGTACAGGAAGTATACAGGTTGCAGGGTGTTAATATTAATGATAAACATATAGGAATTATTATAAGGCAGATGATGAGGAAAGTAGAAATCATACAAGTGGGAGATACAAATTTTATTTTTGGGCAGCAGGTAGATAAACATACATTTCATATGGAAAACCGGAAAGTAATTCGTGAAGGCGGGCAGCCGGCTGTTGCAAGGCCGCTTATCCTTGGTATTACAAGGGCTTCTCTGAATATAGATAGTTTTATTTCAGCAGCTTCTTTTCAGGAAACCACACGGGTGCTTACAAATGCAGCTATTGCGGGCGGGGTTGATCATTTACGGGGTCTCAAGGAAAATGTTATTATTGGCCATCAGATTCCTGCGGGTACCGGGATGAAAGTATATCAAAATGTAAAAATCTATGATAAAAATATGGAAGATATTGATATTTCTATAAGTAAAATTATGGAAGACAAGAATGTGGGCAAAGAAATAAGTGTAGTGCCAGAAGAGAATGCAGGATTAACAATACTTTAAAATATAAAGTAAATTTTGTTTTTATTGAAATATAAAGCAATTATAAAAAAAATCGTGAAAAGTGTATTAATATATACTTGTCAAGCTTTTAAAAAAATGTTATTTTAAATAACAAAAATTGTGGGCCGGTTTATACGGAGTGAAGAACGAGGATTTCTCTCACAAAAGGGTGGCGAAAAATTAGGATTAGAAAAAAAATAATCAATTCTTAGCCATTTTTTTGTGGGAAAGAATTGACTTTTTTTTATACGGGTGCTAATATCATTTGCTTATTTGGTTTAGGAAGGAAGGAATATGCCAACAATAAATCAATTGATCAGAAAGGGTAGAAAGAAAATTGGAAAAAGATCCAAATCTCCTGCACTTCAAAGTTGTCCGCAAAAACGTGGTGTGTGTACAAGGGTTATGACAGTTACGCCTAAAAAACCAAATTCTGCTTTGAGAAAAGTAGCAAGGGTAAGGCTTACACATGGTATAGAGGTAACTGCATATATTCCCGGAATAGGCCATAATCTTCAGGAACATTCAGTTGTTCTTATTCGTGGCGGCAGGGTAAAGGACCTTCCTGGTGTACGATACCATATTGTTCGTGGAGCAAAAGATACTCTTGGAGTAGATGAACGCAAGAAAGCAAGGTCAAAGTATGGAACTAAAAAACCAAAGGCTTAATTTGATATTTATTTTTTTATATAAGTTTGTAGAATAAAGGAGTTTAGAGTGCCAAGAAGAAGAGTGCCAGCTAAGAAGCCAGTACAGCCAGATCCGAAGTATAAAAGTGTAGTGATTTCCAAATTCGTTTCCAGGATGATACTTAGAGGGAAAAAGTCACTCGGTTATAGTGTGTTTTATAAATCTTTAGACATTGTCAAAGATAAGCTCAAGAAAGATCCGCTTGAGGCATTTAATAAAGCCCTGGAAAATGTAAAACCTGTATTTGAAGTTAAGTCGAGAAGAGTGGGTGGGTCCACTTACCAGGTGCCTATAGAGGTTAAAGAGGAAAGGCGGGAAGCTTTATCTATGAGGTGGATTATACAATTTGCACGGAG
>JAFGIL010000004.1 GCA_016929635.1 Endomicrobiales bacterium
ATTAAATCCCTGTAACTTACTTGACAGAAAAATAATTTTCATATATACTTTGTTATAAAAATATTGATTAAACTATGGTAATAAAACAGCGTATTGGATTGTTTGGAGGGTCTTTTAATCCTGTTCATAACGGGCATATAAGCCTTGCCCTGGCTTCTAAAAAAGAGCTTAAGCTGAAGAAAGTCATATTTATACCAGCCGCATTGCCGCCGCATAAAAAGACAGTGTGCCTGGCACCTAAGAAACACAGGCTAAATATGATCAAAATAGCATTGAAAAAGCATGCATTTTTTGAAATCAGCCGGTTTGAATTAAAAAGAAAGCGTTCAACATATACATATCAGACTGTTCAATATTTCATTAAGAAATATCCAAAAAAAGAGCTGTTTCTTATAATTGGTTCTGATTCGCTAAGAGAGCTCAACACCTGGAAGAAACCTGAATTCCTGCTTAAAAAATGCAGCATTGTGGTTGGAAAACGGGGGAAAATACCTGTAAGTACCCCTTTAATAGGAAATAGAAGAATTCTCAGAATAAAGGAATCAATACCCCCTGTATCTTCTTCATATATAAGATATCAGGCCGGGAATAAGAGATCAATCAGAGGCTTAGTCCCGAAAAACGTCGAAAGATATATCTTAAAAAACAGCCTTTACAGCAAATGAAAAATATGCCAAAAAAAGATGTTGATAAGATCATTTCCTATTTAAAACAGCACCTGTCTAAAGCCAGGTTTAATCACACCCTGGGCACTTGGAGGGTTGCAAGGCAACTCGCCTCTAAACACAAGGTATCCCGGGATAAAATAGACATTGCATGCCTTTTGCATGACGCAGGAAAAGGGCTAAAAAACAGGCAATTGATTAAGTACGTAAAAAAAGCTAAAATGTATCTGCCATATCTCAAAGAAATAATTAAAAATAATCCCAGCATTCTACATAGTTTTGTGAGTGCGGATATTGCAAGAAAGAAATTCGGCGTTCGTGATAAAGAGATATTAAAAGCCATATCCTCTCATACGATAGGGTCTCCCTGCATGAATACCCTGGACAAGATAGTTTATCTTGCCGATATAACAGCGCCGGACAGGAGATACCCTCTTGTCAAAAGACTAAGGTGGCATGCATCGCGCGATTTAGACAAAGCAATGAGAATGGCATTGAAAAACAAAATACAGCATGTTATAAAAAACAAAAAATGGCTGCACCCGGGCGCTGTTGAGTCTTGGAACAGCTTCGTCGCCCCGAATGTGAGTAAATTGTAGTGTAGGGGCTTGTCCCCGTAAAAATATAAATCGGTATTTGTTATTTTTACGGGGACAAGGGCCTACACTACAAATAAATCAGATTATTAAGCATCCTGTCGCATCCGGGGAGGCTGCAAGAAAGGGAAAGTTTTGAAGAAGCTATTTTCTTCCATTTTAAAACTAAAATTTGACCACATAATACTTTTTGCCATAGTTTTTCTCGTTTCAATTTCCCTGTATCTGTCTTGGAAGAGCCCTGTTGCAAAAGCTTTAAGGGACGGCAGGCGTATAAACGGGCTTATAATCGGAACAGACTGGGTAGATTACGCGCGGCATTCAGACACTCTGATTTTTGTAAGCTATGACCCAATCAGAAGGTTTCTGGATATAATCTCCATACCGCGCGATACAAAATTCAGCCCCCAGGGCTATAACTTCAGGCGTATCAACGAAGTATATGCCTATCACTTCAGGACGAAAAAAAATCATCAAATAGCATCCCGTGAGGTCTGCAACTCGGTTGAAAGCCTTCTTCTAAACCGCGTTAAGATCCCGCTTTATATGCAGATTAACTACTCAAGCTTTAAAAAACTTATTGACCTGATAGGCGGGCTTACAATCGATATAGACGAGCCGATGCACTATGACGATAAAGCAGGTAAGCTGCATATACATTTTGAAACCGGAAAACAGCACTTAGACGGCGAAAAAGCCCTGGATTACGTGCGTTACAGGGGCAGGGCGGGCGATGTAGGCCGGATATTCAGGCAGCAGCGTTTTATAAGGGCAATGCTTTCCAGCTGGAAGAATCTTTTCTTTATGTGGAACCTTCCAAAAATAATAATAATAGCCGTAAAAGAAATAAATACAAACTTGTCCTTATGGGATATGCTCGTTATTATTTCAGAATTAAAGGAGATCAATGTTAAAAACCTCCGCCTTTCCCAGCTTCCGGGAGAGTCAAAAAGAGGTTATTGGGAACCTGATATCGAAAATTGTGAAGGTTTAATGAACACGGTACTTCCCCAGAAAGACGCAATAGAATCGAAGAAATCGCGTATAAGGATTGAAGTCTGGAACGCAGCCGGTGTAAGCAAACTGGCAGAAAACGTTGTCTGGATTCTGCGCCATCACGGCTACGATGTCATAGACTGGGGCAACTTCTCGGTCCGCCAGAAAAAGACGATTATCAAAGACCTTACGGGAGATCTGGAAGCAGCCCAAAGAATTTCTAACATCCTTGAATGCGGAGAAGTTATTACGCGTTATGACGAAAAACGTTTTATCGATATATCGGTAATACTCGGAGAGGATTGTAAAATAATTACGAATACAAAAACGCAAAATTGAAAATGCGATGAGATTTCGGCAGTATTATCCGGGTTTAAAAAAAAGCTGATGGCTGACAGCTGAAATCTGATAGCTTTTAGGAGGATTCTATGGAAATGTTTGAGATTCTTAAGCAGGCGGTGCAAAGAGGGGCTTCCGACATTCATATGGTTATCGGAAAATCCCCTGTGGTCCGTATCAGGGGGCACGTACAGGAACTGGAAGAGTTCCCCAAACTCTCAGCCGAGGACTCCAAAAAACTTATCTACTCCATTCTTTTTGAGGACCAGCGTTCGAGATTTGAACAAAGCTGGGAGCTTGACTGCTCTTTCTCAATCCCGCAGCTATCCCGTTTCAGGGTAAACGTATTTATGCAGAAAAACGGCGTAGAGGCTGTCCTGCGTGTTATATCCTCAAAAATCCCCAGCCCCGATGAAATCGGAATGCAGCAGTCTATTCTTAAATTTGCTTCACTGCCAAACGGCCTCGTACTGGTAACAGGGCCTACAGGATCCGGAAAATCCACTACCCTGGCCTGCCTCTTAAACATTATAAATGAAACCCGGCCTGAACACATTTTAACCATAGAAGACCCTATCGAGTTCGTTTATGAGAATAAAAAATGCATAGTACGACAAAGGGAAGTTGGCCAGCAGACAAAAAGTTTTACGAATGCCTTAAAATACGCGCTCAGGCAAGACCCGGATATTGTATTAATAGGTGAGATGAGGGACCTTGAGACTATTTCAGCTGCTTTAACCATTGCTGAAACAGGACATCTGGCTTTCGGGACCTTGCATACAACCGATGCTGCCCAGACCGTTGACAGGATTATCGATGTTTTCCCCCCTCACCAGCAGCAGCAGGTAAGGGTTCAGTTATCAACATCGTTACGAGGTGTAGTATCCCAAACCCTTCTTCCTAAATCTGACGGCGTTGGACGGGTAGCAGCACGAGAAATCATGACAGTGACCCCTGCTATTGCCAACTTGATCAGGGAAGGCAAAACTCATCAGATTTACTCTGCGATAGAAACAGGAGCAAAATTCGGCATGATAAACTTAGACAGGGCTTTACTGCAGCTTGTCCAAACCGGTCAGGTGAATCCCGAGGATGCGATATCAAAGGCAAAAAATCCGGATTTTGTGCGGAGCGGCGGACGAGGAGCGTTCTAAGAGTTAAACTGGGAGGAAAAAAATGGACAAGATATCATTATTTAAATCTGTATATATATTCAGCAATCTTGAAAACAGCCTGATATCCCAATTCGTGGATCAGATTAAGGAAGTAAAAATTTCCAGAGACACCGAGATATTCAGGGAAGGCGACATGTCCGATTGTTTCTATATAATAGATTCAGGAGAGATAAACATATACAAACAACTCGGGGCCGGCAAGGAAAAGATCCTGGCAATTCTCGGGCCCGGAACCGTTTTCGGGGAAATGGCATTTTTCTCCGATTTGCCCCGGACAGCAAACGCACGCGCAAGGACCGATTCATCTATCCTGAAAATAAACAGGGACGATTTTTTAAACATAGTAAACATCAAACCCAAAGAGGGCCTGAAAATTCTCTCCAGGCTTCTTGAAGTTGTAATGGGCCGCCTTGAGCAGACAAGCAGGGAGCTCGCTACCGTGTATCAGACCGGGAAGATAATATCATCCAACAAACCTTTAAACCAGATAATAAAGGAAGTACAGGATGAGATATTGTCTGCGATACCTGATGCGAATCAGTATGCAACATTTCTTTACAATGAGTTTAACCAGGAATTCGAAGCTATTTCTTCATGTGACAAAATAAAAGAGATCCCGGTTAAAAATAAAATAATTGAAAACATAAAAAATGCCCGTTCCGGAATAATCTCTAAAAACTCGAAAGACGATAATATAGCCTCAGATATGTTTTTCAAGGATTCAAAATCGTGTCTCATAGTGCCGATTTTAAGGATTGATAACCTGCTGGGATTTCTTCTGCTCTCAAACAGCGAAAGAACAAACGCATTTAAAAACAGCCATGCTTTGCTGCTCCTTGCAGTGGCAGGACAGCTCTCAGAGGCAATTGAGAACATTCACTTTAAACAGGAGGAGCGTGACAGGCAAAAGCTTCAGGCAGCCAAACAAGAATACTGATTATATGGCGAGAAATAAAATCAACTTCCTAAAACTTGCAAAAATATCCGCAAAAATTGCATCAGATAAAAAAGGCTCAAAAATTTCCATATTGAATGTCCGCCGCCTCACAACGCTGGCGGATTATTTTGTTATTGTTACCGTTGATTCAATGCCCCAGATGAAAGCTATAACTGATGCTATATATAAAACATTTAACGAAAAGGAAAATTATCTGCCGGTACATTCCGAAGGCAGAAAATCTTCTTTATGGTCTATCCTGGATTATGGCGGCCTCGTTGTTCATGTGATGTTATCCCAGGCAAGGAATTTCTATGCCCTTGATAAAATATGGGCTGAAGCAAGAAAGGTTAAATTACGCGATTGATACATTCTGCCCGTTCCCGCAACGGGCTTAGGCCCGTTGCGGGAACGGGCATGCGAATACATTTAATTTATGGAAAAAGTAGACATTACTATTATCGGAGCCGGGGTTGTAGGGCTTGCTGTTGCGGCAAGACTTTCAAGCTCGGGCAAGTCATGTATAATACTGGAGAAAAACTCCAAATTCGGACAGGAAACATCAAGCAGGAACAGCGAGGTTATCCATAGCGGCATTTACTATCCCCGGAACTCGCTTAAAGCAAAACTTTGCGTTAAGGGCAACAAATCCCTGTACGAATTCTGCAATAAAAACAACATTAAATTTTCAAAGCTAGGAAAAGTAATTGTTGCCACCAACCAGGATGAAATTACAGCAATAGAGAAATTAAAACAAAACGGGCAGAACAACGGCGTGGAAAACCTTCAGTTGCTGACCAAAAAGCAATTGAAAGACATGGAACCTGAAGTCAACGCACTTGAAGCATTGTACTCACCTGACACAGGAATTATAGATACCCACTCCCTAATGCAAAAATATCTGGCAATCGCACAGGAAAATGAGGCTTTGATATCCTATGACTCCGAGGTTACTGCAATAGAAAAAGCCAACGGAAGTTTCAATATTACAGTAAAAAAAGACAATTATAAGTTTCAAACCGAACTGCTGATAAACTGTGCAGGGCTAAACTCCGACAAAATTGCTTCCATGTGCGGGATAGATGTAGAGGAATCAAAATACAGGCTATATTATTGTAAAGGAAGTTATTTCAGGACAAATCAGGCATTTAACGTTAAAAGGCTGGTATACCCGGTGCCTTCAGTGAATGTCCAGCATCTTGGGATACATTTAACAATAGACCTGGCCGGAAGTGTCAGGTTTGGCCCAAATGCACAATACATCGATACAATAGATTACTCGATTGATACAGCGCAAAAAGAAGCTTTCCAAAAATCCATAAAAACATACCTCCCATCAATACAGGAAGACGCCCTGTATCCCGACACGGCAGGCATAAGGCCTAAACTCCAGGGGCCAGAAGACGGCTTCAGGGACTTCATTATCTGCAACGAAAAGGAAAAGAAGCTTGAAGGACTGATTAACCTTATTGGTATCGAATCCCCGGGCCTTACAGCATCGGACGCAATCGCGGAGTACGTCGAAGGATTAATTTAATTTCACAAATTTTTCCCAATATTTACTCTCAAACCGGATTTTTTTTTACCGAAAACACCCAAAAAAACATCCTTCTTTTTCCAAAAAATTCACAGATTTTCCTAATTTTTTGCATAACTTCACGATAATATATGGTATAAGCAGAACCAGAATCTGTTCAAGAAAAAAGGAACAAAAACAAGGCTAATAAAATGAAGAAACTTATTGTATTATCAATCATTATTTGCTTTTCACTGAATGGAATAGTCCCTCAGTTGATTATCCATCCGGATACCTATGATGATGTTACATATGCCCTGAAAAAGCACTCAAAGGTGTTTGAGCCATTTGCGCTAATTACCATGTCGGTAAAGCTGGTAACAAACGTATTTGTTGAACACAACCCTCTTTTAGGTGCTATAAGTAATCCCTTAAACACCGCACAGGATAAGGATAACAAAAGCAGGCGGGATTCATCCAGTAATGCTACGCTTCTAACAAAATTACCAACTTTAAGAAGAGGTACTAACGCAAATAATAACGCGCCTGATAACAAATGTTACAGCATCCGCGGCTTATCAAACCATCAAGTCCGGAAACAACTTGATGTCTTTAATTGTATTTTTGATTTTAACTATATATTTCTAATATTATTATATACATTGATATTATTACCCAGGGGTACTATCAACGACAACAATATTATAAATCTGGGAAGATACAGCCCAATCCCGACTTAATAATGGGATTGGGTTTTTTCTTTGCCTTAAAACGGGAGGTGAATGAAATGAACTACACAGAACTTGCAAAAATGCTGATTAACAAATATCCAACAAGGTTATGCTTAAAAGTATTTAACGACCTGAGCCTTTCTGACGTTCAGAACCTGATAGCGAATATGAACAATGTGGCTTACTTTGAAAGACTGAAAAATGAATTAGACAGAATTACTACAATCAGAAAGAAGCATCATATTGAGAAGCTTCTTAACACAAAAATCAGAGCCTTAACATCGTAGTAAACTGTATCGGAGGTTATGTTATGAATTACGAATTAATGGCAAAGCTTCTCGTGGAAAAAAATAACACGAAGTTTAGCGCCAAACTAGTACAAAATATAAAACTACTGGATGCTATATCTTTAATTTATTATATCGAAAATGTCGACTTTCTCAGGGGATTAAACCAGGAATTACTAAAAGATATTGAAACCGACAGCATAAACAGAATTATCGATTTAATAATAAAAAGAATAGTCGAACTGGAAAAAAGGGAATTTTGCGGCAATGGAATTGCCAATTAAATTTAGGGGGTGGGGAATTTTATGCTAAAAATCGAAAAAAACAACAATCATAAATTACTGATAAAACTGAACAACCAGATAATATCACTTTTTGACTTGGAGATTTTACTTTTAGATTTCGGGATAATTATCGAAGTAGCAGCCTGTTTGCTAATAATATACCACATTGCTATAAAACTATAAAAGAATCAGCCATCTCCATACCCATCCTGAGTCCCCATCAGGGTGGGTAAACCTTAAATAAGGAGCCGGATTTTCATTCGGCTCCTTATTTCTCAGTAAACCCTTGTCTGCTATGTTTATCATCAGACCCTATTTAACTTTTAGAAGATTGTCCTTGCTGTATTCAAATATCCTTCCCATTTTTTCCGAGCATATCCATACTTTGTCCCTGTCTCCGCTAATACCGCTTAAATTAAAACCCTTTTGTTCATAATTCGGGGGCAAATATGCATGTTCAACTGTTAAATCACCATCCATGTTGTGGCGGTATATCCTGTTTTCGTGTGAATCCAGGCTCCATAGTTTCTCGCCATCAAAAAACAATCCGGAAGGGCTTGTCCCGGGGCTTTTATAGGTAGCAGTGATTTTAAGGTCTTTCTCGATGTCATGAAGGTATATTTCCCCTTTTGAAGCATCGCAGGACCATAGTTTATTATTATATCCACAAATGGCGCTCGGCGAAATTCCAGAGATTGGATATGAATCCAAAATAGTCAGATTCTCATCAAGGTTATGTTTGTATATCTTTTTATTCCACGGATCAGCTGACCACAGGTACCCGTTAATCCAGCTTATGGTGGTAATGTGTTTCTCCGGGAAATGGAATATTTTTACTAACTCCAGTTTCTTGCCTGGTTTGTGTTTGTATATGCTCTGGCCAAACCAATCGCAGATCCAGATATATTCGCCGTCAAAGGCTATGTTCGTGGGTTTCGAGTAAACCACATCATACGAAGATATGTAAGATGCAGCGGCTAAATAGTGTTTCCTTATAAAATAACCCGCAATTACGGATAAAAACAGGAAACTAAATACCAGCACAGGATTAGCATGCGACTTTTTGATCTTTAAATCATTCCAGAATTCAGGCCATGCTACGCTGTGGTTACCTGCCTTGTTAACAATCTCCGAGACTTCTTCCACGAGACACGGCACACCCACAACAATAAAACCTTTTGATTCAAGCTTTCTGGAGGCTTTTGCTTCCACGTCGCCATAAATAATTATTGGTATAAACGGCCAGAGTTTCCTGATTTTTTTCGCGGTTTTCAGGTATTGGCTGGAAATCACCAAAATCTGCGGTTTAGATTTTAAAACATCATCTTTTGCATGATTATTATCTAATATTTTAATCTTGAAGGAATTCCTTTCAGCCATGTTCTTCCAGAAAGGCAGTTCCTGGTTAGGTAAAATGGCAGCCAGGGTAAACAGATTGCTGTAGGAACGTTCCAGATCCGAATTTATTACAAACAAATCCAGTTCATTTTCCGTTCTCTGCACCGCATCCCTTACAAGCCTCCAGCTTGACTTTGTGACTTTTCCATCGATAATCAGGTTTACCAGTGCAAACACGGGACCGAGATAAGAATTCACATTACGCAGGAAATTCTGGCTTATTTTTGCAAAGGTGCTTTTCATTTCGTTTTTTTCCTGTTCATCTTTCTGCTTCAGGTTTGTAAGTTCTTCGTTCAGGCCTTCCTTTTCCTTATTTAAGGTCTCTTTTATGATGCCGAGGTCTTCTATTGCATGTTTTGTTTCTTTTATTTTCTGGTCATAATCCTGGCAGATTTTATCATACTCAGTAATTTTATGCCTCAGGTTTTCTTCCAGTTCATAAATGCGGCCCTTTAAAACAACAATCTGATCGTTATATAACTTAATCTTTTCCTCATACCTGCTCCTTTCGTGCGAAAAATCTTCGTAAATCTTGGACCTCTCCTTTAATTCCTGGTCCTTGATCTCGCCGATTTTCGCGTTCAGGTCCGATATTTTCTCCTGCATGCTACGGGTTTCTATCTCGGCTTCTTTTACTTTCTCCTCAGACATGAGCCTGTTCTTTTCCATTACAAGGTCCATCTCTTTGGATTTAAGCCTTTCTTCCCAGCGTCTCACGTCGTCTTCAAATTTCTTTTCCAGATCTTTTAACTTGCCGTTATATTCCTCTATCTGGGCTTTCTGCTGAAGCAGCTTTTCCTGCAAATACTTTTTTTCATCATCCTTGTTGTTCATCTTCCTGGACCAGATATGCTTCTCTTCCTCAAGCCTTTTTCTCCAGTAATCGCCTTCTGACGGAAAGTGCATCCCCTTTCCCCACTCGTCCTGAAACTCCAGCTCTTCCCTGAGTCTCGAAAGCTCTTTGTCAAGGTCTTTAAATTCGTCCATTTCTTCCTCCGATTTTTTTTCGTTGATTTTTATGGTATTACAAGTATTTGTCCTGCTCTAATAGAGCCCTTTTCGATCTTGTCTTTGTTTGCTTCGTATATTTTAATCCATTCGGATTTTTTTCCGTAGTACTTCTGTGCCAGGCTTGGTAAAGTCTCGCCTGCTTTCACTTTATGGCTCTCAAGCAAAGGCTTTATCCTTTTTTCTTTTCTCTTTACTGACGTTTCTGGCTGTGGCTTTACTCCCGGAACCGCTGCAGGCTGGGATTCTATACCCAGTGCTTCTTTTTCTATCACTTCCGGCCCCGGTTTAGGTGCTATTTCCTGGGCTGTTTTAACTTCTTTTGGTGATTCTTCTATTTTTGTTTCCGGAATAACCTCAGGTAAAACCTTGGGTGTTGTTTCTTCAGGAATAACAGGCTCCGGCTCTTCCTTTTTTTCTTCAATATATTCGGAAGTCAAAGGGTCCAAACTCAAAACAGGCACCAATGGATAAAAATTATTCGGCACGAAAACAGTGTCAGTATTCGGAAAAACAGGAAACTTCTCTTTTTCTTTCCTTGCCTGTTCGGCTTCTTTGATTTTCTGTTCTTCTTCCTGTTTCTTTTTTAAAGCTTCCTTTAGCTTCTTTATCTGTTCTTCCTTTTCTTTTTCTTTTTTTGTTTCCTTATTTTCTTCCTTTATTTCTTTTTTCTCTTCTTTTGCTTTTACCGGTTCTTTTTTGGCCTTTTTCTTTTTCGGTTGTTTCTCTTTGCGTTTTAATTTAATCATTTTAAAATTAACTGTTAAATAGTGTGTTCCTGCTATTCCTTCAAGCCCATTCAAAGGATAATCCAGCGAATAATTGAAGCTGTATTGCTTCATATCAAAACCGAATCCGGTGGTTATTTTCCTGAATTCGTTATTTCCCCACCCGACACCGAACCTGAATGCCATAATGTTATTCCATAGCATTTTCTCAATACCCAGAAGGAAATAATCCCTGCTTTTTATCCTCACATTCTCCAGAGTAGCCATATATCCTTCTTCTTTATACGTTACACCAATGCGGTCAGTACCTGAAATTTTGGATTTTGCCTTTATTCCCATGTCGGCACCAAGAATATTTCCCCTCGTATATCCAAAGCTGAACGGTGCAAATTTATCACAAAATATTCCGAAGTCAATATCAAAAGCGCTTTTATTCTTTTTATTTGAAAGAACCGGATCTGTCCGTGTATATTCATCGGTCTTATATGCAACGCCAAGGCTCTTTAAATTCAACCCGGCACTGCCAATATCCTTGTATCTGTATGCAACGCTTCCGATTATTGTCCTTTCTGTATATGTGTTTATTAATTCAATGCTTTTATACCCGAAACCTACTCCGATTTTCTGGGTTATCGGCCATCCGAATGAAAGTACAGGGCTTATAATTTCACTACCGTCATTTAGCCCCCAGAAAAGCCGTCCATAACTTAAAGACACTTCCGACCTTTCAAGGTTGACAAGGCCTGCAGGCTGAACAAACACTGTCTGGCTGTCATCAGCTACTGATACAAAGGCTCCAGCCAAAGAGTTGATTCGTGCTCCGTATGAGTTGTTCTCAAACGCAGCAAAAGCACTCGCAGAACCGTATGCAATATAGGAAATGATGATTAAAAACCTGAAAATCTTCATATTCCTCGTTATCTTGCCACCACCATTGTGCCGTTGTAAGTTTTTGCACCGCACTTTACCTGATACAGATAAATCCCCACCGGGGCGTCTTCCCCGTTATCGAATTTACCCGACCATGTAAGCCATGCATCAGTCACTGAATCCATCTTGGCAACACAAGCTCCGTTTAAATCGTAAATACATCCTTTAGTTTCATTGGACGTAGTGTTTTCAAACGTAACGTTAAACGCGTCGTTTCTTCCATCATTATTCGGAGTAATAATCCTCGGCCATGTTTTTAAAACCCTGAACTCGCTGGCTCCTGAAACAACTCTGAGCTGATAAGCTCCCAGATATGGGGATCTTACAACCACGTTTCCGTCATTTTCCTGCCCCCCAATGTATACCCATTCAACACCGTTGTGCCAGAATACTCCAACGTAACTTGAGCCAAAAGCAGGTGCTTCTTTTTTCAAGGCAGCAGAAAATGTGGATAACCTGAAAGTCAAAGTTAACGGCTCACCGAAAGTCATATCAATCTCTTGATTGCTTGCATCACGGGCAGTAACCATGTAGGACCCTAGAATAATTTCATCCTCATCATCCGATATTCTGGTAACCTCTATGCTTATTGCCTGAGATATGCTGCCTGCTCTATAAGAGATGGTCAAACTCTGGTCTTCAGGATATATCAGGTCAAGGCCTTCTTCCCCTACCTCTTTAATTGACGAAGGAAGACCGTCAATATCCCAGTCGTTATAAGCTTTTATCATATAATAAACTGTCTGGCTTTTATCTTTTTCGTCAACCCATGAAAGAGTTGTTAAGCTGACTGTAGTCGCCACAGAAACCGTAAATATATTATTGATGCTAAATGACTTATATACTTTATAACCGGCAAGGTTTGTCAGCGTGGAGTTGTCAGTATTCTGTGTAACCGCATTCCAGGTAAGGGTAACTACCATTGCATTACTGCTGACTGCAGCTTCAAAGTTAGCCGGTGCTTTGGGCCTTATCTCATCCATTACGGTAAACATCCAGGTGGAAGATGATTCTGTCTGCTGTCCGTCGCTGCTTACAGCAAATACTTTCCAGTAATATTTGGCGCTGAACGAAAGGCTTTTCTGCAGAGTGTAATCCGAAGCTCCCGTAACACTTACCTCATTTCTGAAAGTAAAGGAAGAATCCGTTGAATACCACAGAACATAAGAAATAGCGTTGTTTATATCCGGATCTATTGTATCTTCCCAATCGAATTGAGGGCGCAGGGTGTCCAGTTTGGAGCTATCCGCTGGAGATACCAAATCAAACGGATTCGGATATTCATCATCAGCATTTACGTTAATGCTCCAGGTCTGGTTGGATTGCCTGGTATTGTCCCAGCTGTCAATAGCTTCAACGTACCAGTAGTATGTGCTATTTTCAGTTAAAACAGGAAGCTGTAATTGTGAGGAAATAATCCCTTTAGAGGATTCATACGTATTAAAACCGGAATCCAGGGAATAATAAAGCGTATAAGTAAAAGAGTCTCCTTCCGGATCGCTAGAATCTTCCCAGTCCAGAAGAGGCGCAAGGGTATTAACTATACCGCTTGAAGACGCAAGGTTAAACGTTCGCGGCGGATTATTAAGAACATTAAAACTGCGTATCTGGGTAGTGGTTTCGCCGCTTAAATCCGCGATTGCTTTAACCCACCAATAAAATGTTTTGTTATTGTATGCTGAATTTACTAAAAACGTATAGGAAGAAACCGTTACATCCACTTCCTGAGCGGCACTGAGATCGGAGCTTGTTGTATAGTACAGCTTATAGTTTGAAACAATGTCAAAAGGATCAGGATCTGATGCGTCGGACCAGTCAAATTGAGGCTGGAAATCAGTTATCTGGCTCCCGTTCGAGGGGCTGGTTAAAATGAAATCCGCGGGGTTTTCCGGATTTACGTCAATGCCGATAGTCCATATATCGCTGTTTCTTACGGCAGAATAAATATCGATTGTCTGTACCTTCCAGTAATAGATTCTGTTTTCCTCTAAATCGTCGATGGGTGTAAACGATGAGGTTACTAAACCGGCAGACGATATGTAAGAGCTGAAACTAGAGTATGACGAACAAAAGAACGTATACGTGAAATCGTCACCGTCGGGATCAGTTGCGTCGGACCAGTCAAACAACGGTTTTAAATTGCTGATTATGCCGGAGGAGGCAAATAAACTGAACGAATAAGTCGAAGTGCTGACCGCATTTACCGTAAAGGATGAAATGGACGTCCAGTTAGAGTTTATAGGAGCGCCGTGGTCTTCATATACAATCCTCCACCAATATGTAACATCTTCTGCTAATGAAGATAGAATATAATTTGTCGTCTGCAAACTTCCAATTGAACTATATTCGAGATTAAGCGTGGGATCTGAAGAAGAGTATCTTATGGTATAAGTCACATAATCGCCCGGGTCAGGCTCAACCGATTGCTGCCAGACAAGAGTTGGGGTAGAAATTCTTATTACCACGTTATTAATCGGTTCCAAAAGGGTTGGCATTGTAGGGGCATCGTTGTCGTCATTTATAATCACAATACCTGTTGAGCTGCTCACCGTATATTTCCCCAGAGAGTCGACAGCATACACTTTCCAGTAATAGGTGGCATTTTCGATTAAATCAGAGGTCGGGGTGTACGGGCTGCTTGTACGATTCGGGATTTGTGTAGTAACATTGACGTCGAAATTAATATCTGTAGAATAAAAAACGGTGTAGGTAAGCGTATCGCCCGGGTCTGAGTCAATTGAAGGCTGCCAGGTAAAGTTCGGACGTTTGGACGTCTCCCACATAAAACTGTTTATCGGGCTTGTAAGGCTGAAATCCGACGGCGCTCCGTTTACCGCGTTTACAATAAAACGCCTTTCGATCATGGAGCCGGTATAGTATGCACCCCCGGAATCCCTTGCTTTTACCCGCCACCAATAGGTTGTATTCTCGCTGAGTGTATATGTTATCCACGAAGCAGCTGTTATCCCTTCGGTGGTATACTTAATGGAGAAATTGCTATCTTCGGAAATGTCTATGTAATAATCCGATATAGTATCTCCGTAATCGGAATCATTTGTTCCATCAGGGCCCACTCCTGCATTAGGAGCATTCCAAAATAGCGTAGGAGTTGAGCTGTCTACTATGAATCCGTCAGTGGCATTTCCGTTTACATTGTAACTAGTGGTAAGGTTAGGATTTGTATTTACTGGGATTCCGTTAGGGCTGACATAGGTGGTTATTATGACTGACCAATTAATGTTATCCGTTGAAGATTTAATGGCAAAGTAGTTGTTTCCCCCGTTAACCAGGCCGGAAACCGTGGTTAAGACTCTTTCTCCGGATACCACTTCGGCTGTAGTAAAAACTACCCTGTAAGGATATGTTGTTACTGATGAGTTATTATCCCATTTTGTTTCTGAGTTTATCTCATTATTGGTAGAAAGGCGTATTTCGTAATATGCTGCGGTAGTACTTGAAGCATTATCATAAGGCGTGCTCCAGGAAAGTATTACGTGCCCGAACCCGGCATTAACCACTGCCAGATCCGTAACAGCCTCTGGAGCTGCATATAATATTGTATTATAAATAATAGCAAACAAAAAAAATAAAGCAAACTTCTTCATTGTAATTACCCTGGCAAAATTTCCATAATAGAAAAACTCCACAAATATAAATTAAATTATAAATTCAATTTACAGTTGCTTTTGTTAATTCTCCTGAGAAATCTGCCGACCCGGCAAACTTATGCCAATTCCTTTACTATCAAACGCCCTATTTCTCGACATCTACGTTTACTAAGGGCTTTATAAGCCATTTAAATACTTTTTTAAATATATTTCCCTCATATTTATGTTTTCTTGAGCCATTTTTTAAAGCGTCTTTTAGTTTCAACTGTCTTATTTCATCCGTTAGTTTTTTTCTTTCTTCTTCTAATTTATTTAACCGTATAAAAAGAACTGATATCTCATTCTCTTTTTCTTTTGCCAGCTTTTCGATTTCATCATTTGCATTTGTAAGCTCATTAGTTTTATTACACTGCTTTTTCAGGTCAGCTTTTAAAAATTTAACTTCTTCGTTAAGTTCTTTCTGATTTTTTTCAACCTGAAGATATCTATCCCTGATACTCTCCTTCTCCTGCTCAGTTAAGACAAGCTGTTTACCTAGATTTCTTATTAGTATATCGACGTTATCCCTTTGAATCGAGTATCTTTTTTCCTGGCCTTTTAATTCTGTTTTTGTTTTATCGATTTCTTTCTGCAATATACCTATTTCGTTACCCTGCATTTCCAAGTAAGACTGCATACTCTGTTTTTCCAGCAAATATCTATTAAGGGATTCCTTCAGCTTTTCTACTTCCTTTTGAGTACCAGCCTTAGCGTCGTCAATACTTTTTCTGAAGCTATCTTCTCTAATTTCCGCTCTATCTGCTTTTTTATCATTGATTCGGTTTTCTAGATCAGAAAGCTGTTTTTCCCACTTTTCCCAAAAAGCACTAAAAGTATCTGACATCAATATCTCCTGTCTCCTTACTCTTCAAAATGCTATTCAATTAAGATCTTTACGGTTCCTTTCTTCTGTATATAATAATTACCGGCTCGTTCAGGATATCCCAGAATTTTTTCATATAAGAAAATAAACCGCCGCTTTTTTCCGGGTTGCCTTCGCCTTCCTGCAAGATTTGGACTTCACCCCCTCCTTCTTTCTGGGCTTCATCGTTTCCTGACAGTTTCCTTTCCAGTTCATTACATTGGGCATAAAGCTCTCTTGCCTTCTCTTCCCATTTTTTCTCTTCCAGTTCTTCTGATTTCAGCTTCTGTTCCAGATTTTTTTTCTCCGCTTCCCATTTTTCATGCTCTTCCTTCAATTTGAAATCTAATTCTTCGTCCATCTTATTTATTATATCTTCTCTCCGGGAATGCTCTTCCTTTAGCTGGCTCTTTATTTCATTATACTGCTCCTGCATTTTTTCGTAATCCTTTTGTTTCTGCTCTATTTTATTCTTCCATTCCATGCGTTCGTTATTTAACTGATTCTCCATCTCCTTTAACTCTTGCTTCATTGACCTTTTAAGGCTCTCTAATTCATTTGAAACATCCCTTAAAAGCCTCTCCCTTTCCCTGCCAACGCCAATGACTTCGCTGTCGTACTTTTGCTTTAACTCGCGAATATCTTTCTCACGCGCCTGGCTGGCTGATTTTGAATCATTCAATTCCTTTTCCTTTGACAACAGCATATTATGCCATTCGCTTTCTGATTGCTTTCTTTCATCATTCATTTCAGTAAGCCTTATGCGAAACTCATCTCTCTGCTTTGCTAAAGTATTTTTTAAATCCGATAATTTTTCCTGCATTATCAATATCTCTTGTTTGTAAAGGCTTTCTTTATTTTTCAGTTCTGATTCGATGCTCCTTTCCTTTATCGAAAACTCATTACGCGATTTATCCAGCTCCCTTTTGTGGTATTCAAGCTCCTTTTCCAGCAGCTTAATCTCTGCCTGAAGGTCTTTATTTATCATCTCCCTTGCTTTCGAATCTTCCTGATTTTTTTGCCTTAGCGCCTTCAGTTGTTCTTCCCTTACAGCCAGCATATCATCTTTCTCCCTGCGAAACGCCTCAACGCGCGATTCCAAATCTCTTTTTTCCCTGTTATAATACTCCCTGGTTTCAGAATTATTTTTTTCCGCAAGACTAATTTTATCTTCCAGCTCCTTAACTTTCTGTTTTTCCTGTGAAAGAGATAAATATAGCTCCTGTACTTTTTCGTGATGAGTCACCAATTCTGCTTCCTTGACTTTCAGCTGTTCAATAAGCTGGGATTTGTCATTTTTAATCTCAATCTCTCTTTGGTTAAATTCCCTGTTTAACTCATTTTCCCTATTTGCCAGCCTCTTCTCAATCGACTCATTTTCATAAATCAAATCCTTAACTTTTTGATCCAACTCGCTTATCCTATTGTCTTTTTTCGTTAATTCAATTTCCATATTGTGGGATTTATTTACATATTCGTTAATATCCTTCTCTTTTGATACTACTTTATCTGACAGTTCACCTTGTATTTTTGTAAATTCCATCTGCTTCTGATCAAGTAATTTTCGCAGGTCTTCTTCCCTTTTTACAAGCTCATGTATCTGGTCCTGACCTTTTGTAATTTCTAACTGAAGGAAGCGTTCCCTTTCAGCCAGCTCAGTAAGTTTTTGTTCTTTATCAACTAATTTGGCAGACCATTGCGACCTTTCATCTTTTACCTCTATTTCTTTTTGATTCATTATTTGCTTTAATTCATTTTCCCTGTTCAGGAGTTCTTTTCTTTCAATCTCAATCTCCTGTTCGTTAAAATGAAGCTTTTCCTCAAGTTCGCGTATTCGTTCTTCATTCTTAGCATTTATAACACTCATATCTCTTTCCTTGGTGAGAAATTCGCTAATCCTTTGTTCTTTAAGCTGAAGCTTCTCAGCCCACTTTTCCTGTGCATTCTTAAGATCCTCGTCTTTTTTGGCTGTCACATTGAATATTTCCTGCTCTCTTTGCCTTATTTTATCTTCCATCTCTCTGATTTTAGACTGATAATCAGATTCATTTCTTTCCCAAAAGCTTTTTAGCTCAATTTCCCTATTTTTTATCTTTTCCTCGGATTGCCTGATTATGGATGTTATTTCGGACTCCTTTTTCTCGATTTCCTGTTTCAGCTCCATCTGGCGTGTTCCTGCGGTTTGCTTTAACAAATTTATTTCATCTTCTTTGGTTTTCATCTCAATCTGATATTTTTGAAAATCTTTCTGTGCGCGTTCTTTAATAAGGAGCAGCTCCTTCAATACTTTTTCCTGCTCGGATTTAGAGCGGGCCTGATATAATGCGAACTGGGTTTTCATAAGAAAAAAGTCTTTATCTTTCGATTCTATCTGCGAAAGCATAGAGTTTTTTTCCGCACGAAGTTTCTCTAAAACCTGCATTAACTGTTCTGTTTTATCCTTACCCTGCCGTATTTGCGTAACAAGCATCGCCTGCTGAGCTTTAATCGATAAATATTCCTTATCCCTTGTCTCAATTTTTGATAAAAGATTATTTTTTTCCTCCTGACGGACATCCCGGGAATCTTTAAGCTCTCTTTTAAGAGACTCTCTTTCATTTTCCAAATACGTAATTCTTCTTTCAAACTCTTTGCGTTCTGATTCCAGAGAAGAATCCATTTCTTTCCTCAACCTTAGAATCTCTTCTTCCTTATTCTTTATGGATTGAGCCCAATTCAATTTTTCCTCATGCCAGCGCCTCTCCAATTCTTTAAGCTTAAGTTCAAAATGGTGTTCTAATTCTTTCTCCTGTGATTCTCTCTGTCCCAGCTGCGTTTTTAAAGTCTCCACCCAAGTCTGCCGTTCAGTACTGATCCGTTGCTCTAACTCCCTGATTTGAGCTTCTGCTTTCGCCAAAGTTTCCTGCAGCTCCTGTTCCCGTTTGTCTCTGCGCAAACGGTCCTGAATGTCTTTGAGCGACTCTTCTACTTTAGAAGACAGAGCTTCTTCTTCTTTGGCACGAACCGTCTGGATTAACAACTTCTCCCTTTCTTCCTGTAACTGACGCTGTAAATCCATAATCTGTGATTCCATATGTTTTCGCATTTCTTCAACTTCGTTAGATATCATCTGCGGCTGCGAAGGCATCGGCCTTGGCCCTGGAATTGAAACCGGCTCAGTCTTATGTTCCAAAGGATTTTGGTAATGAGATTTCGGCAATTCAGGTGAAGCCGGACGAGACATTGGCTGTGTCTTTCCGGGTAAAGGCGGCCTGACAGGATGTTTTTTTACATCCTTTGGAGGCATTTTAGATACCTGTTTTTCATTAAGAGATTTGTTCGTACCCGATTTATCCGCATCCACTATCGGCTTATCAGGTACCTTTTGTCCGGGTAAAGGCGGCGGATTCCTTCTTAGATTATTAGGTTTTTTTTCTTCAGTCATTTTTCCTCCTATTTATTGAATCTAATAATATTGTATTGATTTAATTGTTCTTTAAATTCTCAATCCATTCACTAAGTTCCTTATTTTGAGGTTCCAGCTCCAATGCTCTTTCAGCCATTTTTAATGCTTCTGATTTCTTGCTCATATTCAAATAACATATAGCTATATATTGATAAGCTCCGGCAAATTTTGGATGTAATTCAATAACTTTTTTAAACGTACTGCATGCATTTTCATAATCGGCATTATTAAAATAATCAATTCCCTTGGTAAACAAATCATCCGTCTCTTCAATACTATCTAATTTAGTATCTTTTGCTTCCATTTGCTTCATTTTATTTCTGAAATCTTCTGCCTTTGAACGCAAATCTGAAAGCATCTCCTGAGTATGCTCACGTTCAGCAATTAATCCCTCCTCTTTAACTGTCATTTGTTCTGTCAAGTTTTGTATTTGCTTTTCTTTTGCTTCAATAAGCTTAGCCACTCTTTCACTTTCCTGTTTTAACTCATTTTCCAAATTTTCAATATCCGAGCTTA
Organism: Endomicrobiales bacterium; assembly: GCA_016929635.1. Lineage (GTDB taxonomy): Bacteria > Elusimicrobiota > Endomicrobiia > Endomicrobiales > JAFGIL01 > JAFGIL01. The sequence continues at coordinate 20,061 of JAFGIL010000004.1, forward strand.
TTTCCCTAAATATATTTATCACTGAGTTTTCTTTCATCTTTTGCTCTTCCTGCCATCTTTTTTCTTTTTCTCTTGTTTCACTCGTAATAGTTTCCAACTCATTTCTTAAGTATTCCAGCTTATCTTTTTTGCCCGGCAACTTTTTATTATATTCATCCTGCAGGTTATCCACTTCTTCCCTTAATTTGTCAATATTCTTGGTAATTTCATCTTCCCTTCTCCTTACCTCTGCATTTCTCCTATCTTCACGTAAATTTAGACGTATTTTTAATGTATTTATTTCCTCTTCCTTCAGATGCAATCTGTTTAACCAGTTTTCCTTTTCTTCTGTCAATTCATATTCTAATGCAAATAATTGTTCCTTCAGTTTGTTTTGTATCTTCCGAATTTCTCTTTCTGTCCTCTGCCTAGCTGATTGAGATGCGGTTTCCTTTAATGCTGCCTCCAGCTTGATTTTTTCTATGCGCCTTTCCAGCTCCTTGATGTTTTTATCATTAGTCATTGTTTCCTGTTTTATTCTTTTTTCCCAAGAATCAATCTCACCGAGTAAAACATTATGCTTATTGAGCAAATCTGACTCTAACTGTTTCCACTGTGTTTTTTTCTCCTGCTCACTTGCTTGAGACTCATTTTTAATTTTTAATAGCATATTCTCTTTTGTATTATATTCAGCCATATATTCTTTTTTTATTTCAGACAATTTCCTTGAAGCTTCCTTAATTTCATTTTCCAGCACATTTTTCTCATCTTCCCATAATTCTATCCTCTTTTCTTCCTCAGATTTGGATCTCAATTCCCAGAATTCCAAATTTGATTTCAATACAGAGATTTCCTTTTCTCTGCCATTCAAAGTTTCTTCCCATTCTATCTGCAACTGGGAGTATTTATCTTCTAACTCTCTTATATAAGTTGCCAGCTTATTAATATCCTCCTCCATCCTTCTCTTATCCGCACTGCTTTCTTCTTCAATTCTATTTAGATATAATTCATAATTACTTCGATAATTTTCTATCTCCTGATTCTTCTCCTGTATTTTGCTATTAATTACTTCATTCTCTTCCCTTATCCTGTTATTTAAATTATCCAATTCTTCTTTTAGTACTGTTTTTTCGCCTTCCAACTCCTTCTCTTTTTGTTTCCAATTATCTTCCCAGGTCTTTTCCCTGTCCGATAATTCTGACTGCAGCGAAAGTATTTCTTTTTCTCTTAATCTCAATTTTTCTTGCGATATTATTTTTATATCTTTCAGCTTTTCTTCCAATTCAGCTTTTGTTTTTTCAGTGCTTCTTTTTATTTCTGCATACATCAATTTGTCCTTGTATATTTTTTCCTGTCTGTCTCTTTCTCTTTTTTCCAAATCAGAGCGCATTGCGACAAACTTATTGTTCATTTCTGCTATCTCAACTTTATATTTCTCTTTCAATTGATCAAACTGGCTGCTGGCCTGTTTTATACGATTTTCCATACGGCTTTCATACATTTCATATTCTTTTTGAGCTTTTTCTCTCTCATTATTATAGAATAACTGCCTCTCCTCAATTTGTTTCCTTAAAGATTCCATCTCGCTTTCTTTAGCTTTCATTATTTGAGGATACCTTCTTTCATCCTTTTCAATTTCTTTCTCCAAGTTTACAATTTCGTTTTGCATCTGCTCTATCAGTATCTGATTTTTCTGATTCTCGGATTCGCTTTTAATAGCATACTTTTCAGTTTGTGCTAGTAACCCCTTTTCATATTCGTTATATTCCTGCTCCTTTTTAATCAACATATCATTAAGATTATTATTTATTTTTTGGCGTTCACTCTCTATTTCCGATATTTTACTATTCATATCATTTTTAGCATTGTTGATTTTATCTTTCCAGATTGTTCGCATTGACTTATACTCAGCTATTTTATCATTCAAGTTATTATTCAACGCTTCTATTTTATTATTGATCTTTAATATTTCGTCTTCAGCTTCTTCTTTTTTCATTGATAAAAGCCGCCCCAGCTCATTCTTATGCACTTCCAGCGGCCTTATTTCATTTTCATATTTTACTTTTATGTTTTCTATTCTTATGTTAAACTTTGTCTCGTTCTCATTTAATGTTTTTTGCAATTTGCTTATCTGTTCTTCCTTCACCTTTATTTTAGCTTCATAATCCTGTCTGTATTTTTTAATCTCATTTTTTAGTACTTCAGACTCCTTATCTCCTCTTTGCAAAATAACCGCTATTTCGTTTTCATATTTTTTAGTTTCTAATTCAATGCTGGCTTCCAATTCATTTAATTTTGCTTCCTGTTCTACTGATATTTGCTTTCTTTCTGTTAATTCTTTGCTTATCTTTCTTATTGCGTCATCCTGCTCTGATTCCAACTTCTTTATAATGCTTAACAAATCCTCCTTTTTTATTCTAAATTCCTTAATTATATTTGCTCTTTCAGCTGTGTTCTGCTCTTTATTTGAGTATATCCTATTTTGCAGAATGTCCTCTTCTTTTAATAATTTTTCCAGATTATCATTTAGTAATTTATTATTTAACTCTATTTCAGATTTCAAGCTTTCTATTTTTTGATGATTTATATTTTTAGCTTCAGCCAACTTTTCATTCCACCTTATTTTTTGTTCGTTCAAATAGTTTATTTTCAGGTTTCTTTTACTTCTCAATTCTGATATCAATTTATCCGTTGATATTAACTCTTCTTCGAGCTCTTTCTTTCTTATCTTACTGCTTTTTTCTATTTCTCTTTGTTTTTGCGTTATTTCATTTAGCCTGCTATTTAATTTATCTTTCAATTTATTCAACTTTAACTTAGTCTGAGATTCTATATCCTTTATATAATCGTTTAATTGGGATATTTTGGTTTTCTTAATACTAATGTTATTATTTCCTTCCAGTTTCACATTCTTCAATTCCTGATTTATTGAATCTATTTTATTTTGGTTTATGCTTTTAATTGAGTTATATTCTTCTTCAAGCGCCAGAAGATCTTCTTTTGTCTTGTTTTCTATGCTTTCAATATTAGTTTTTTCTCTCTTCAATTCCTCTCTGCTATTTGATAATTTATCACTTAATGCCTTTTGAACGGATTCTTTCTCTTTTTCTAATTTTATGACATTTTCCTGCACCTTATCTATTCTATTCTTATATCTTTCAACGATTTCATTTTCTTCCTTATGTGCCTTTTCCTTTATCATATCCAGCTTATAATCCAGCTTTGTTTTTTCTGACTCCAAAAGATTCACTTTATCATAATTTCGCTTCTTTTGAGCCTCAATTTCACTCTTCAGATCATCTAATTTATTATTGAATACGATTTTTGTATCTTCAATATTCTTTGCCCATTTTTTTCTTAAAGATTCCAATTCGGAATGTTTTATTCTATGTTTTTCCTTTAATTCTGATATGCTATTAATAACGCCTTCTATTTTATTTTGTGCGCTTTCCTTTTCCCTGTCTATTGCTTCTTGTATTTCATCTCTCCTTTTTATCAATGCCTGTAAGCTGTTTTCCGAATCCTTTATTAGCTTATCTTTTTCAGTTGTATATTTTTTATCTTCTTTTTCAACTCTTAATTCAAGATTCAGCAATATTTCTTCCTTTTGCTTAACTTCCTGGCTGTTTTCCTGCTTCAAATAGTTTAATTCGGATATATTCTTATTTATCTCATTATTATGTTTAGCCTGCAGCTCTTTTATCCGAGTTTCGTTTACGTATATTTCATTTTTTATATTTTCTTCAATATTTCCCAGAGATTGCTGTAACTCCATTAACTCTTTTTCCTTTTCGGACAATGCAACTGCAGTATTTCCAATTACTTTTTCCTCTTCGCTCTTCAACCTGATAATATTTGATTCAATATCTGCTGATTTTGATTTATATTCATCGTCTAATTTATGTTTTTCCTGCTCAAATATGCTTTTAGCCGAAGATAATTTAAGAAGCATTTCCTTTTCTTCTTTTTCTAAAGCTCCGAGTTTCTCAATGAACTGATTTTTTTCAGCCTCTGCCTGTGCTTCAATTTCATTTATCCTGGCTTTATATTTTTCTTCCTCCAATTTGATTAAAGCCTGCTGATTCTGCAATTTGTTACTTAATTCAATTTCTTTTTTCTCAAATTGTTCCTGTATTTGCTGTTTCTGAATATTCTTATCATTTATCTCATTTTTTCCCTGTTCAGTTATTCTTAATATACTCTCTTCTAAATCCTTTGCTTTCTTAACTATTGGCATTTGTTCTTTTTGCAATTTAGTCCTTAACTGCTCAATATTCTCTTTTACCTGCAACTCCTGTACAGATAATTTATTTTTGTAGAATATTACCTCTTTCTCTTTTTTCTTTAACATCTCCTGCCAGTGGGACCTTTGCTTTTCAAGATCCGCATTCAGCGAAACCAGTTTTAATTGCAATTCATCCTTCTTTGCTTTTAATTTATCAATATACTCAGTATTGCTTGAAATGAGCTCATTTTTCCTATTATTCCAGTCTTTTTGATATTCCGCGATTTCCAATTCTTTTGCTTCTAATTCCTTCCTCCAGTATTCTTTTTCCTTTTCAAGTTTTTTTTCAAGAATTGCTAACTTATTCGCCAACTCCTTTTTCTCTTTTTCTGCCTGTTTTTCTTTTTCCTCCCACTCGCTTTGTATTTCCTTTAACCTTAATTCAGCATTTATTTTTAAGGTTTTTAGCTCTTCATCCTTGGAGATTATAATCCTCTGCCATTTATCTTTTTCTTCTTCTATTTTTCCCTTAATATCTTTTATCTTCCTGTTAGCCAAATTTTCTGCTTCCTGCAAGTCTTTAAGATTTTTGTCTCTGTCAGCCTTTTCCTGAGTCTCTTTTAACATCAAAGAGGCTTTCGTTTGCTTGAATTCTTCTTCCCTGGCAATAAATATTTCTTTCCAACGTTCCCTTTCTTTCATTAAATGGTCTTCAACAATTTTAATTTTTTCGTTAATCCTTGAATGATGATTTTTTATCTCTCTTTCCCTGTTGTTAGTTTCAGTATTAATAGAATTTAGACGGTTATCCAAAGCTGTGCGCAAGGCAAACAGTTCCTCGTCTTTTTGTCTGAGCATGCTTGCCCATTCTTCCCTTTGTTTTTCCAGTTTGGACTCTAAATCATGCGATTGAATCTCCCAATTTTCAATCATATCCCTTTTAAGCGACCCTGCTTTTTCATCCTCGATTTTCAGCTGTGAATCTTTGAGGGAGATCTGCATTTTTAAATTAATAATTTCATTTTCTTTATTTTTTATCTGAGAAATCCACTGATTTTTACTTTCCAATAAACTCCTTTCCATATTTTCGCATCTCTTATTTGCTTCATCAAGCATCGCCTTTATATTATTCAATTTATTTTCAGCATCCATTTTCTTCTGGGCTTCAAGAAAGGTTGTCTGGTGTTTTGCTTCATCTATTTCCTTATCTTTTGACGAAAGGCGTTCACTCCAGTCTCTTATTTCTTTATCCATTATATTTTCCATCTCTTTTAAATCCTTGCGTATCTGCTCCTGCAATAGGTTTAAACTGCCCTCTCTCTTCTCCCTCTCCTGATTGGTACGATAAATGAGCATATCCATCTGTGTTTTGAGCGCTATCCCCTCTTCTTCTTTATCTTTTATTTTTTTGTACCACTCTTCACGCTCATTTCTAATTCGTTTTTCAATATTTTTCAGCTGTTCCTGAGCCTTCTGATATGCTTCTTCCAACTCCTCTCTATTAGGAAGAGAAATCTTCGTATCTTTTATTGGCTCATTTAATTGCTCTTTTAAATTATCCTGTTTATCGTCACTTTTTTTCTTAAAAAACCTCATCTTGCAAACCTCCACTGAAATTCTGCGGTATAAAAACTGCTAGTATTTACAACAAGTTTTAATCACGATATAAAAAGGCAGTATTTATCCAGTCCATTTTACAGGCTTAAATAAATCTAAATTAATTATATTATGATATCAGCTTTATTCTCGTTTCCAAATTATTAATTCTGGTTGTTAACCCACCACTCCTTTTTGTTCTGCAAGCCAATTTTTTAGTTCCTGATTATCCGGATTTATTTTTAAAGCTTCCTCAAAAGCTGCAATAGCTTCGGCATTTTTGCCTAATGAGAAATATGAGTTCCCAAGATACTGATAAACCGCAAATTGATTGGGATCCAGTTGTGCGCAATATTCAAAATAGCTTATAGCCTGTTCGTACTGCCCTGCCTCATAAAACTCCACTCCAGCATTAAAATATTCATCAAATGAAGCCTCTGACTGGGATGCTTCTTCACTGCCAGAAACAATGTCCTGGGCACCCTCAAGTATAATGCTCTTTGGTTTCTCCCGAATAAATATTTTTCCTTCTTTCTCCAGTTGTTTAATAACATCAAGTATTTTCTTTCTTTCCTCTTCAATTTCCTCTTGAGTCAAGGGCCTGCCGTACTCCATTTCTTCTTTTAGAACCGCTGCAGCGTTTGCGGACATGTTTGCAAAGAACTTGTTTAATATATCGGGCGATGCATCCCTTAAAGCCCTTGCCAGACTTTCTGACTTCAGTTCTCTTATTACAGACTGCATTGCCTGATCAGGAAAACTGGGTATATCCTCAAAGGTGATTATAAATTTTTTAACCTTCTCGAAAAGTTCAGGTTTATCATCCCTTAAATAATCCAAAATATTGTCTCTTGTTGTTTTATCAACTTCCTCCAGTACATTCAGCAAATGATCCAGCCCTCCAATGAGAAAATCGATTTTTTCCTTGAGGTCCGAATCTATGTTTAACACCTGTTCATGTGTCATCTGCCGGATAGTTGCCATCTCAACCGCAACCTGAGCCTGCTGGTCCGGGGTCAAAGCACTTAAAACCTCTTTAACATGCTCGGGTTTGAGATAACTGACGACAAGAGCAATTATCTGCGGCTCTTCCTTTCTGATTAGATAAATAAGCCTTTTTAAATTGTCGTCATCCACATAATGAAAAGGTTTATACTTTTTCTTTTCTTCTTCAAGTGCTTCGAGATCGGCCAAGGTTCCAGGGCCACCCTTACCTCCTTTTCCCTCTCCGCCTTCTTCCTCGCCGGGCCCGCCTTCAAATTTTGAATCAACCGTTACCTCTGTACCGCCCCTGTCTCTTAAAGTTCTCACATAAGACCTGAAAAAGCTCGACAGCGGGCCAAAAAGGAAGAAAAGCAGCAGTAACGCAATGATTACCGGTATTAAAACATAAGGATCCATGAGTTTTTCCCAGAAGCCTCGTGTAAATTTAGTCTTTCTAAACTCGATTTTATCCCCGCGTTTCTCGTTGATTTTTAATGAAGCAATTATTGCATCTCTGACCATATCAAGTTTCTCTTTGCTTACTTTCTCATCATGCAATATTGTAACTACCTGCTTTTTTAAGACTGTACGCACTTCCACTTTTGTCCTTCTTGCTTCACCTGTCTCCTGTTTAGATTCTCCGGGTGCAGACTCCTGAGTTACTGATTTAGGATTTGGCACCCCGGGTAAAAGATATTCCATTTCGCCAAGCCTTTTTTTTCTGTCTGTCTTCTTTTCCTGGGCTTCCTGTTTTGTAACCTTTGTCTCAACGCCTAACTCTATATCAACTATAACAACTGCTTTTTCAGGGCCAAGGATTTTATCAAGTACAAACTGCTGCAGATACTCGGCTTTATCTTTCTCATACTTTATTTCCTGCTCCATTAATGACATCTGGCTTGTATCTGTAACAGCTGTCTGAGAATAGCAGATCCCGATGAGCAGTATGCTGCAAAATAGAAATAAAATTATAAAAGCATAGCGCTTAAATAATGTAAAAATTAAATTATTAGCCGTGGGCATTATCCTTTTCACTCTGTTAAACCTCCTATAACTTTATCTTTAAATTTAAAACAGTTATATTAATCTTTAAATCGTTTTACATATTCAAAAAACCACTGGAAAAGCAAGAAAAAACTCTATTTATAGAGTAATATTCCTTATCCTTAACCTTTCCACTGGTCATAAACTATTCCTTCTCGTCCCGTTAGGGTGCCCCTCGTTACCGTCGTTAAGTATGAATTTAGCCCTTATAACTAATATTCACTGTAACAAGGGGCAGAATGCCTGGGGAACATTTCTAACGGGCCATACCTGGCACACTCCGAGTACCAGATGATTTTGATGAACCTATATATTTATATATAGAATTAAATATATTCATTTTATTACTGCATCTGATTTAAAAATTCCGGAACCACCTTATTGGTCGGATCAAGCTCTATGACTTTCATCCAGATTTCTTTTGCTCTCTCAGCCTGATCCATCATAAAGAACGCTGAACCCATAATTTCAAGAGCTATGATGTTTTCGGGTTCCAGATTCAATATTTCCTGGCATTTTATTAATGCCTGGTCATACTTACCTTCAATAATTGCCTGTCTTGCATCATATACCTTCTGATCTATTATGGTAAACCCTACCACGTCTTCCTTGTGCGATTCTGTAAGTTTTATGCCTAAATCTCTTTCAATTCTGTTCAATAAACCAAGCAGTTTCATGTTGCCCGGATTTTTGTAATATGCATAACGGAAAGCATTAATGGCTGTCTTTTCATCGCCCTCTACATATCCTCCTACACCTTTACGAATAGAAACTGCCTCTTCGCTTTCTCCCGTAGCGCTCTGGACAAATCCAACAACTACATGCATTTTGTTATACATCTTCTTTACTTCTTTGCTGGTTGGGTCAACATCTAGAGCTGCCTCGATTCTTTCTATAGCTAATAAGAAATTACCCTGCCTGTAAGCTTCTATGCCTTCCTGAACAAAACGGCGCACCAAAGCATCGCGGTCATGTATGATTGAAGGCCCAAATCTCCAGGAACCGGATATTCTGTGTGAAAGCCCTAAATCATGCAATGCAAATGAATAATCAATCCCGTAGTCTTTATATTTCACACCAAAGCCTGCCGTGGTTTCACGAATCCCTTTTTCACCTTCAAAACCCAAACGAAGTGACGCAAAATTTATTAACCAATACTCTGCGCCTAAATGCCAACCCATGTTAGCTCTTATATTTTTATCTATATCAAAAGCAATAAGAAGCTTATCTCTTAAGAATTTATGACTCGCGCCTGTCCTGAAAATCAACGGAAGCTTGTCATCTGTATCCCCGAATTTAGTACTTAAAAGATTCTGTATTCCAAATCCGAGTTTTAAATTCGCAAATTTATGATTTATTCCGTCAATTAAAACCGTAGTATCAAAAGTAATAAAACCGTTTGTAGATGTATCAAGTGTATGAGTAATATACTTGCCTGCCAATCCGACTGAAAGGTTTTCTCTTATCTTTTTTCCATATGCTGTGGTAAATGCCATCCTTGAATCGTCAAAAGTTCCCAAAGTCTGTATATCTATAATATCTTCTTTGTTTGAATCAAAAGTAATTGCTATTTTTTCGAACCCCCCGGAAAAAAGGCGCGTCAAGTTTACTCCGAAAACACCAAGCTTCGGGGTGGGATGTACATAGCTCAAGAAATCGTAACTTGTATCAGCAAAAAGGTTTACGTGTAAAGCCATTATCTCTTTTCTATCCAGCTGTGTCAGTCCTGCAGGATTCCAGTACGTTGCTGAAGCATCATCACAAACTGCAAAGAACGCTTTTCCCATTCCAAGAGATCTTGCACCGGCTCCCCAAGAAAGGAATTGTCCCGGCTGGCCTCCGGTAGCAGCCGCATACAACAGGGTACATGGCTCAGGGAACAGCGCATAGCTTATAACAAAGACAAAAAGCATTGCCTTTGTTATTCTCTGCGCTATTAAAATGGTCGTTTTAAGAATTCCCTTCATTTTACCCTGACCTCTATGTTCTTAATCAGTGTATCACACCAATTTTTCTTGTTGCCAAAATTCGGTTAGAATCATTTGTGATTTCAACAACACAAATGTAACCTCCTTTTGCAACTTTCTGACCGCTTTCGTTTGTTCCATCCCATCGAATCCTCTTAATACCGGACATCATTCTTTCAGAAGGATACTCACGAACCAAATTACCGAAAAGGTCATAAATCATCATTTTTGTGTTTGCTTCATACGAAACTTTACAAATAATCTGCGTTGATTCATGCCGACTATCAAAAGGATTTGGATAGTTTGTAACCAGGTTTTTGTGCAAATCATAGACGTTTGCCGGTGAAATCGCATCCACGCATACCAAACCTAAAATTACAACCTTTAACAAAATCAGTTTGATAAATCTTTTTGCTTCCATTTTACTCATCTCCTGTATCTTTCTAAAATAAAAAAAACCGAATTGTCGCCACGGACAATCCGGTTACCGTTTTTATATTATTATTTTTATAATAATATTTATATGATTACTGAGGGCTGTGACTCCTGTCAGAGGAGTACAGTAATCTTTACTTCGGTAACCCAGCCACCTTGCTTCAATTTTAATTGAAGGTTAGGTCCGTGTTTCAGCGTTCTGCTAAAACTCGCTATACAGCGAGGCTTTGCGTCCCCCGGTTTCCCGGGGTTTGCCATCCCGCCTGGGCGGGATAATCATCCCAACATACATTGAGATGACTTTTATCGGCTTCTACCCAATAATGGGTAGCTTTTATTTTGAAAGAGCATACCTGCTTTTCCTTTGGTAGTTTGAGGGCTAATTCTTATAAAAGAAAAACTACCGCCCCGTTAATCGGGACTCGGTAGCTAAAGATAGGGAGTTATAATTCTCTATTCTCGAATTTTTCGGCAACCCGGCTAGCTTGGATAGCCCCCTACCTTTAGCTCCGTGGCTTTGCGTCCTCCGGTTTCCCAGAGTTTGCCATTTATCGTCGATAAAACACTATATTTTTCCTTCTAGTTAAGTATAACAGATACACCTTGATTTGTCAAGGGTTTTTTATTATCTTATGTCTCCTATGCGGTTAATATCATATTTTAGCAGCAAAATAAGCAAATAAAACCGGTTTTAATGGATTATTCCTATCTTACGTATTGCAGTAATTACACCCCTGTCTGATTTAACCTTAATATGGGCTATATATCCGCCTTTTGACACTTTCTGGCCAGCTTCATTGCTACCATCCCATGGTATCCTATTGGCACCTTTCTTACCACCCATCTCACCCGGATTGAACTTCCATTCATAAACCATATAACCCAGCAAATCATACAAAGTTATGGTTACTTCAGCATCCTGATTAAGAATATAGACTATATTTGTCTTACCTTCTTCCCCGCCTTTACGGGTATCGACTGGGTTCGGGAAATTGGATACTGATGATATAACCTTATCCGGCATTCCCGTAGGTGCAGCAGGTGAAGCCTCTGACCATGCCCCCCAGCTGCCTGCTGCGTTCTTTGCACGTATCCTGTAATAATAGAAGTGTCCCTGAGCTCTTGATTCATCTTCTATAGGTTCACCTTCCTCGTCAGCTGCTGCTCCATCGCCTACATTAATACTGAACTGGCCTCCGCTGACTACATCTATGGTCTTCCATACAGGATTTGTATCCACTCTTTCCTGTATTTCATAGAGTTCAACGCCAGACTCAAAGTCTTTTGCATGTACCCATGTAATCTCATACTTTCCTTCTGTAGCAGGTTCAGCTCCGGCTTTTGCAGGTGCGGGAAGCACGTCTTTCGGTTCAGATGGTGCTGATAAGTCAATCTTTAAAACACCCCATCTGGGAGGCGTTTCACCGGCAAGGCTGGAAACTGCTTTAATTTTGAAGAAATATGCTTTATTAGTTACCTGGTCACCTTTATAATGGTCTTCTATTTCGGTACCTAAAGCACCTCTAGTGATTCCAGTAAATGCGTCTCCGTTAGCACTCAAATCTGAATATTGTATTATTTCCTTTCCTACTATGATATAACCTGAACGATCAAATCCAGATGTAGGTATATAATCCTCCCCTCTCTTAGGATGGCCTTCAGGGAACTCTACTGTTATGCTTCCTTCCTGTTTTGATGTTAATAAATCATCCGCAAGGAATACAACCAAAGGCTCAGACAATGCAAGCCCTCGTATTTCGATGCTGTCTTCTGTAGTTGTTGTCCAGCCTTTTTCTCCCATGCCTATGGTAGCATCTTCATTGTTAGGATTGCTTCCAATAGCAGCTTTATACGCCTGCACGTCAGCTGCCTCCACTTTTATAATTTCCCATTGTGCGCTTGCTTTTGTATTAGAGTTATGCCAGGCCACTTCCTGGACACCTGTCTTATCAGGCCTTACATCTACCATCATTATTGCCACGTCAGCGATGCTGAAATTGACGGATTTATACGGGAAAGTATTATCACTGTCTGATATTGACGTTGCCGGTACTATCCATAAATCATCAAAATCGACCAATTGAACACCAGCTGTATGCTGATAAATATTATGATCTCCGAAATCAGTGGAACCTATATCAGCAGTTATGAAGAACGATTTACCGCTATTCGATACATTAATTCCGCAACTGAGAATTGCCATACCTCCCGAGAAATTGCGTATGCTTTCCGGATCAAGACCATGATCCATCAACCACTTCTTATGAGGAATGCTATCTAGTTCCGTGTCAACTTTTGCATTAAAGAACCCGTCACCGTCATCCATCCACAGTTTAATCTTTGACAAATCTCCGTCACCGATACCGAGATAATAGTTATTGTTCGTAGGAGGCGTCTCAATGGTTCCTGTCTGCTGTATGGTTATGGAAGATATTTTTACAGTATTTGAATTAGATACAAATTTCAACCTAAGTATCGGCACATCCTGGTCACCCGGAAGCTTAACAAGAGGGGCAACACTTTCACTCTGTACAATAATTTTAATCGGTTTTATTTCAACCCTGGAACTATTGAAATATCCTTGTTCACTGAACGGCAGTGTTGTCGGGAAAACCTCAACGCTGTTTGGATTATTTACAGTTATCCACGATCTGTCTTTAACACGTACTCCTATGCTGTTTCCTGCATGTGCTGACAAAGCAATGTCGTACAGCACAAAGTATACCTGAGGCACAGGGCGTAAAGTCTGAGGCAGAGTTAAATCAATGTCGACTGTCGGCCCGATAGTATCGCTCGGGAAAGCATCGCTGCCGCTGGATATCAGGGTATCACCTGCATCAAACTTTTCGTTTCCATTTGAATCCGCATATATCTTTACATATTCAACATCATTATTAGAAGCATTTGTAGGTTGCCCGGGCGCACCTACTCCGATTCTTTCCACCCTTAATTTACTCCAGACAGCTTCTGAGACATCCGTTTTAAGACGGAACATTAAAGCCGGCACGTTTCTATCTCCCTGAGTCACTTCTTTTCCATAAAGAATATCCCTGTTGTTTTCCGGGTCATGCCATGGATAAGGCTCAAAAGTAACAGTATCCGGATATTCGACTATTTTTACTAACTCCGTTTCATATGGAGGAGGCAATATAAATTCAACCTGGTCAGGGGTATCAACCAGAATATAATCTGTTGAAGCAAGTGAAACGCCTACAGTATGACCAACCTCCGCGAGTGAATCAATTGTATATGTAATAAAGTATTTTGAAGTTTCAGTGGAGGAGATAACCTGCGGGGTTTTAAGTGTTATTGTTACGGTTTTATCTGCGAAATGCTCCGTACCATAAGAAATCATTCCTATATAGTTACCTTCGCTTTCAGCTTTGTCTCCAGCGTCAAAATAATCGTTATCATTCAAATCCTTCCATATATTTACAAGTGCTACGTCTTTATCAACACAATCTCCTATTAAATCCACTTTAATGCCTTCCCATATTACTGTATTCTGATTTGCCTTAAGCTCCAGCCTCATCATGCCTACATCCATATCATTCTGATTAACAGTACCTGCTTTTATTGCTTCATATCTTGTTTCTAAAGTATCCTCGGTTGCATATAAGAACATATACCCTGAGCGGAACGGGAACGGATCTCCAGGAAAATCAGACACAGCGCCGTCTATAATGGTATGTTTTCCGTCATCCATCTTTGAAGCGCCTATCTTCATATAGCTGACTTCCTGGCATTCTATACCGATAACCGAGCCTTTATTTGCGGTTTCATCTATATCTAACGTGACCCAATAAACGGTCGGGGTTGTCTTAATTAATATGTACGATGCGCCTTCGGAGTCCACTCCATCGCCTGTAAGTAAAGTCCAGCTTACTGCATCAGTTCCTTCAAGCCCTCCGACATTGTCGCCGAATTTTGCGGTGTTTGCGGATACAAGAGTTTCCACTGCTATTAATCCTGTCACTGGATCTCTGTCTAAAGTACCATTCCCGTTATCTCTCCATATCTTTACTCTTGTAACATCTTCATCATATCCAATAAGACCCGAACCTTTCGGCACTGCACGCCTGAATTTCAATCTATACCATCTTACCTGGAAGCCGTCGCAAGATAAGGTCATCTTAAGGTATGGGGCATTAACAGATCCTTGTTTATAAGACCTTGAAACCATTTCTCCGTTGGAATGTGCAGATGCAGCACTGCCCCATGCACCGCGAGTTAATCCGCTAAATGAGTTAGTCCCTGTATTTCTGCTAGTATAAAGAATAATTTCTCCATCTATAACCAAGCCGCCTTCATCCGGGAAGTTTGCTACAGAATCCACATAAATCGTACTATCCTGCGCGCCTGCGCTTGCAACCAAGTATGCAACATTTATAGGCTCAGGAACCACTGTCACACTACGCGGGGAAGCAACTATTTCGATTAAATCTGAGTCAAACGGCAGATTAGTTTCTGCTATAGTGTTAGGATCTGAAACCGTGAGCGCATCAGCACCTTTTATTCTTATGCCTAAAGTTTCATCAGGAGGAGCGGTATTTGACATATCATAAGTTACAAAATAATACTTCTGGCTTTCTGCTACTGTAGTAATCTTGCGCCACAGATTAGGATGCACAGGATAGCCTCCTTCAAGAACAATCGTATCTGTTGCTATCGTGACAAGAGCCTCTCCTGCAGTTCCCGCATTACCAAAATAACCTTCTCCTATCACCCAGTCATTTGTAGTGTCAGGACGCAAGAATCCGTTTAAGTCCCCGTCTAACCATACTTTTACTGCCACAACATCAGCATCCGTTGCAGTTCCCAAACGGTTGAATGTTATGTTATTAAAGTATGCTTCTGAATGATCTGTGTGCATGCTAAAACCAAGGACTGCCTGGCATGTGGTAGCCTGAGTCAAGACTTTTCCATCTTCCGGATGCCAAGGATTTACAGTAGTCGTATTATTAGGCACGATAGTAACTTCATCAGCATACTCTGTTACCCTTGTGATTTCACTGTCAAATGAGAAATTCTGAGGAGAAACCAGTTTAGGAGAATTAACTCTGAAATAACCTGTATTCTCAACATTCAAGCCAAGCTGTATCTGCCCTAAAGTTGAGAAATAACTGATGTCATATGCTATGAAATAAGTCTTTCCTATTCCTCCATTGCCTAAAGAATAGTCAAAGAAAATTTCCTGCCCGCCTTCCGGCCCAAGGATGTCGAGCTCAACTGTCGAAGAAACGAAATAATCATAACCACCGCTTGGGGCTGCAGATACAAGCTGGTCAGTAGCAATATTAAGTTTTTCGTCTCCTGTTGCAATTACCAGCTCACCCTGATTATGGGCAACAGGGGCGGTATTCAATACTCCCCTGCCGTTTGAATCAAGCACCATAACAGCGTTCATAGTACTTATAAGCTGGGTATATTTGATTATTTCGTTGCCCACATACAGATAGCCGGCTGAACCCATTGCATAAGTGGTTGTAAGTTTAATAAGGCCTGTTGTATCTACATTTAAGGGCTGTGCAAGATAAGATACTCCTCGGTCATAATAAACCTTAACCTTTGAAACATCCGAATCTTTATTTAACCCGGTAACATTTCTGCGGTCAACTTTCAATCTGTTCCAAATTACACTTCTTGCATCAGCACGCAATCTTAATCTCACCAATGGCACGTCAGTATCACCCTGCACCACTGCACCAGGCACAACACCACCGCTTACTGCTTCTTCGACTATTAAAGTATCCTGGGTAGGCTGGATGCTTACTACCGTCGATGTAACCGGGAATAATGCATACTGCTCAGGATACTGGGTAGAATGCTGCCCCGCCATTGTTGCTCCGCCGGCAAATTGGAAATTAGTACGAGATAGTGTTACTCCAATTGTATTATCAATACCGGCAGAATCTGCAATATTGTAAACAAGGAAGAAATATTTTGTAGTCTGCCCGATTAAACCAACCGGCTTCCCGTAGTCATCAGTCAATGCATTGTCTATGTCTACTACGGCCTGTCCATATTCAAATATGGCTGCAGGAGAAATAGGATCATCAAATGTATCCTGGTAAACCCCATCATCATTATCATCATTAAACATTCTGCAGGATACAACGTCATCATCATCACCCGAACCTGTAAGGGTGACTATTAACCTGTCCCAAGTTGCATCGTATTCATTAGTCCATAATCCTATTCTAAGCATACCTACGTTGACCTTGCCCTGGGGCACAGTGCTGTTTTGTTGTAAGGGCTCAGGGCTTCCGGCTCCGTCCGGATCATACCAGGCTGCTATATCAACAGGCTCTATAAGTACTTTTGCAGGCTCAGTTTTAACTTCAGATTCAAATGAATCAAACGGGAAGTTATTTCTTGCAAGTAAAGCATCTCCTTCCAAGGTTAAAGAACCTATTTTAAGCCTCATGCCCAAAGTGGAGCCCGTAGGGGCATTTGCAGGGAGTCTTACGCAAACAAAATATGTCTGTGCTGCGCCTTTAGAAATGGGCTGAGGCGTATTTAAAGTTAAAACTGTCTCATACTGGGTAGCATAAGCATACGAAGCGCTTGAAAGGAATAAATCCATAGCACTGTACGGATTCCCTAATACGGTATCTCCGTCGAAAAGACCATTGCCGTTAGCATCTTTATATATACAAACTTCCGTAATCTCGTCAAAATTCAAAGTTCCGAATCTTTCAACTGTAACGTGTGTTAAAGTTGCCGTAGACTGAATTGCAGGCAGGTTTGGCTGAACCTGAACCGAGAATCTTATCATTGGTACAGGAGAAGGTTTGTCAACCAATGTGCCGTCTCCCTGATATAATGAATCTGACAGCAGGTAAATATTTCTTTTATCCGAATCTAAAGGATCAGGGGCAAAATCAGTCGGGCTCATAACGACACCAACCGTGACCACATCGTCATCAGAACCGCGCACATCCGTCGTCCATCCGTTTATGTCGATATTTGCATAATCACTTGCTCCTATACGCAGTTGTTCCTGTATAAGATCCGTTATGGATAACTGTACGTACCTGCCCGGTTCAGTTTGGTCTGACCCGTAACCGCTTATCAGGAATGTATAGGTTGACGGTGACATTGTAAACATGTCCGGCGTTCCATTATTCCAGAACACAACAGTACCTTCATAGTAATTACCGTTAACCGTATCTCCTTTTGCCCTGTTCCCATACTGGTCCCGGGCCTGAACAGTAACCTTACCCTGTATTTGCACAGAGAGAGGATTTGATTCATCGTAGGGATGTTCAATACTAAAATGAGTTGCAACATTAGGAGTAATTATCTGGCTTTGATAAGCATCCTGCAGGCCTGATATCCTCGCCCTGAGCGGTACCGAACCAGACAATGTTCCTTTAAAGTAGAAATCTGCCTGCGATTCACCTACGTTTAATGTAAGCGAAAGCGGTGTATCATTCGGGTTAATAGGGGTATACATTGTAGCACCGGGGTCTTCCGATGCTTCAGCACCGTAATTAATTGTACCTGTGGATATTACAGATATAACAGTTACTCCCATTGAAGGAGTAACAGGAGAAACATTTCCGAAGTAATCCTCAAGGTTTACTTTTATAACAGTGTCCGTAGTGGTTCCAACCTGATAATCAGGGTAATACTGTATTGTTGTTCCTGCTATCAGCCTTCTTTGAGGCGTGCCAAACTTGATCTGGTAAGGCAGGTTTGCAATAACCGTATAAGTTTGTACCGCGACAGTCCAGCCGAATCCTCCATATAAAATATCTTCATCCGCACTTAAATTGTAATTCCCTAATAATGTATCAATCATACAGAAAGAAGTGGTATGAGAACCAATTCCTATTACTGCAAGTCCTGTGTTGTTCTGCCAGTCGTATCTGTCACTTCTATACTGCTGCTGACCCGGGGCGTTAGAGGTTATGCTGTAAAGTATTCCATCGTACGGCACATGGTCATTTGCATCATCTAGCTGTACAACTGAAGGGTTAGAATACTTGTCCTGAGTCTGTAATAAGAAATTGTAAGATGTTACGCCTGCAGTTAATACCTGATGACTTGAGATAAATACAGTTTTTGATATGTCAGTAGGAATAATGTCAACTAATTGAGTGGCTAAAGACCAGGCCCTATCCGGTGTTTCATCTGCTCTTAATTCCGGACCGGATCCCGGCGGGCTATAGGTTTCGCTTGCACGGGTGTCTTTATAATACAACTTTGAATACCATGTATTGCTTGCAACTTCAACCTGAGTTGTTATACCAGCGGCGAATGGATCGCTTGATGATGAAAAATCGTAATAGTCATTATCAGGAGATGGGAGCCTGTTAGACGTTAAATTGATGAAAATCGTATACGTAGAAATTGCCGGATTGCCGAACTGATCCTGAGGTTCAATTTCAAACTCGCAAACAGGATCCGTTTCTGTCCCTAACCATCCTGCTTCCAATGTATGCACAGGATTATCAAATGCAAGCTTTACGGTTTCGGAATGGTCAACCGTTATACTGCTGACCGCAGTCTGATATCCTCCTTTGATACCTTGTATGGTCCATTTACCCGGACGGCTGTCCTCTCCTGTTGGATAAGAAGACATTTCATCGTAATAATAGAACTGTGCATCATAAGAACCAAGTTGAATTACAACCTGGGTTACTACCTGATCACTCGGCCATCTGAATTCACCGCTAGGTGAATTTGTTACAAGGCTTACAGTAGTCCTTTCATATTTGGAAGGATTGTTAAAGTCATCATACTGTGCAACTGTTATAGCGGGTGTTAAGCTTCCTGCTTCGAGATTGGACGGTACATTGCTGAACAATAATTTTGAAGGTTCTCCTCCTGTTGTTACAATTTTGCCTGATATATTCTTGTACTGTGAATAGAAACCCGCAGGTATAGTAGTCGGGGCTGCATAAGTTGCAATCCAGATCCTCGCATAATCGTCGGCTTTGCTGGATACATAGTAGTATAAGGCGGGGCTCAACCCAACGCGGCCTGCACTGTCAGTGGTTGTTGAGGACCATATGGTTCCGGGTGTTTCATCGGGATTTTTCTCCCTTATAGTCCCTGTTGAACCATAAACATCTTTTACTTCCATATATAATGTTACACCCTGTGAAGAAACTTTATTATTAAATGAATCCACCATTTGCCCGATAATCTGTATGTTTCCGTACTGGTTCGGAGAGTCTTTTCCGGCAGAGACTTCCGTATCGTGAACAGGAGTGCCTGTATTAACTGTACTTGTAGATATTACTACCTTACTGAATGCACCGGATTTTACATAAACCTGTGGATTAGAAACCCATCCCGGAACATCTGAAGAAATCGTGCTAACAGCCGAATCCCTCACTTTTATCCAGCGTTTATCCGAAGTGCTTTCAGATGCTCTTCTTAATGTGACTCCGTTTACAAACGTCACGGTTCCGGAATCTGACTGTACCCAAGTATAATCACCTGCATCAGTAGGCAATGTGGCGGTTTGCGGGTCAGGATAAGATTCTGCTTCGAAATGTATTGATCTTCCGACGGAATTATCCCAGCTTATTCCCGTTGAAACATGGTTGTGATACTGGTCATAAGCCTGCACTTTAACAGTAAATGCCGATCCTGCGGTCGAGGTTGAAACAGTATTTATAAACTTATAATGATGCAAATCATGAGGCCATACGCGCACATATGAAGAAGTGCTGGAAATATAATCTGTACCTACACCGTCAATGTCAACAGCAACAACCGTCCATGTAGTAGCTGCTGTCCTCGGGAAAGTCTGGAACTCATTTTTACCGTCAACAAGAGTATTGCTTCCGGGCTGGGTATCCTGAGGATCCCATGTTAATATCTGGACTTCAGGCTCATTGAGCATAACTCTGTTGTAATAATTATCGGTTAAATAAACTGTTGTAATTAGCAACTGTCCGGCAACTCTTGTTTGAGGGGTACCTGATCTTCCTGTAAATGAACCTGGTTTATATGTTTCACCGGGCACTAAAGCCAATAATCTTGCAGCTGTGGAGTTCGTTACTGTAAACTGCGGTGAACTGTCCGAAGTATACGTCGAGCCGATATCAACAGCAGTCACAATATGATCGGTCGAAGATTTTCTTAAAGTTAAATCGAAATAATTTATACCTGATTGCAATGTCAAGGTATCTGGCTCAACATCATATGGATCTGAAGAATTCACATGAACTTCAGGTTGAGAAGCGGTTGGGTGGATATTATAGAACTGGTCAACGAGATTTACTGTTGCTTCAAAAGTCTTACCAGCTGTTTGTACTGAAGGTGTGCCTGTCTTGCCATACGGCGGAGAATTAATTCCGTTATTCCATTTACCAGGCACGGCTGTTTCGCCCGGCAGCAATATCTGTAAACGATCAGCATCTGCAGGCAGACATTCAAATACCGTTGAATCATTCGGATCATAGTATGGAGGAGTTGCATCAGAATCTGTTGCTCTTATATAATGATATGTGGCAGCCCGGGTTAAAGTGAAATAGAACGTATCATAGCCGTCTGCATTATTAAGTGATTTGGTTGACTCATCAACTGCATAATATGGATCAATAGGATCGTCTGCCTCTGCAATAACCGGTGTATTAGCTTTTTTGTTGTAGTATTGATCACATATAGCTACCTTGACAGGGAACTGAGTTCCTGCTGTCTGCACATCAGGAGTTCCGCTCTTTCCTCCATTCGGCACGTCTCCTCCGTCAAACTGTTCTCCTTCAAGTAATACCAATAAAACATCCGCGGTACCAGCCATTACCGTCATGCCTGATGAAATATGTAATTCAAAATCTGGTTGATCCTGCGGATTATCAATATCATCCACGTATATATAAGTCTTAGTAGTCCCTGTAGAAGCGGTAAATAGTGTTACATTGACTGTTGTTGAAGTGTTGATTAAACCTTCCCATGTCGGATTTGTATCATTTGGATCAGAAGTCCAGACTCTTACAGTGGCTGTATCCGGAGTTAAATTCCAGTAGTCGTCACAAATCCTGACTGTAGCAGCAAACTGTGCACCTGCGGTTCTGGTAGTTGGAGTACCCTGACGACCGCTGCCTGAACCAGGATTAGGCGATTCACCGGGGACCAAAACCTGCAGTTTAATAGGATTGCCGGATATAACGTCAAAAGATGAAGATTGATGAGTAGTAAGGTCCGGGTATACAGCATCATCTGTTGCTGTAACAGTTGTTGGCTGCATTGTTTTTACAGTGCATGACGCAACCGCAACACCGTTTGACATAGGAGTTGCACCTGGATTAGTATCGTTAAGGTCAGACGTTGCAACAACCGGGTTCTGAGTAACTGTACTTACTACATTGTAATAGTCATCTATGGCATAAACCGTAGCATAAAACTCCTGACCCGCTGTTTGCGCACTTGGTGAACCTGTTCTTCCTATTGGTGTGGTGTTTTTACCATTAACCTGGGTTTCTCCAGGTAAAACAACAAGGTATTGACCTGCCTCGTTTGGTTTTACGAACACAGGTGAAGATGTACCCACTGTATATCCTCCGCCTGTTGCTGTTAATGTATGAGTTGCAGATTGCACAAGATTTACGTCAAACTGTCTTGACCCCTTGTAAAGCGTTTGAGGAGTTGGCGGTGTCCAGTAGCTGTCAGATGAACCTATGCTGACGGAAGGCATCGAACCTTCGGTAACCTTATTCCAATAACTATCACACAAAGTGACTATAACCGGGAACTGCTCGTTTGCCGTATCGCCTGCAACCTGCTGTGAAACAGTTCCTGTTTTTCCTTTAGAGAAACCCGGGGCTGCTGTTTCACCAGGCAAAATTACCTGTAGTTTTGTTGCTGTATTGTAACCGACATAAACAGGAGATGATACACACAAAGTAAGCGTCGGGGTTGTCTCAGCATCAACAGCAGTGACAGTCCACGTATCTGCTGTTACCATATTTACAATATACGTTGTCACTCCGTTTTCCAACGGCTTGGTTGACGGATGCACATCGTACGGATCATCTGTATTAATCCCGACCTGCGTTCCTAATGCCACAAGGTTCCAATATTTATCAACAGCGCGAGTTGTTACTGTAAATGCATTTCCTGCAGTTCTTCTGGTAGGAGAACCCTGTTTCCCTCCACCGGTTATATACGGAGGTTTTCCGGGTTCATAATTTTCGCCCGGCAACAACACCTGAAGTTTAACAGCATCTGATGAAACCAATGTCAATACAGAGCTTGTATACGGGGTCATCGTCGGTGTCTGTGTGTCTTCTATCAGGAATGTGTGTGTAGTTGCAGTATATAATGTATGCGTTGTTATAACTTTTGCATACTGATCCAATCCTGTATTCTGATAACCAACGGGCAAATCATCGTAATTATCTGTAGATGTCAAACGTACAACTGAAGTTTCATCCGGTACCCAGTTCCAGTATGTATCACAACCATAAGTAGTTACGTTAAATGCTATTCCAGCAGTCAGATTCGAAGGAGTTCCTCCCTTTCCTGTACTGCCGGGCTGGTACGTTTCACCCGGCAACAGTGCCAGCAATTTCTTAGAAGTAGCTTCTGAGTTAACCCATATTGGTGTTGAAATATAAGGCTGCAGGAAGTTTACAAAACAGGGAGTCCATGAAGCACTTAAAGTTGAATAGGTATTTGCCGTGACGAAGAATATATTGTTAAAGACCTTTGACCCTCCAACACCGCTAGTTTCCAGCTGATCAACTATTACGCCCGTAGGATCATTCGGATCACTTGATTCTAAATTAATTGTTGGGCTTGAGTTGGTCAGGTTCCACCACTCATCAACCGCACGCACGGTAACTTCCAGAGGGGCTCCTGCCAGGAAGTCAGTGTCAGGATATCCTGTTTTACCTATCGGTTCAATGTTATATTTACCCTGAGTTGGTGTTTCTCCGGGAACAACAATCTGGAGATAGTACGGGCTATTTGCAATAACATCAATGTTTCCGGTATTGTCACTTGTATACCCACTGGCTGTAGCTGATGCAACCGTGACTTTTTTGGTCACAAGAGTTAGCCAGAATGTCGTTGTTCCGTTAAGCAATTCCTTAGGTGCAGGCTCGTATTCAACGTCGTCATATAAATCGTTTGTAGTTACAGTGACTGCCGGGTTTGTGCTTATTGGATTGAAATACTGGTCACAAGCATTTACAGTTACCTTAAACGGCACACCCGCGGTCTGCACAGTAGGAGATCCCTGTTTACCATAAGGAGCAACCGCTCCTTCCCCGCCAGAAAACTCCCCAGGTAAAGCTGTTTCACCCGGTGCAAGTATCTGCATAACTGACGGATTTCCCGGTTTAATATAAACACCGTTTGAAGTTGCTGAGCTTATTTGTCCACTGCCGTATGTTGCACCTATTGTCTGAGTAGAGTACGTTACCATTGTTAAGTTAAAGTCTTTTATTCCGTAATTCAATCCTCCCTGAATAGGGGGGGTTTCATCATCGTAGGGATCAGAAGTATTAAGAGTAACGAGTCCGCCCATATCATCCCTTAAATTATAGTAATAGTCGGTTCCATATACTGTTATTGCAAATGGTATTCCTGCTGTTTTTTGTGCGGGAGGATTAAGTTTCCCTCCTGTTCCATTATAAGGAGGTTTACCCGGCGTATAATCTTCTCCAGGTAATACTACATGTAATCTGTTTGGAGTTGAAACACCGACTTCAAATACCGTTGATGTACTAGCTTGATAATAAGGAGGACTGTCATAAATTTCCTCAGTATCATATGCAAATAAATAATGATATGTATTTGCTGTGACAAGAGTTAATCCGTATATCTGATCTCCGTCATCCAATGATGTTGTAGAGGGCTCAACATCCCATACATCATTTGAACGTACGGTTACTTCCGGATTAGCTGCTGAGTTCTTATTCCATAATATATCAGTACAATTTACTGTTGCATAGAATAACTGTCCGGCTGTCTGAACACTTGGTGTGCCTTCTTTACCTATTCCTGTATTAGGTTTAGCGGTTTCGCCAGGTAATAATATTTGCAGCCTGTCTGCGTCTCTCGGATCAACACTAATTTTGTCGGAATCAACCAAATCATAAAACTGCCCTGTTTCTGTACCTTCAGCAGTCAATATATGAGAAGTATTTCCTGTTACGAGTGTAATGGTATATATTGTTGTACCGCCTACAAGTGTCTGTATCCTGGGATCCCATGAATATTGAGGTAATCCTGAACCTATATTATCATTCGGATCAGAAGATGTTAATTCAACGTTCGGCTGGCCATCAATCATTATATTATTATATCTATCAGTGCAGTATACTTTAACATCAAAACTATATCCTGCTGTCTGCGGAGTAGGAGTGCCATTCATTCCTGTAGGTGAACCTGGCAAATGGTTCTGGCCTTCCGGCATTACTAAATACTTAAGGTCAGGCCATCTGTCGCTTGCAGGTTTAACAGTTACTGATGATCTGGATACTATATATCCACTTGCGCTAACATAGAAGGTAGTTCTTCCTTCCAGGTTCTGGTATAAAGTAGCTTTTTTCAAACTGAATTCAAACTGTTTATAACCTCCTTGGAGAGCGGTCGGTAGCGGATTTCCGGTATAATCAGATTGTTTTGTGATTGTTACAACAGGCATAGGCGCTATGTTTGGATTAATGTTCCAGTATTTGTCGCAAACGGTAACCGTAACATAGAACGATGTTCCTGCTGTGAGGACCTGAGGATTGTTAACAGCACCACCAGGATACCATCCTCCTGTAACAGGCGCATAAGGAGGATTTCCAGGTGTATGTACTTGTCCAGGCATTAATAACATTAAATAAGTGGACTCTGTTGTATCTCTAGGCCCTACTGGGACAGTCGTATTACCATTGTTAAGGAATGCAGAGCCAGGCGTTACATCTTGAGCTGTTAGTGTTGTATTTCTATTGTTTGTATTTAATGCACCAGCATTTCCTATGATTAATGTCGATCTAAATACAGCATAACCATTTTGAGCTTCCTGGTCAGCAGGAGTATCTGAATAGGTATCATCAGACGTTAACCTTATTGTCTGTGTCGAACCGTCAACAACGTTCCATTGATTATCTGTAATGTACACTGTAACATCAAAACCTTCACCTGCTGTTTGTACGCTGGGTGTTCCGGATTTACCTGTTCCTGAACCAGGCAATAAAGATTCACCTGGCAAAAGTATCAGCAATTCGCTGGGCGGTGCGGCTAAAACTTTTACATTGGTGGAAATATGCGGTGCAAGATTTGTATATGATGCACCAGTATCAGTTGAAACAGTTATCTTCCATCCTGTAGTTGTAGCAGTTATAAGCGATGTGTATATCTCCTCCTGTCCGTCGCTGAACTCAATCGGCCCTGTTGGAGGTACATAATATGGATCATCTGTCGCTAATTTAACTCTGGTAGTAACTCCTGCAGATACTCTGTTCCAATATTTGTCTGTAACCCTGACCGTCACCTGATTAGATATGCCCGCTGTCCATTGAGAAGGCGTTCCTTCTTTACCGTTAGACGAACCTGGAACCGGAGTTTCTCCCTGAACCATTATCTGAAGTTTTTGTGCTGTACCGTACGTTGATGGAATTGCAGGGGTTATGTAAGAAGAAAGAACATTACCCTCTGCTGTTGAAACCTTAATAGTATATGACTCGCCTACGCCGCGATGGAACTCTACAGTATCAAAAGTAATGTATCCGTCTGAAGTATAAGCACTGCTTGGATGAACGTCATAAGGATCACTCGTTATTATTCCGATTTTTGCACTCGTGCTTTCTACCAGGTTCCATTCAGAGTCAGTTATATATACCGTCACTGTAAATGGAACACCTGCCGTTTGTGCCATGACAGTTCCTGTCTTACCCGGTGTTGCAGTGCCTCCTGAACCAGGTTCATGTTGTTCGTTTGGTACAAGACAAAGCAGTTTAGTCGGAGTGCTAACATCTACAAGGATATCAGCCGTTGTATAATCAGTATATGCCCCACAATCCGCATTAATCGTCCATCCGTCAGTCGTAGCTGTCTTTAAAGTTGAGGAGAAAGTACGTTTTCCACTAATTAAAGCAGCACCGTTATCCGTGAATGTCCCATAGTTATCCGTTGTTGTTAAGCTTATATTTGGAGTTACGTTGCATACGTTCCAATAGTCATCGCATGCCCTTACCTGAACGCTAAATGAAGCGCCTGCAGTTTGTGTATCAGGGCTTGATGAATCAAGTTTTCCTACCTGGCCGGAAGTCTTACCAGGAGCAGCTGTCTCACCTGGTATTATTATCTGCAATTGTTTGCAAACGTTAG
Source organism: Endomicrobiales bacterium (assembly GCA_016929635.1). Lineage (GTDB taxonomy): Bacteria > Elusimicrobiota > Endomicrobiia > Endomicrobiales > JAFGIL01 > JAFGIL01. Next base: position 46,578 of record JAFGIL010000004.1, read on the forward strand.
GAGCTACATAGATGGCAGTACTTGTATAAGCGGTATAATTAGGATCCACTCCGTCCACATCGGCTGCCCTGATAGTCCATGTGCTAGGATTAAGAGGATCACTGCCAGCAGTAAATAATGTGATGTTAAATGTTGTAGTACCATTGGATAAAGTGTGCGATGAAGGATGGGTATCATAAGGATCTGTTGTTGTTATTCCAACCCACGGCACATTTAATGACAGCTGATTCCAATATCTGTCAACAAGATTAACCGTTACGACAAACTCATCTCCTGCAGTCCTTGTAGTAGGCGTACCCTGTTTTCCATAAGGAGCAGGGTTACTGCCGCCGACACCGGAATTATCCCATTTGCCGGACTGAGAAGATTCGCCAGGTACAAGTAATTGTAATTTATAGTAAGCTGAATTGTTGTTCGGAACTACCGTCAAATCAGGGCTTGAAGTATCCGTAGTTAGAACCGGGGTCGATTCGGCATCAAATGCAGTTATAGTATGGTCATTATCTGCAGTAACCAGGGTTACCTTAAATACTGTAGTACCCATAAGCAATGAAGTTGTAGCCGGATGAATGTCCCAGCTGTCGGATGTTTCAATCCTGACTAATGAATTATCCGGCGCTAAGTTCCAGTTACTGTCAACGGAACGGACTGTTACATTGAACTCTATACCTGCTGTCTGGTTAATCGGCGTACCGGATTTACCGGTCTCGGAACCGGGTACCGGCGTTTGATCGGGCAATAAAACCTGCAATTTAGCAGGTGTATTTGCTTCTACCGTTAAAGAATCAGAAATATTGGATGTCATATATGGAGTCTCTTTATCAAGAGCCTGTATAGTATGACCTGAACCCACAGTTAAAAGCGTTACCCAGAAATGAGTTGTTCCGTTATGCAGTTGTCTGGTTGACGGATGGACATCGTAAAGGTCAGAAGTAGCAATACATACGCTGGACCCGTCAGCAGGCTGGAAGTTAAAGTTATCGTCGCATGCATTAACTGTTACTTTGAAAGCAATTCCTGCTGTTTGATTTATCGGAACGCCATCCCTGCCGTCGCCTGTTCCCCACTGTTCTGTTTGATTAGGCAGTAAAACCAATAATCTCGTAGCACTGTCCGGATCAACCGGTATCTGCGGAGATGTATAGTTTGAATAACCTGCAACATCTGCATTTATTGTCCAGCCGGTATCATTTCTGGTTATGAAAGTTACTGAGTATACGGTTGAGCCGTTTATTAAATCCTGTGAATCCAGAATCGGGTCATTAGGATCTCCCGTTGTCAAATCAACGCTTGTCGGATTCTTCCCTGAATGCCTGTTCCACCAGTAATCACATGCCCTGACAGTTACATTAAACGGTTCTCCTGCTGTTTGCGTATCAACCGTTGTACTGGTTTTACCTCCGGTATTACCCGTATACGGGGGTTTTCCTGGTGCAGGAGTTTCGCTGGGCACTAATACCTGCAACCTGTCATTTGCCGTGCTGTTATTCGGATTAACAGGGATATTCGCAGAAGTGTAGCTTGTCATTGCTCCTTCATGATGTGCTGCTACTGTCCATCCGGAGTTGTTCCAGTTATAAATATCGGTTGCTGATACGAACGTAAGAGTAAACGTTGTTGTACCGTTTAAAAGAGTCTGTGTGCCTGGCTCAATGTCATAACTATCATTTGTATGCACCCATACAGACGTAAACGAAGATTTTTTGTTCCACCACTGATCAACGGAATTAACGGTTATTACCAGCGATTGCCCTGCAGTCTGGGTATCCGGCGTTCCTGATTTACCATAAGGAACCACATTATGCTTTCCACCCACAGCGGTTTCACCCGGAGCTAATACAATCAATTTAGTGGGGGTATTAGCAGTAACAGTAACATGATGTACTTCATAAGGAGTTAAAGGATCTAAGTCAGTATCTGTTGCAGTGACTGTATGCGTTCCTGCGCTTACCAATGTTAATTCTATCTCAGCTTGTCCTGCTATAAGGTCTTCAGCGCCCGGCGGTGTATAATATAGATCTGTCGAAGTTAACTCAACGTGAGCGGCAGCATTTATTCGTTTGTTCCAGTAGTCATCACATCCATACACTGTTACATTAAACGGTGTTCCTGCTGTACGTATAGAAGGCTTCCCAATTTTCCCTGTGGATGAACCAGGGACATATGTTTCGCCAGGTAAAATTGCCATAAGCATAGTAGCAGTTGAAGCAACGACTGATGCTTGCGAACTTACGTATGCATCGTACTCGATACCGACCGAGTCGATATCAGTTGTAGTTATTGTATATGTTCCTGACTTAACCAGCGTTATATTAAACTTCCTGGTGCCATTTGTTAACTGGCCGCTGGGGCTGCTGTCGTAAGGATCAGAAGTTACTACACTTACAACAGGATTGCCTTCTTCCGGAGCTATGCCGAATAATGTATCGTCAACCCTGTTCCAATAATGGTCACATGCATGAACAGTTATCTCAAACTGCGTACCGGCAGTTTGTTCGGCAGGCGACCCTGTTTTACCACCTGAATTATTGGTATACAGACCAAACTCTCCTGACTTACCCCAGGCTGCTTGCTCTCCGGGCAGCAATATCTGTAATTTACGCGGTTTGCCCTCTCCCGGTTCATCCGGTGCCGGACCTACTTCAACCAAAGCAGACTGTTCTGTAATATAGCTTCCAGGGTTAAAATCATCACCTGCAATCATCCATCCGGAAGTAGTAGCAGTAACCAATGTCCAGGTTTTTGTTAATGAATAATTATTTCCTATGTTTAAAGTGTCTTCCACATTGTTTGGTGAATCGTAAGGATCATCGGCAGTCAATCTTACATATATATCCTGCCCCGGATCTACATTTGTATTATGGTATTCATCAGTAACCTGTATTGTTAAATTAAATTCTTTCCCTGCAGTCATTACATCCGGACTTCCCGATTTACCTCCGGTAAATAAATTCAAGTTATACGTGGGTTTTCCGGGAGCTGCGCTTTCTCCTTCTACTAATAACTGTAATCTGGCAGCAACATCAGGATCAATATCTATGCCCTGGCTTTGCTGTTGCAATAAGGTTCCAGTCATAGATTGAGCTCTTATATATCTGTAGTTATTTGCTGTATAGAAAATTGCCGAAAATGTCGTCGAGTTAATAAGTGTTTTTGTCGAAGGTGTTACAGTTGCATACGGATCAACAGCGGGATCTATCAGTGGATCAACATCCACTATAATATTTGTTGAAGACACATTCCAGTAATTATCGCATGCGTTTACCGTAACTTTGAATTCTGTACCCGCAGTTTGATTTATTGTAGAGCTTGTATCCTTTCCATAAGGCGCTGAAGCACTTCCGCTTCTTGCTCCTGTCCACTTACCAGGAACATTCTGCTGATTTGGCACAAGCACCTGAAGCCTGCTGGCAGCGGCAGGTAAAACAGTGAAGAATGCCGTTGTTGTAGAATCATAAACCGGTGATATCTCATCAACATCATCCGCCTGGATTCTCTGCGACGTTGCAATAAAAGGCTTGTAAGCTACACTGTCAAAAACAGCTCTACCTTCAACCATTTGCTTGCTTGAAGGCAGTATTGAGTACGGATCATCCAATGCATCCAGCTCAACCCATGGGGCAACTCCGCTCAGCCTGTTCCATTGATCATCAACGGCATATACGGTAACAACAAGATTGTTTCCTGCTGTAATTGATGACGGAGGCCCTGATTTTCCATTAGTATGTCCGGGCAGGCATGTTTCTCCTGGGAGTAATGTCATTAATCTGGAATCATTTGTATCCGGATCAATATCTATTCCTGAAACTGTCTGGGATGACCAGTAAATTTCTTCGTCTGAATATGCCGTCAAGTCATGCGTAATTGAAACAATATTGCTATTATCTGTCCTTGCCTTGCGCAGTGTGATGGATATTGTCTGATCTCCGCCTGACAAGTTCGCTGAAGGAACCGATGGAACTATGTACGGATCGGTTGATTGTATTTTTACATTTGCCGTACCTGTGGAATTAAAGTTCCAATATTTATCAACCGAACGGACAGTAACAACAAATGATGTACCAGATGTCTTGGTCGAAGGCACTCCGGACTTACCAGCTGAAGTTCCAGGAGCCGGGGTTTCGTTTGAATCTACTAATAACTGCAATCCAACAATAGGCGCAGGATCTACGTCAATATCCGGGCTTGTATCAGAATTATAACTTGTTCCGTTTCCTAAAGTATCTGTAACTTCAACATTTCTATCCGTCGGGCCACCTGTCTGGTCAGTAGACACTTTATAGAAAACGGTAAAGAGTTTAGTTCCATTTGAAAGCGTTGCATCTATAGGATCCATTTCAATGGCATAATCGTTATCCGCATCTATATCAACGCTGACTTCAGGCATGGTTGCATTTTTTACCTTGTTAAAATATTTGTCTACAAGATTTACCGTTATATAATAGCTTGTACCTGCATCAAGGGTTGAAGGATAATTATCTTTACCGTAAGGCACTCCCGAGCCATAATAATTTGATTCAGGTTCATTTGCCTTACCTGGTACTGCAATTTCTCCGGGCACCAAAACCTGCAAATCTTCGGCTGTTGTCGGTGATATATAAATACCGTTTGAAGTATCGCTGGAAATGGAAGGACCGCTGAATACTTTTGCTGAAACATACTGAGTGGCTGCTGTAATGAGTGTTACCGTAAATCTCGTGGTCCCTCCGGATAAAGGCCTTGTGCTCGGATGAATGTCCCAAGGATCCGAAGTTACGATTTCTATATCTGCTGTCACGTTAGTTTTTAAATTCCAGTAATAATCTACTGCATCTACGGTAACTTCAAAGGAAGTTCCTGCAGTCTGAGATGTCGTTGTTGTAGTTGATCGCCCACCTTCAAAGTGCGGCGGATCATAAGGAGGTTTACCCCATGCCCTGGTTTGTCCAGGTACAAGCATTAGAAGTTTATTCACTGACCCCGCAGCAACCGGCACTGAGACAGGGGTTGTATACTGAGTCCATGCTGTTGATCCAATATCAGTAGCTGTTATATTCTGATTACCGCTTGTGACAAAGGTCAAACTGTATGTGGTCGTGCCTTGAGGAAGCCCTGCACCGCTAAGCAGTTGTTTATCCTGCTGCGCAGGTGAATCATACGGATCAGCTGTTGTTAATCTAACATTTGTGCTTGTTGAAGGAACAATATTCCAGTATCTGTCACACGCGTCAGCTGTAACAACAAATGCGTTTCCTGCTGTTCTTGTAGAAGGTGTACCTGAAATACCATTTGATTGGCCTGGAGCACGGCTTACGCCCGGAACAATAATTCTAAGTTTTTCCGGATCAGACGGAGAAACTGTTAAATTAGCCTGCCCTGTAATTGTCTGCTGGGCAACATCGGTTACATAAAGTGTCCTGGCTCCTACTTTAACAAGCTTTAAAGTTTCGGAATCGATAGAAATACTAAACGTACGTTTACCCTGGTCCTGGCTCTTGAATTTATAATCTGCCGGCAGCCATCCTTCATATTGTTCGTAAGTCCCTCCATCGTGATAATATTCAGGACCAAGAGGACCACCGATAGGACCATCTATAGTAAACCTGACTGTACCCTGATAATTCTGTGCCGAATCATTATTTGTATCCCTTGCTTCAATCGTTATGCTAACAGACTGACCCGCTTCTGGTGTTTCATTATCAACAGAAACCGCAAATTGAGAAGCAGGCAGTGTAACAGAAAATCTGGTCCAGTTTGCTAATGTATCATCTTGAACGTTCGTAGCACTATCATTAGCACGTGATTTTGCCAAGTACCATCTCCCTGAACGCCACTTACCTGTCATATCTTCCGAATACCATGCTGCTCCGCCGGAAGCTTGATTCCAGATTAGAGAACCAGTATATAAAGTCCATGTTGACTGAGCACCATCCCATACATAATCTATGCCTGATTCAATAAGGTTTTCTGTTCCTGAATCCAAAATAATACAGTAATCAACTCCTCCGCTGGGAATACCGCTTGCATTATATCCCACAGGTTCAATATCATCAGCCGTACCTCTGATATATTTTATGTTTTCTACATATTGCCCTTCTAAAGGATCAACTTCAGAATCATCAGGTTTAATTGCTTTCGTAATAACTGAAGTAGGTTTTGTAACATCATAAATAAATGTATGCGTTGAATAGAATGGTTCTAAATTGCCAATCGTGTCGGAAGACTTTAATGTCATACGATAATATCTACCATCACTCCATGTTAAGCTTGGTTCAATATATTCCCAGTTTACTGTCACTCCACCAGGAGCCTGTGTAGTTATATCAATCCAGTACTGCCCGTCTCCTATCCAGTCCTTCGAACCACCGTCATCATACCATGTTAAATTATCAGACAGGTTTTCAAGCATAAATCTGACTTTCAATATACCTGCGGTCGCGTCTTGAGCAGTTCCTGAAAGCGTACTTAAAGTACCTGCTTTATATGAACCGTTGTTTGCCGGACATAACATCTTGGATGTTGGGCCTGTATCATCAAACGTAAATGTTGCTCCGCGTACAGAATACCAGTTTTCCTGGTTTGTCGCATTATCAACTGCCCTGGCTGTTATATAGTAAGAAGTTCCGCTGACTAATTGGGCATCAGTAAGACCAGCATACTCCCATGGAGATGAACCGGTTGGAGTTAGAGGATAAGGATCTGTCCCTCCCTGATCAAATGCCGTACTGCCCCACCAATTCATATTTGAGTTATCTCTTATCGCAAGTTTTACATACGAAACTCCGCTGGGCCCGGATTCACCAATTGTTGTCGGTAAATCCTGAGAAGTACCTGAAATAGAACTAAGCGAGGAAATAAATGTGCCGTTTGTAGGCAGAGAAACATGAGTTTCCGGATTGGTTGTATCATATCTAAAGAATGACGTTGAATAAACCGTTGAATAGTTCCCTGCTGTATCTTTCACCCTTGAATTAACCTGATAAGGATATCCTGATGTCCAGGCGCTAAACGTTGCATACCATACATCCCATGTAGATGTATTAGTTACAATAAACCATGCATTTTCAGCAGTTAAAAGGCCATTCCAACCAGTTCCATTTTCCCACCATTCATTTGTCTGTTCATTCATAACTCTTATCTCAACAAAACTAAGAGAATATGTATCAGAAGCGTACCCTGAAATTGTAGGCAAGGTATTATAATTTTTACTTGGAGGATAAACTAAAGATTCTTCAGGCATAAGATTATGGCTTTCAGGAGCAGATACGTCAAAATACCACGTAGAACCGTGATGCAGTTCCCCGTAAGTATCCTTTTCAATGTTACCTGCTACATCGTATGCTATGCATTGAATCTGGTACTCTTCGTCATCGTTCCATGCAGGCAATCCATCCGTGCTTGTACGGGTCCAGCGCTTCACTCCCAAAGGAAGGCTTTGTAAAGTTGTGCCTAATTCACATTGAGACTGATCAGTACTCCAGTTATCCGGACTGCTCATAAAGTATTTACCCTGTCTGTTCGAACTGCCGTTGTCTGTCACGCAATATATAAATACTTTAACACTGCCTATTCCGCTTCTGTTGGATGCAGCTGCTGGCATATCGTTTGCCGTACCTGATAAAGTAGTAACTGCGCTATAGTACCCGCCATTAACAGGGAACTCTACACGGGATTCAGGCCTCGTAGTATCAAATACAAATCTTTCATCATATGCACCCGGAGGACCTTTTGTTTCAACTTCTCCGCCGACATCTTCTGCTTTTGACCAAATATAATATTCATTGCGATCTGCCCAATTTGGAGTTGATATAAATGTCCAGTAAGGTGAACCCAGGGTAGCTTCAGGCCATGTAGCAGGCACTGAATCCTGCCAGCTTGTGCCGTTCCAGTATGTCGCACCCCGAGTAACATCTCTTATCAATATTCTTACTTTGCTTATACCGAAAGCATCAAAAGCTGTTCCTGAAATTGTAGGCAATTCTCTCATATAATCTGAAATACCCACAACAGAGGACGTTGGCTTGTGCGTATCATATACAAACATTGCTGAACTGTATGTGGTTTCAAAATTACCTGTCTGCGTTCCGTTATCATATGCTTTATCAAAAGTTCTTGCATATATTGTATATGTTGACTGGCTCACTAATGCTGATGAAAGGTCTCCGTCAAAATAATACCAGAAAGTGTTGTTAGGTGTTAACTGGTAAGTTGCCTGTATAAAGTTTGGTGTTGACTGGCTTACTGTAAAGCCAGAACCATCCCACCATAAGGTTGTTATATCATTTTGTATTGCAATCTCGCTCTTTAATATGCCAGCGGCATTTGTCGCGCCAAGAATGTCCTGAGAAGTACCGCTTATTGTAGGCACTGTCTTTAATACCTGTCCGTAAGCAGGATAAGTTATTTTACTTGTTGGTGTGGATTGATCACATATAAATGTTACGGAATTTATACCCACGTCAAAAGCACTTTCTACATTGGGCGGTGACGATAAGTCCTGTGCTTTTGTTAATATCATATATTTATGACCGTCAATCCAGTAGTCATTTACTAATGAATAATCCCATGTCGTAGAACCATTGACCTGATGGAAAGTTTGCGCTAAATTAAATCCATCCACACCATTCCACCAGCTGTTGGCAATTCCTAAAGACATATCCTGAATTGCTATCTGTTCAATGTAATCCTCTGTTATACCGCTTCCGCCGACGCTGGAAGGTAAATCAACAGCCGTACCTGAAAGAGTTGTTAAATTGAAGTAATAACTCTGATGGGCTGGCAGTTTTACTCTTGAATCCGGATCGTCTTCATCATAAATGAAATATATATCATATGGCGGTATATCACTTACAGCTTCCGATGATCCTGCAACGTCCCATGCACGAGAAGTAATTTCATACCTTCTTCCGCTTATATAGGTAATTGAAGTTGTGTATGACCATGTTGATGTATACACATCGCTAGGATTGACAGCAACCCATGATGAATTTGTAACGGACTGCCATCCCTGTGTACCATACCAGCAGCGCAAAACCGCTTGAGTCTGAGCATTTTTCTCAACTATTCTAACCTGAATGCTTCCAACTCCTGAATCAGCATCATAGCATCCGCCCTTTATTTCAGAAACAGAGCTTAGATAAGTTGCCGTTTGCGGAGTAGTAACGGTTGATGTTGGTGATACTTCATCATACCAGAACGTAGATTCCGGATAAGGTATAGTAATAGTATTACCTGCAATATCTTGTATCCAAACAACTACTTTGTATTCTTTGCCATTTTCCCAGGTAGGATCTGATGCTCTCTGCCAGTTTGAACCAGCCAGACTTGCAGTTTCCCATACAGCATTTCCTTCGCTATTGCTAAATCCAACGCTATCCCACCAAGTATCACCGGCACCTGAAGGATTTTCCATATATGTAATACTAGCTTTTGCAATTCCGTAAGCATCGTATGATGTACCGGTAATTGTAGCTAGGCTGCTGTGCCATCCACCGTATTCAGGTAGTACAAAATTAGCTAAAGGTGGTGTTTTGTCATATCTGAAAAGAATCGGGGTACTGGTATTACTCATGTTTTCAGCTTCGTCAAACGCACGGCACTGCACTCGATACTGATAACCATCCTGTAACGGCGGAGAAGCCCATTCCCATCTGCTTCCAAGCCAGGTTGCGGTTGAATACACAGGAACGCTGGAACTAAACGTCGAAGTTGCAAAATTCCACCAGCCTCCGGAAGGACTCTGTTCTCTTATGGCAACATGCACCCTGTCGATATTTCCCGGATTATCCCAGGCAGTACCTGTTATAGTAGGAACGAAGTTAAGAACTGCTCCGCTTGCAGGGAATTTAACAGTTGCTGTAGGTTTCTCCACATCATATGTAAATGTCAACTCTTCAATCGGTGATTGTATGTTAGGATTATTCGGAGTACTTGCATCAATTGCGTTATCCTTTGCCCTTACATAAATCTTGTAGTCCTGAGTGCCCCAAGGCGGGACATCCGTATATTGCCACTGTGCAGGGGAACCAGGTGTTGTGGAAGTTGCCAGCCAATATGCAGGCGTATCACTGGATATCCAAATTGCGCCGTTCCACCATGTTGTACTATAATTTAAGTCCTGAATGGCTATGTCAACGGTTTTTATGCCGCTTACTTCATCTGCAGCTGTTCCGGAAATTGAATTCAGATTATTTGCATACTGGGCATCCGGCACTAAAATAGTCGCTGTAGGTCTGCCTATATCCCAAGTAAATAAACTCGGTGCTTTGCCCGGAGGAGAAGTCTCAACATTACCTGCATCATCCCATGCTTCAGCTGCAATAAAGTATGAAGTTCCGTCATCGAGGTCATCCTGGTCGATTCCAACATAATCCCATGTATTTGTATTATTTGCCTGAATGAACACATAATCATTCTCGCTGAATGAGCCGCCGCTCCACCACTTGCCATCAGATTTTCTCTGGATAGCAACCTTTACTTTAGTTATACTGCCGCCCGCTGAATCCTGTGCCGTACCTGAAATAGTTGTAAAAGTTTTACAATAATAAGAACCGCTTGAAGGTAAGCTTACGTAGGATTCCGGAGCATCTGTATCGTAAACAAATGCAGCAGTTGTGAATTCAAGATGATAATTGCCTGCATCATCATAAGCACGGGCGCTGATTGTATATGTTATTCCGTCGGAGAATGCACCGGTTGCCTGGGTTGTATACCATAATTCATACTGAGGGCTTACTGTAGTCTTTGCAACGAACCACTCGTTATCTCCTTCGTCTTTATTAAATGCCTGCTGTGCAACATTCCAATACTGGCTCAGGCCCCCGTGTTTTATTCTGACTTCAACTTTATTTAATGTATCCGTATCTGTAGGATAAGAGTCTTCCGCTGTTCCGCTGATAGTTGGCATGCTGGTTTGTCTTGATGTAGCTACATCTCCCGGAGGCATTACAAGTTTAGTACTCGGAGGATCATTGTCATATTTGAATGTCCATGTATATTCAGTTGATTCATTGTTTGCTTTATCTGTTGATTTTGCATATACCTTATACTCTGTACCGTAGTTCCATGTAGGAGTAGAACCGGTAAACGACCAGCTTACTGATTCAGTATAATCAGGTAAATTAATCTGGTCAGTTGCAAGATATGTAATATCCTCTTCATTAAATCCTGACCCGTCCCAATAATTTCCGCCTAAAGTAGGATTTAGCTGTATTGCCACATCAACTCTGTCTAAATAAGATTTTAATCCTGCCGAGCCCGGCTCATTTGCGGTTCCGTAAATTGTAGCAAGAGGAGCTTTTTCAAATGCAGCATTCGGTTCTTTTATCTCGACTAAAGGAATATTGTCGTCATAGAGGAAAGTCCTGGTGGTCCAATTAGACAAATTACCTGCTAAATCCTGGGCTCTTGTATTAATCCTGTACTGAGTTTCATTCTGCCAGTCAGCGCTTGGTTTATACAATGACCAGTTAGCCATAGAGCCTGCGCCTTTTGTGCTGTTTGCAACATCCCAGTACGACGTAACAACCCAGGACGAATCTGTGACTCGCCAGTATCTGTAATCTGACAATCTTCTTATTCGAACATACACATTACTTATACCCGAGAGTGTATCTACAGGAATATCTACTGCGGTACCGGATATGGTTGGCAACGGACGTGCAGGGCTGTAATCGACATTTACAACCGGGTCATCAATATATGTATTAGGACCAGTTACATCAAACAGGAAATAGATAGTAGAACCGCTGCTCAGATTAGTTCCGAGGTCATATGCTTCTGCCATTACATAATAGTATCTGGGGCTGCCGGTCTGCCAGTTAGGCAAATCTTCCGTTGATACCCATACAGTATATGTGGCTCCGTAGGATAAAACATTTGCATTAATTCTTGCACTTGGCGTTTCGCTGGAATAACTTACACCATTCCAATAATATGTATCGCCGCTGCTTAAATACGATATCTTCAATTTAACCTGTGTTACGCCGCTGAAATCATCATTGGCTGTACCTGAAATAGTTGGTAATGAGCTCTTTGTCCCTTGATTAGCCGGGAGTTTTATAAGCACCTGCGGCCCTTGGTTATCAAAGGAGAATACAACGGAAGAAATTCCAACGTCAAACGTATCGCTGACATTTCCGGAACCGTCTTCCGCCCTGCTCAGTATTAAATACTTGTGCCCTGACTGCCATCCGTTAACCTCATCCATCAGATCCGGCGGGTCGCCGTAAGTCCAGTTGGCAACCGTTCCTGCATTATAACTGTGCCAGTAATCATCAGGATTACCGGATTCAAAGCTGGAGCCGTTCCAATATTCGTTATCGGTTAAATCCTGAATCCTTACCTCTACGTTTACAACACCTGTAAAGTCATCTCCTGATATACCCTGGATCTCCAGTAAATTATTATAACCCGATAAATGCACCGGGACCTGTATTGTTGTCTGTGGATTAAGCGAGTCAACTTCAAATGTAGTTGTAGAGAATAAAACTTGTACGTTCTTAGCTTTATCAGTTGCAAGTATGTTCAATTTATACTCTTCTCCCGATACCCAGCTGATTGGCCACGGGAAGTACCACCACGTACCTCCTGCAGTAAGATTTTCTGTGGCAAGCCATGAGGATGTATTTACCTGCCATCCCGGAGATCCCGGGCCCTTCCAATAATATTTATCAGTACCGCTTTCATAATATACTCTAATCTTAGTATTAGCAACATTATCCGGCAAATCATCAATAGCAGTACCGGAAAGTGTGGTCAGCAGTTTTGTCGAAATATTATATTGCCCGCCCTCTTTCGGCAATACTGAAGCTGATTGAGGAGGATCTATATCAACCGTAAATGTTCTTGTAGAAATTACGGTATGGTTTTCATAATTAGGTGAAGATGCTATGTTATCCTGAGCACGTACTCTTATTCTGTATCTCTTACCTGATATCCACGGAGGAGCATCTGTTAAACGCCATTCTACTGTTGGATCAGTAGGATAATCTTCGTAAGTAATAGTAGTCGTACTCATTGTCTGCAATTCCGTTGTCTGCCATGTTCCGTATTCATTATAAGCAACCCACGAACTTGTCCAGCAATCCCACCATTTATCGCCGCTGGACGCTGTGTCCATGCTATAAGGTGATTCGTCTAATCGGATAGAAAGTTTTATCTGGTTTACTCCGGCAAAATCAAGCCCGCCGCCTGGATAATCTACGCTTGTTCCGGATATTGTGCTTAGGTAATCATCTGTGGAATATCCTTCATTTTCTTTTGGGCGTAAAACAAATGAAACCGGTGCATGAGTATCAAAACCAATCGTATATGTAACAGAAGAACATAATACATTTATATTATCCGTTGCTCTAATTGAAACGTCATATAATTCTCCGCTTTGCCATGTCGGTAAAGTATTGTAGTTAAATGAGGCGGTACCCTGCGTGTCTCCTGTAACAGTTGCTGTCGGCCATGTTGAGGGTTCCGTTCCTGACCATGAACCGTTCCAATAAGAACTATCAGAATTTCTCTTAATTAATACCTCAACCTGCTTTATGCCTGCTCTGTACAATGGTGCAACAGGATAATCAAGCGCTGTTCCTGAAATCGACAACAATGACGAATAGAATTGATTATCTGTTATATTTACAAAAGTGGTCTTCGGCGCTGATGAATCAAATTTGAAGTAGTTGTTCTGTTCCGTCTGCTTGTTTCCTGGTAAGGGCAAGGCATTATCATATGACCATGCTCTTATACGATACCTGTGTCCATCTGACCAGTTTTCATTTAGAACTGCTGTTGATGACCATGTAGACCATGCATCTGATGTTTGCGCTGTCCATGTAGAAGGACTGCTTGTGGTCCAGCCTCCTGCCGGAGATTCCCAATACATACCGGTATAATCATCATAAATTGTTAACTGTATTGTCCTGACTCCGGATTTCCATGGGCCATCAACTGCTGTCACATCAGTTGCAGTTCCTGAGATTGTCGGCATTGCAGAATAGAAAGACTCAGCTGCTGTTGGCGTGCTGATTACAGCTTCAGGCGCTGTATTATCAAACATGAACGTTGAACTGCCAACGTTATACCAGTCTGTCTCATTCCCTGCATAATCGTCTGCCCAGTTTGTAATGTAATAAGAAACACCTGATTTCAATACACCCTGTAATACCGCACTATAATATGTCCAGTTGCCAACAGGCGTAAAATTATTTGTGTTTGGACTGTTGCCGTTAAAACCTACAGCGCCATCAAACCACTTTTTGTCTGTATTTTGCCTTATTGCAACTTTACGTGTCTTTGTCCCGGAGTTGTTGCCAGGATCAGGCTCGTCCCAAGACGTTCCTGATATTGTGCCAAGCGCTCTCCAGTATTCCCCGTTTGACGGCTTTGTTACTTGTACTTCAGGTAAATCGGTATCGTATAGAATTACATGTGATGAATAAGAAACTCCCCATTGTCCGGATTTATCTCTTACCCTTACGTTAATATTAAAATACCTGCCGCTATTCCATCTTGTAAACGTTGCATACCATACATCCCATGTGGACGTATTTGTGGCAACGAACCATGCTGTTTCAGGCGTCAACGCGCTAGGATTGTTATCATCCCAGTCATCAATGAACCTTTCATACCATTTTGTTAAACTATTATCATAAATACGCACTTGGACATAATTGATTGCACCGTTGCTGGCTCCAACAGAATCGCTCGCTGTACCTGAAATTGTAGGTAAAGAATTATATGCATCTACGTTCAAATCCGGTAACGTTAATGCAACTTCCGGCTGGTCTTCATCAAACATAAACACAACTGCCGCATGTGCTGATTCATTCTGAGACTGATCAACAGAACGTGCCTTGACTAAATATTTTGTTCCGCTTACCCATGTTGGAGTGGATGCATTAGGCAAATACCATGTAACTGAATTTTCTTCACCCTGAGAAACCGCTCCGGCTCCTGTTACTTCATACCAGTTTGTAGTGCCTGATGTAAATCCGTCTCCTGCTGAACCAGGAACGAACCAGTTCCCGCTGCCTTTCTGTATAGCAACTTCAACTTTGTCAAGTCCTGATTTATTAATGCTTGCGCTATCAGGGTCATATGCTGTTCCTGAAATCGTAGGTAAAGTTGTGAAATACGATGTATTTGGTTTTTGCAGAACAACCTGCGGTACGGTCTCATCCCAGCGGAACTGTGCTGTTGTCCATAATGATAAATTCCCCGCATAATCTGATCCGCGAGAATTAAGTGTATATATTCGCCCGTCATCCCACGAAATAGAATCAAAAGTCCATGGAGAAGTACCGCTTACTACAGTCCAAGTTGAGCTTGCATACCAATCAGCCAGAGTGTCAGACCAGTAATCTCCTCCGGGTGAACGGGAAATACGCAAATAAATTTTGTCCATCTCTGCCTTGATAGCTCCTCCGCCTGTAGGTAAATCATCTGAGGTTCCGGAGATTGTAGGCAGAGTAACCTGAGGGCCGTAGTAATCTCCATCTGGAATTTCTATACTTGTACTTGGAGCTGACTCATCATAAAGGAACGTAACTGTCGATAAAACAGTATCATACTCGCCTGTTCTGTCCTGGGCACGGGATACAATCTGATAACGGGTACCGTCATCCCATGCCGAGTTGCTTATAGGATAATTCCATGTTTTTGTTCCGGTTCCAACAGTAACGTTTGCAGGGCACCATGTTGAACCGCCCAGCATATCTACCCAATTATTCTGGAAATAACTCCAATACTCATCGTCACCCTCTGCTCCTGCGATTCTTTGGATTGAAATCGAAACTGATTGAACACCGGATATATCAGCAAATGCTGTTCCGGTAATTGATGCTAAATTATTCAGTTTATCATTAGCTGCAGGTTTATTAATGCGTGATACAGGAGGAGTTGTGTCAACATAAAAATCAAATCCTGCCCCACCGTTATGCCAGTTGCTGTAGTTACCTACCGGCTTGGCATTATCATAGCCTCTGGCTTTTATATTATATTTTAAATCGGATGTCAGTTTAGATTGTGCTATGGATTTTGTCCATGTTAAAGGAGATCCTCCGAAACTTGCATATGTAGGCGCATCTGCAATAAACGTCTGAGGAGTATCCGCAATCCAGTTATTTCCGTCATAGTACTCTGTGGTTCCCGTTGCTAAATAACGTGCTAATCTAAGGTAAACTGTTGCACCGCCTGCCAGAGTATCGCTGATCTGGCCTTCTAAATCAAGCACAGGAGGTTTTGCGTCAACTATCGGATTAACATATTGGTCACCCGGGTAATCTACAGTTAGAACTGGCACTGCTTTATCAACTTTAAAGTTCATTGAAGATATCGGAACAGAATAAACGTTCTGCTGATTAGTTGCTTTATCTCTGGCTCTTACAACCGCTGTATATAATACGTTGCTTTCAAGTTCTGAATCAGGGAACGAAAATGTCCAGGAAGTATTGCTTACATTATATACGGTTGTAGTTGACCATGATTGAGATACCTCAGTTGTCCAGCCCGGAGGCACGGCTCTCCAGTAACGGCCGCTGTACGTCCCGCTATTTGCCTTTATTTGAACCCTGACTGAGCCAAATGCTGAATCAGTGTCCAACTCACCCGGCGAGATATCCCTTGCCGTTCCTGATACTGTGGATAAAGTCGAAATCCAGTCTGTTGTATTGGGCCATTGAATGGTTGCAGTAGGTTTTGAGACATCGTACGTAAATCCATTTTCAGACGTAATTGTAAAGTTTTCCACAGGTGAAACATCGTCGTATGCGCGCGCCCTTACATAATAGCTTTCTCCGTCTACCCAGGTGGAAACAAATAATTCCCATTTACTTCCATCCCATGAACCTGTTGAGTTCCATACGCTAGTCGATGACCAGGATGAATCTTTTACGCTCCAATAGTAGCTGTCTGACCTTCTCACGCTAACATGAATAGAGGTTACGCCTGACGGTGAATCGCTTGCTGTACCTGACAGTGTGGTTAACTGGTTATAGAATGATTGGATAGGTACGTTTACAACCAAATCAGGATCATTTGCATCTATAGTAACCGTAACAACCTGATTAGGTGTCGGGGCATCCATATCAGCGTCACTGCCAAAAGGCGGAGGATTCCATTCAGGCACAGCGTTTGTTCCCACAGCTCTTGCTCTGATTGTATAGCTTGAACCGTGTACAAACTCAGTGTCTTCCGGAGTCAATGTCCATCTCCAGTATCCGCCTTCGTCATACAATCCTGCAGTCATTGCGGTTGCATAGCTAACCCAATATCCTCCGGTAGTTTCTGTATCAACATCCGTATAGTATAAACCGTCAGATTCACGCTGTAGAATTACATTTACATAATCTGTTTCTGCTATGCCTCCGCTTGCATGCGAAGCTGTACCTGTAATATTAGCTAAAGGAACATAATAATTTCCATCGACGTGCGTTGCAATTACTGATTGCGGATTTGGAGGAATTAAAGTGAATGTTCTTCCTGTTGTAAAGCCGCTGCTGTTTCCTGCTTTATCATAGGCAACCGCACTAATTGTATAATTTTCTCCCGGAGCTCCTGAATCAGGCTTCCATTCATTTACAATTGGAGTACGCTGCCATTTACCCTGAGCTTCAATGTACGTTGTAACGAGTAAGCAATCGTTGGAATCACCGCCCCATTTATTACTTACTCCGTTATACCATTCTCCTCCTTCATGCTGTATTTTTACATAAACAAGCTCAATTTTACCTATGGAAGAATCAGAAACAGTTCCTGACGTAATCGTTAAATCAACAAACGAAGGATTGCCTGTTGGCGGCATCTCAACAGTACAAACTGGGTTGGTCGTATCATATATGAAATAATTAGTGTTGCCTGTTCCTGTATTCTCAGCGTTATCCTGGCCGCGGCATACAACATTATAAGAAGTATGGTTTGTCCAGTAGTTATCATCTATGTTATAAACCCAGGTATATGAAGATGTGGCTATTTGGGTTACTGCTGCTGTGCTCCATACAACCGGGGACGAATCGAAACCATTGCTTCCGTTCCAGTATAGATTATCACTTAACCTTTGAATGGATATTTCCACTGCCTTAACATCAGATTGAACGCCTCCGGCACCTCTCATATTCGGATCAGTTGCGGTGCCTCTGATTACAGTTAAAGATTTCTGCCATGAATTATTTGCAGGGCTTGTACTCCTTACAACTGGTGCCGTTACATCATATATATAGGTATGTGTGGCAAAATTCTGTTCAAAATTCGGGCCCGGCACCTGCACATTATCCTGAGCCCTTGCATTTATATAATGAGCAAATCCCTGATACCATGCATTCTGGTCAATCGTGATTTCCTGCCAGTCATTTCCGGTTGGTGTTTCAGAACGCCATGAGTCTTCATCTCCTGTCCAATCCTCCGCGCTCATATTCATCCACAAACCATCAGAACGCTGTATCCTGATTTTAACAAGCGCAACACCAACACCGGAACCGTCACTGCAATCACCTGATATAGTAGCCAGCTTTGTATTTGTGCTATACACCAGCTCGGGTTCAATAATTGTTGAAGTTGGAGGTGTCCAGTCAATCTGGAAGTATGAGGTCGTCCATTGACTTGTATTTGACGAACTGTCTATCGCAAGTGCATAAGCATAATAATCAACATTCGTATCCCACGCACCATCAGGCGGAACATCAGCAATTTTTGTATAAGTCCACGGGAATGTACCATTTGCAACATCCCAGAATGGACTTGTAGGAGAAACATCGAAATCATCAGTTCCATTCCAGTAATCTCCGCCATCTATTCTTACTGCTATTTCTACCCTCTGAACTCCTGCAGCTCCCTGGTCTTGAGATGTACCTGATATAGTTGGCAGACTCTGATACCTTCCATTATTCTGAGGCAGGTTAATAGCTATCTGAGGCGGCTGTTTGTCTATTACAATAGTTACAGATGCAGAGACAGTTTCGTATTGATTAATATTTACTACATTATCCCTTGCTCTTGAGAATATAAAGTATTTACTATTATGTTTCCACGGGTCAGTTGAAATGGTTATGTCCCATTCATCATCTTCCCCTGATGGGAATGTGCAGGGGTTAAATCTTCCGGCATCAATATCATCAACCCATTCTCTTGTGCTTTCTTTCCAGTATAAACCGTCTGATTCTCGCTGAATCAATACTGTCACATCAGCAACGCCTGCTGCCTGTACACCGCCTGTGTCTATTGCAGTACCTGAAATTGTCAATACTTGTATATAACGCCCCATCTCTTTTGGATAAACTATCCGGGAAGTAGGCGGCGTGGAATCGTTCTTGAATGATATTGTACTTGTTACGACACTAATGTTATTTCCTAAATCATAAGCCCTTACGCTTATGTTATAAGTGTGTGCATCTGTCCAGAATGTGGCAGGATTAGGAATATAGTAAACCCAGCTTCCGCTGGCTCCGTTTACGCAACCGGTGCTAAACCATACTGGTTGAGACGGGCTTGCAACCCACTGAGTCCCGTTGTAATACGTCGCTCCCAAAGTAAAATCCTTCAAACATATCTCAACTTTGGAAACACTGCTCGTAGTATCTTCCGCGGTTCCGCTTAAGGTTGTCAAATTGCTGTAAACCTTGCTTGCCTGATACAAAGGAGTTAACATTGCAACATTGGGAGGAACGTTGTCAAATACGAACGTGGCTGTTGAAAATACGAACTCCTCATTACCCGCTCTGTCTTTTGCTCTTGCATGAATTTGATATGTTGTATCTCCTGTTAAACCGGATAATCCGGCATACGTCCATGAACTTACCCAGAAAGTTACTCCGGCGGTTGTCCAATCAGTCTTCGTATGCCAGCCATCAGCGCTATACGAACTTACTTTTACTCTTATTCCATCACCCGGATTTAAACCGCTTAAATCCGCATTTGCTGTACCGCTGATTGTCGGAATAGACTTAAACGCATCCCAATTACTGGGATGCTCTATGCCTACCAGCGGTGCTGTAGTATCATAAGTTACATCATAAGTTGACGGGGATGCGGTATTGCCGAGGTCATCTTTTGCCCAATAACTTATTAGATATTTTGTATCCGTCTTCCAGGTAACTCCATCCAAGTACCATTGCACTCCACTGCCTAATTCTTCCAAACCTGTAGGATCAATAGTACTTACACCGATACCCCAGTTGGAACCTTTCCAATATGTATTCGGATATGTTAAATCCTGAATTTTAATTCTAATATTACTTGCAATCTGGCTTATGCTGGAATAATATACCTGATTTGCATCCGTTGACGTACCGGATATACTTGTTAAAGTCTGCAGGAAATGATCGTCAGGGTCAACAAGGGCGCTGGTGGGTGCATAATCATCATATATGAAAGACAAACTTGATGTACCGAGCACAAACTGATTCTGCCAGTTCCCTGCTTTATCCCTTGCCCTTGCAACAACTAAGTATTTATTACCGCTATCCCATGATATAGCCGGGTTTGGCACATACATCCAGCTTGATGTATATAATTCAAAGCCCCCGCCTACCGGATTTGATGAGCTTATCCATACAATAGTGTTCGGCTGCCATGTACCGTCACCTTTATAGTAGCGGTCTTTAAATGTATTATCCTCTCCGCCTAAATCTTTAATGTATAATTGTGCCTGTATCTGTAATCCCGGAGTTTTATCGTAATAATCACCTGATAAAGTTACTAAAGTGGTATATTCTCCATTATGAACCGGATTGAGTATCGTTGACGTAGGTTTCGTTACATCATAAACAAATGTAACAGGAGTTATACTTTCTGTTTGCGTGTTTCCTGCATCATCCAGCGCCCTTGCTCTTACCTCATATTGGTAGTTACTCTGCAAGACTACATCGCTGGATTTCCATTCGGTCCAATCTGACAGCTGTTTTATCGCATCAAACCATGCAGCCGGAGGAGGTGTTGCACCACCTGATATATTAAACGTTGACTGGTCTAGTCTATACCACATATTCGTGGCTGTTTCTCTAACTGCAATCTCTACTCCGTCTAACCCTGCTGCATCGCTTGCCGTTCCTGTTATTGTCTCAAGAGAACTATAATGACCGTTATTAGCCGGTAAAGTAACCTTGGCTACAGGGCTTGATATATCAAATGTAAATAATTTACCGTCTCCCCCGGCGCCTTCAACAACGTCTTCTTCGTTTCCTGCTGCATCATAGCCTTTTATGTATGCCCTGTATTGATATCCATCCCGCATGTACTCAATCGGGGCCAGCCATCTGTAGACATTCGGGCCCTGGTATGACGAATATGCATGCCATGAACTTGTTACTACCGTAAATGTGGATATACCATCCCAGTACCTGCCTGATACTACTTCCTGTAATGCAAACCTTACAGTGCTTAATCCTGATATATCGTCT
Organism: Endomicrobiales bacterium; assembly: GCA_016929635.1. GTDB lineage: Bacteria > Elusimicrobiota > Endomicrobiia > Endomicrobiales > JAFGIL01 > JAFGIL01. The sequence goes on from JAFGIL010000004.1 coordinate 67,940, forward strand.
TTCGCCGTACCGGAAATTGTTTTAAGTGTATTTTTGTTATAAATATTTCCGCTGATAGGAAGCGTGACAACCGAAGTAGGCTTATCAACATCGTATGTAAACGTCCTTGATGAGACATTGTCGGTAAATATATCCTGTGTTAACATCGGGATGGAATTATCTTTTGCACGGCTCATAACCTTGTATGAATTGCCGTTATCCCAATCAGGCACATTTGCCAGTTGCCACTGTTGATTTGGTTTTGTTCCTGTAATCGTTGCCGTTGAATAGTATTGAGTGGCTTGCCACTTGCCGCTTGCTGCATTCCAATAAGTGCTGCCGTATGCAAGATCCTGTATCAGTATGCCTACTTCCTTTGCTCCTGACGTTGCATCTACTGCCGTTCCGGTAACACTTGCCAGACTTTTAATAAAATCAGCTCCGGGATTAAACAGATATGCTGTAGGTGATGTTTTATCTACCGTAAAAGTGCTTGAATACTGGTTATACCAGTTTCGGACATTGTCGGCATTGTCATCCACTTTTGTTGTAATGTAATAAGACGTACCATCTGTAAAATCAGTCCAGTCGGGTAAATCCGTTACCTGCATCCTCCACTGCCCGCCGCCTAGATTCTGTGCATTCTTTATTGCAAAGCCGCTTAATGTGGCATTCTCAAATCCGGTCCCTGTCCACCAGAGCATATCGCTGTTTCTTCTTATAGCTAACTGCATTGTAGCTACGTCCACTCCTGATGAATCACTGCCAGGGCCGGTGCAGCTGTCACTGTATGTTCCGCTAATTGTTGATACCATGCTACGATATTGATTATTAGATGGAAGTGTTACCTGCATTGCAGGTGCGTCTGTATCATATAAAAACGAACTGGTGGAAGTTACCGTGTCATACAATCCTGTTTTATCTTTAGCTCTGGCTTCAACAACGTAGTTTCTACCGTTTAACCACCTGTCAGCCCCTGCCCCTGTTGTAAACGTCGCTCTCCATATTTCCCAGTCCGGATTCTGCATGCTTGGATAACTAAACCACGCAGCACTGGATACAAACTCTGAAGACCAGTCTGTTATGCCTGGATCCCAATACCCGTTCTGTTCTACATACTTTATTCTTAACTCAACACGATCTAACTCTACATTGTCTATGGCAGTTCCGCTTAATGTCGGCAATGCATTGTACGCGGTTTTGCTTTCCGCCGGACGCTGTAATTTCGCCGTAGGACTGCTTATATCAAAGGTAAACGTAAACGAACTTATCGGGCTCTGATAGTTGCTTGATTTATCTTTTGCCCTTGAATAAATCCTGTATGTCACGCCATTTTTCCATGCAGGCAGGTTCCAAGTATGCCACCAATTTGCAGCAGTACCGCCGTTTGCTTTTGTCCAGGAAGATACTCCTAAACTGAACTCCTGGTCACCCCAGCTGTAATACTCTTCGCTGGTTACATCGCTGCTGATTGCTATCTCTACAAAATCTAGATTGCTGTCGCTGCCGGTTCCGCTTATGGTTGGCAATGTTGTGATATATTCATAATCAGGAACTTCTATCCCTGATAAAGGCAATCCCGTATCATAGGTAAAGGTATGTGTAGATATGACGCTTTCATTTCCTGCATAATCTTTACTCTTTGCTTCTATCCTGTAGATTTTTCCGTTCTGCCATGTAGGAGTGGATATACAAGTCCAGCTACCGACATTAGTGCATGCTATCCAGCTGCTTACATTTAACTGCCAGCTCTTTATGCCAGGATGCCAGAAGCTTTTACTGCTTGTTCCTGTGCTTATTCTTATATATACCGTATTTACACCGCTGTTGCTGCTTCCCTGATCATTTGACGTACCGCTTATCGTCGTCAGATCTACTGTCTCTCCGTAATATCCATTATTTTCAGGCGCTAATATTTCAACTAATGGATCGCTGATATCGTAGAAAAATGTTATCGTACTATATTCTACAGTCCAGTTCGATGCTTTATCCTGGCCTCTTGCTATTATCTGATACGTTGTACCATCCGCCAGCCCCAATCCGCTTAAAGCTGTGTAGGTCCATGAACTGCTCCAGTAATTAACTCCGCTTACCGTCCACGGTTCAATCTCTACCCACGCGCTGCCTGAGCGGCTGCTTACCTTTACTTCCACGCCGTTAGTGTCATGTATACCGCTCAACTCTGCATCCACTGTTCCGCTTATGGTCGGGATGGTTGCTAAATCCTGCGCATTAATCGGGTAATCAATACTAATACTGGGCGGTGTAGAATCGAATGCTACGTCAAAAACGTTTGGCGTTTCAGTATTTCCTTTCTCGTCAATTGCCCAGTATTTAATCCTGTAATACCTGTCACTCTTCCATCCTATGTTATTTCTGTACCATTTAACCCCGGATCCCTCTGCTGTGATGTCTGAAGGAGGCAAACTGCTGACATTAACGCCCCAGTTGGTTCCCTTCCAGTATGTATTTGGATATGTCAAATCCTGTATTGTAATTCTTACGCTTGCAGGGTTAACAGCGATATCCGCATAATATACTTCCCCGTCGTCTGTTGATGTACCTGAAATAGTATCCAAGTCGTCAACAAAATCATCATCAGGCAGGATAATATCGCTTTCCGGTGCATTTGTATCGAAAATAAATGTTATGCTTGAACTGCCTGTTTCAAAATTGTCCTGCAAATTCTTTGCCTGATCCCTGGCCCTTGATACTGCCAGGTATTTATTTCCGCTCTGTAAAGGTATGGACGGGTTCGGAATATAAACCCAGCTTGAATTATAAATGAAGAACTGGCTGCTGACTACGGTATCTGTACTGATCCAGAAAGTAGCGGAATTCCAGTCGCTGTCATCGTTGTAGTATCTGCCTGCGTTTGCAGTAATTTCTCCACCTAAATCCTGTATATAAACCTGTGCGCGCTCATTCTTTAAATCAGTAATAAGACCGGACAGCGTAGGCAGTGAAATAAGTTCTGCATTATCAACCGGTAAAGTCACGGTAGCTGTCGGCTTGGTAATATCGTATATAAACTGAACCTCGCCGCTTTGCGCTCCCAGGTTATCTGCTTTATCGGTTGCCTGACATCTTATTCCGTATAGATAATGGGTCTGGAATACTATGGTTGACGTTGACCATGTTATAGTCTGGTTGGCAGTGCCCGCAGGATTATTTGCATAAAGCCAGTTAGGCCCGGATGTAAGAGTAAATGAAGAGGTCGAGGAATCCCACCACATGCCTGTATCAACTTCGCGAATAGCGAACTGAACACCATTGGCCTTAACACCGGCGATATCATCCTGTGCGGTTCCGGAAAGCGTTGCAAGCGAATTATAATAGTAACCGTTTTTCGGCAAAGTTATATTACTGGTAGGCCCAAAGCTTTCATAAGTAAACGTAACCGCGTTTGCAGCCGGCGGGGTAATCAAAGTAGAATTTTCGTCATAGCCCCATGAATTTGACCCGCGGCTCCTTACGGTATAAGATGAGCCCTGGACCCATAAATCATCGCTTATTGAATATGACCAGGTAGGAGAAGAAGGCGCAACGCTCAGCCATCCATTTACTTCGACAGTAGTCCAGGAAGAAGGCGTTGCGTCAAAGAACTGACCGTCAGAGAGTCTCTGGATAAGTATTTTTAATGATGTTGTCTGTCCGTTGGCTGTTCCTGCAATGGATGTAAGATTGTTATAAAAATTATTGTGAGCCGGTGTTTCAATACCAGAAGCAGCATCATCCGGCTTAAAGATAAACGTACGTGTGGTATATGCGATCTGATAATTACCCGCTCTATCCTGTGCACGGGCACTTAATTCATAACCTCTTTCATAACCATAAAAATCATTATCTGTTACGGAATAATCCCATCTGGATGATGCCGGGGTCCAGGATGTTGTCAGCCAGCAGCTGCTGTCAAAGGATTTCCAATCCGAACCATCCCAGTACAAGCCGTCAGATGGATTGTTGGTGCGTCTAATGCGAATTCTTACCTCTTCGATTTCACATAAGCCGCCTTCCTCAAAATCCTTGGCAGTACCGGAAAGGGTTGTTATCTCAGGCATCTCAACATCATCCGTGTCAGGAAGATTTACTGTTGATACCGGGCAAGATGTATCAAATACGAAATAAACACTGCTTGCACTGTATTGCGAATTTACTGCGTTATCGTATGACTTCGCATCAACCGTATAAGAAGTATTGCTTGTCCAATAGGAGTTTGCAATGTTATATGTAAATGAAGATGACCACAAACCGCAATCAGGCAAATTTCCTGGTTCAGTATCCTGCCAGCCGCTCCCTGTAAAATAGTATCCGTCAGACTCACGTTTAATTCTAATTTCTACCAAATTTACATCTGAGTATTTTCCATCACCGGCAGTTACAGAATCAGTCGATGCTCCCCAGATATACGTTAATGAATTATAATGATCATTATCTACAGGATAATTAACTTCCGAGTCAGGCGGGCTCTGGTCAAATACAAATGTAACTGTCGAATAATTAACCTCTAAATTTGTCGCACCATCAACCGCCCTGGACATAATAGAGTATTCATATCCGTCTTGCCATAAAGCAGGGTTAAGCGTGGTTGCCAAGCTCCAGTTTCCCGGATTTCCATCGGAATATATTGTATTGCCCCATGAATCCGGAGTCCCGTTCCAGAGAAGACCTCCGTTATACCAATCTCCGTTTGAACGCAAAATTCTGAAATCTACATCCGTGACGCTGTTGTTTCCCGTGTAAGTATCGTCGGCTGTTCCATATATATTGGTGAAAGTAGTGTTATAATATCCACCGTCCACCGGAGATGTAGCTATTGAAACAGGCTCTTCGGTGTCGTAGAAAAAGAGAATACCAAAATTATTCCAATCAGCAGGATTTGTAGGTATGTTATTAACATTATCAACACCTCTCATTAAGACCCGGTAACTGTAGCCGCTTTGTAGCGTAAAGGATGAATCAGAAATACTCCAATCAGCACCTGTCCTGGCCACAACTCCCCATGAGGAATTATCCAAATCAAAAGCCAGAGTGGTTGGATTCCAGAATTTATTACCTATTCCAAACATATCTCTCATTGCAACCTGCACATATTTTAAATCTGATACTGTATCCTCAGCTGTACCATATATAGATGTAACTGACTTATAAGCCTGGCCGTAAACAGGATAACTAATTGTAGAAACAGCTACGGAATCATCATATGTAAAATCTTTTTCCATAATAGTGGATTCGTTGTTAGCTTTATCTGTTGCTTTAATCCTTATTCTATACAGAACGTCATCGGACCAGGGATCGCCGTAGGTTGCAGGTAATAACTGCCATTGGCCATCACCGAGCCCGGATGTAATCTCAAACCAATACTCAGCAGGATTTGCAAGCCATTGTGTGCCATTCCAATAAGACAGAGCCGCGGTATTTGTTGTTATAGCAACTTCCACTTTTGCAAGCCTGGAAAGTTCATCGTCATCTGCTGTTCCGGAAATTGAAGGTAAAGTATTGGGGCCTTCGTAGGCATTCCCTGCTCCGTGTCCGTTAGGTTCTACTATTCCGCAAGTCGGCTCATTGGTATCATATGTGAACTTGATTGAATCCTGTTCCCTGATATTTCCTGCACGGTCGCGGGTTCTAAGCCTGACAAAATATTTCTTACCATTCTCAAGAGTAGGAGTTGTATAAGTCCACTGATTCGGGTCCGGAACTGTATTATACGTTGTTGTTGTTAACCAGACCTCGCTTGCGCTATTCCATGCATCAACTCCGTTCCACCATGAACCTGCAGGTGTTACTGAATTTGACGCTATGGCTACTCTAATCCAATCAACCAAACGTTCACTGCTTGTCGGGACATCGTCCCATGATGTTCCCTGAATGGTAATCTGGTCAGTGTCAACATATCCTTCATTAGCAGGATAAGTAACTGTTGATGTAGGATAACTCATATCATAAACAAAAGAATTGTATGAAGTCCAGCTGGACGTTGTTCCGGGAACATCCCATGCGCGGGCTTGTATTCTATATTCAACTTTATGCAACGGAGCAAAACTGCTCTGCGGCGAATACTCCCAGGTAGGAAGCCCTGATACATCGGTAAGTATAGTTGTGCTTCCTGATAAAGCCCATGTCCCGTCACCATCCCCGGTGGGTTGGTCATCGTCTATCCAGTAACGATTGTCATTCATACGCTGAATTCTGATTTGCACAGTCTGTACTGCTGAAGTTCCATCTTGTGCTGTACCTGAAATTGTGAACAATGAATTCCTGTAGTTTGTCCCTGTGGGAGGTTTTTGTATTAAAAGCAACGGCGGTATATTATCAAAAGTAAATGTAGAAGATCTGATGCTATACCATGATTCTTCATTGGCAGGCGATGCATTGTCTCTAGCCATTACTGTAACGTAATAAGACGTGCCCGATGTCAAATTACCATCGGTAATAGTGGAATAAGTCCAGGGGTCTCCGGGTGTGCTTATCTGCCTGTATCCTGTAGGAGGAGCGCTCTGTCCTCCGAAATCAGAAGTACCGTGGTTCCACCACTCTCCATCGCTTAATCTTCGTATTGCTATACGGACACTGCTTACTGTGCCAGGATAATTTACGCCAGTATCCCTGTCATTACCTGATATTCCTGAAGCGATTGTTCTTACTACTGAACCTTTTGAAGGGAACGTAACGCTTGATATAGGAACATTAATATCAAAAGTAAACGTTACAGTTGAATAAATTGACGAATAATTATTTAAGGAATCCTTTGCACGGCTTTCAATCTGGAATCTTTCGTCACTTACATTTATAAATGAATGTGTTGTATACCATAATGAATACTGAGGCGTCACTGTTGTTTTAACAACAAACCATGCGCTTTCAGGGTCGCTTTCATTATAATCGGATGTATTGTATCCATACCCGTCCCAATAATCTCCCAATCTCATATGTTTAATTCTATATTCTACAGATGACATCGAACTTATACCGATATCATAAGCCGTTCCTGAAATAGTCACTAGAGTTGAAAGTCTGGGCGTTGCAGGATCAAGAGGCGTGGCATCCTGCGGTTTTGATATAAATGAACTTGGGCCTTTAAGGTCGCAGATAAATTTTATTTCTGTATAAGAAGGTTCAGTGTTTGTTGCCCTATCATAAGCTGTAGAACGTATATAATATGTTAATCCATCAGTTAGTGTAGGATTCTGCGCAAGCGAAATTGTCCAGGTTGATATTCCAACTTTTCCGGTAACATCTGTTGCAGTATGGTAATCTCCGGCATTAATTGTCCATGAGTCACTGCACCAATAATAACTATCACTGCCTCGAACAATTGAAACTTGAACAACATTCATACCGGCAACGTTTTCACTTGCAGTTCCTGTAACCTGACTTAATGATGCAATAAATGTACCGCTGGATGGAAGAGTTGCAAGGGAAGTCGGTGGTGTTATATCCCATGTGAAAGTCCTTGTAGCAAATGCTGTTTCAAAATTGCCCGCTTTATCGTTTGCCCTGGGCACTATCTCATAAACACCGTCGCTGGGTGTAGAAAGGGCAACGCTAAACGTTCCAAGTTCTGCTTGTTGTATATACCATCTTGTAGTATTCGAATCATAATGTACATATATCCATTCCGGTACTGTTTTATTCCAGCCCTGAGGCGCATTCTTTCCGTAATAAATACCATTCGAGACTTTTCTTAAAGCAATCTGCATGCCTTCATTGAATCCTCCGGCTACAGAATTCGTAGAAACACCGCTTCTGTAATCTGTCCCGGAATCAACGTTATCAACCGCTGTTCCACTTATTGTAGGCAGGCTATTTTTCCAGGTGCCGTTCGGAACAGGCGCATAAGCGACTAACGACTCCGGTTTCTTCGTATCATACAGGTAATTAATTCTATCCGTAACCGCTTCTTCATTACCTGCTCTATCTATGGCTTTTATCCTGATTTTATATCTAAAACCTGAATCCCAAAGGACATTCTTATATGTCCAGGATGACTGGTAATATGTAAATGTCTCCGTAGATGCAAAGTTATCGCTGCCTGACCAAATATTTGTCGGAGGCCCCGTCCAGTAATTAGTAGCGCTTTCAGATAACTGTAATATCTTAATCCCCATGGCTTGCCATTCACCATCTCCATAGTCATAAGCTGTACCGCTTATAGTGGGAACAGAATTGTGTATCTCTTTATTCGGATAATAAAGCACGCTTGTAGGCGGCAAGGTATCAATTATAATAGAATAATTTCCATCTATAGTGGTATAAGCATTACTTGCCTTATCTGTGATTCTTGCATTTACAAAATACTCTCCCTGGTATTTCCAGCATTCTGTGGGATAAGTTACCTGCCATCTCCAAGGTTCACTGTTTGAATCAAAAGGAGGATTATTAGCTACCGCATTAATCCATGTATTTGCATTTGTTACCCATCCGGAACCTGTATAGTAATAATTTTGGGTTGTAAACTTCCTAATCTGAACTTCAACTTTATTAACCTGTCCCGGACTTGTATCCGTGGACTGGCCTGATATTGTAGCCAATGTCTGATGATGAGAACCATTACTAGGTAATGTTATGCTTCCGGCAGGATTTGTTCTATCAATATAGAAAATTATACCGCCGCCGGGTGTTTCGTCTCCGGCAGGCCCATATCCTTTTGACTGGACTCTGTATTGTCCTCCGTTCGCCCAAGCATCGCTTGATATGTCAATAGACCAAGGACCGGGGTTTCCTTCCGTAAAACTGGTATCTATCCAATAGTTATCATTCTGTATCCATGTCTTTGAATCTTCATCCCATGATGTTCCATAGTCAGGAGCGGAGCTGATTCTAATATCAACACCGCCTGATGCAATCTTTGTATATTGATTGGCTGTTCCCTGAATGGTCATTACTGATAAGCCTTTGTAATAAGCATTGTAAATAGGATAAGTAACCTGGGACTCGGGAAGCGGTGACTGATACCAGAAAGTGTTGGTTGTTGACGCTAGTTCATAGTTAGTTGCTTCATCCTGTGCTATTGACCACACCCTGTATTCATAACCATTGCCGGATGTAGCATCCCAGGCAACTCCCGAAGAATCATAGGTCCATACGCCTGCAGCATAAGGTGCATCCAGCCAGGTAGGCGTTGAGGTCCAATCTGTTGGTTGTCCGTTAACCCCGGATGCTAAAGGCCAATACTTATTTGCAGCATTCGGCGCACTTCCGTCTGCACAATAAATCATTATCCTTACATTATCTACTGTACCAGGCCATGTGTCAGAAGCTGTACCTGTGATTTGCGTTAGGGTATCTATGGGATCAGGAGCACCGTCATCATGTACAGGCAGGGTTGGTGCTGAATCCGGTGATGTTGTATCGCAAATGAATGAAGTAGTAGACCATCCGGTTTCATAGTTTGATGCCCTGTCTTTTGCTTTTGTAATAATGTAGTATGAGGTTGTGTCGTTCCAAACACTAGCCCCTATGTTATATGTCCAAGTCGAGTTTCCCACACCATTTACAATAGTTGCGGTTGACCAAATAACGTCCTGTTGAGTAGTCCATGTCCTGGTTATCCAGCCGCTCCACCACTGCGTTGTACTTCCGGCCAAACGTTTAATACCTATCTCAACTTCATCTACAAGGCTTGCTTCAGGTTGAGCTATTTCATCGTCCTCGCATGTTCCCGAAATAGTAGCCATAGCTCTTGCGTAACCCGGAGGATATGTGCCGGGTATTGGATGGGAAATAACTTCCGATGTAGGAAGAGTATCATCGTAAGTTATTGTTCCTGTGGAATATGCAGGATTAAGATGCGCCGGATTTGAAAAGTCCTGGGCTTGTGTGATAACTTCATATCTGTAGCCGTTTGACCATGCCGAAAAGTCGTCAATGTACCATCTGTACAATTTTGTTGCGGATTCTATCTCATTAATAATAGCTGCTTTTACAAATCCGGGGTTACTGCCCCATGTGGGAGGTGACCATCCCCAATACTCCCAGGTAGATCCATCGTCTGTTCTTCTAATGTTTACGCGAACATATGCTATGCCCGAGCCTCCTGCATAGTCTATTGCCGTACCGGAAATTGTTGGAATAGAAGAGTTTTGAGCCGAGTTGTCTGAAGGCAGAGACATAACCGAAGTAGGGGTGGTCTTATCTATTTTAAACTGCACTCCGCCGGTGTTTAACTCAATATCATCATCTGCGTCCGTTTCAGTCTGATTTCCGTTAGCATATATGATATTACCGTTATAATCTTCGGCTTTTATCCATACCTTGTAGTCGCTATTGTCAGGTAAATCTGTCGGTAATGCTTTAATCCAGTCAGTTGTTCCTGTGCATAATATCCTGTCCTTGCTGGATACCCAATAAGGTGCAACATAGGTTCCATCCCAGTATTGGCTTAATCCGATATTTTTAAGTACTATCCACACATTCTTAACACCGCTTGGGCCATCATTTGCTGTTCCTGAAATTGTATAAACTCCGTTATATTCATCGGCTTCGGGATAAATAACCACGGCTGTCGGCGATGATTTATCTATTACAGAAAATACTTCCGTGTAATTTCCTGCTGCGTCATCAGCTCTTGCATAAAACTTGTATGATCCGGTACTATCCAAATAACCATCAAATCCTGTAAATTCCCAATTACTACCGTTTATTGAGGCAGCTGAATAAGAAGCATTTTTCGAACCCCCGGTAAAACCTGCTCCGTCAACATACCACATGCTGTCATATATCCTTTGAATTGTAACGCTTACAGTCGACACATACGAACCAACATCGCTAATCGTACCTGTTGCTGCAGTGTAATCAGCCCATGAAGCAAGGTCCGGTTCATAAAGAGTTAAAGTTGGATTTCCATTATCTATGGTAAATGTTATGGAAGAAACAACTGCCTGAACATTAGTTGCAAGGTCAGTTGCTCTGCATTCAACAGAAAATTGATTATTGTTTAACCACCCGCCAGCAGGAGTAAATGTTGAATACCATATATTATTTCCTGCCTGTTGGGCATTATGCCATGAAACTGTAGTTACCCACACCCCAGCAACATATTGATAATATCGAACCTCTACTTTACTAAGTCCTGATAAATCACAATTCGATACACCTGAAATAGTTGTAAGTGCACTTGATTTCTTGTAACTCTTATCTTTAGGATAAGTTACCAGGGATGTTGGAGGTGAGGTGTCAACTATAAACTCAATCCAACCTCCCCAGCTGCTGGCATTATTCGGAATTGCCTCATCAGTAGCCATTGTTCTTACATAATATCTCTGGTCAGAAGGCATGTTTGTTTCCGCAATATCATAATCCCATGTTCCAGATGAATTTCCAGTAAAATATGGATTTTGTTCATTTGTGCCTGTCAGCCAGCCCGTACCTGCTCCATGCCAATAGTACGTTGTGCCAGTTCCATCAATACGTTTTAATTGAATGTCCACTCCTGAGCCTGCTGCAATATTAGCCGCAACGCCTAATGTTCCGGAATTATCACTGCTTGCTGTACCTTGAATTGTAAAGGTTACCGGAGGATTAACCTTTAAGCCATTTGTAGGATAAGTAACAAACGATACAGGTATACCTTCAGGAGTCCTGTCACAATACACGCTTCTGGAAGATGTGTCTACAGTAAATGCTGTTTGTAAATTACCTGCATTATCATAAGCTCTGACTTTTAATGTATATAATTTGTCATTTGTTATAATCAGCGGTGTTGTATAAGACCAGGTGCTTGTCCACACATCGCAAATTGTCCAGGAGGAGCCATAATTAAAACTATTACTGCCATGATACCAATATTTAGGTGTTGTGCCACTTTCTTCAATTAGAATCTGTACGGTTCCTACACCAGAGGCAGAGGTTCCTGAGCCGGAGCTGTTATCTGATTGGTCTCCATAAATAGTGGTCAATGCTGAATGTACTGCCTGATTGTCAGGTGCAGTAAACAAGACATTCGGTGCAGCGTTATCATATGTAAATGCTTTTGATTTTTCTGTGTAATTGCCGGCTTTATCGGTGGCTCTAAACCTGACGGTAAAATTCTTGGGTTCGTCATGGCCTTCCCATATAACACCGCTTACCATGTCAGCATGAGAATAATAGTATCTATTACCACCTGCAGAGGTTGCTGGAAGCCAGGTAGGTGTAGCTGTAAATGTTGACACACCGTCCCAGTACTCACTACCTCCTTTAGCTGTTATTGCAAACTCCAATGCAGACAGCGATGGTTGAACAGGATTATCCGAATCAGTGGCTGTTCCTGAAATAGTGGCAAGAGCGCTTAAATTATTGAAACTAGAGAAAGGCCTCTCAATACCGGTTAAAGGAGCTGTTGAATCTATAACAAAAGTGCCTCCTGTTGTATTAATAGGGGATTCAGCATTAGCGTCTCTCCATGATTTGCTAACAACTCTGTATATTCTATTCTGATTCCAGTTAACTCCCGGATTAGGCATAAAATAACGCCATTCACCGCTAGCGGTATCTAAATTATTACCCCAGGATACAGGCACAAAAGTCGAAAGTGCTATCCAATCCGAACCATCCCAGCATAAATCATCATCACTGCCAGGGGTTCCCTCCGCATCATCCGGGCCAAAATCCTGAATTCTTACAGTTACAGTTGAAGACCAGATACAGGTACCTGAGATTGTTGCAAGACTGGCAGCCTGTATATTATCCTGAGTAGCATCCGGGTACAGCACGCCAGATTCAGGAGGAGGGGTCTCGTAAGTGAAGACATGCGTTGATGTTTTTACATTAAGCGCTTTATCGATAGCTCTTACCTTTATTAAGTATGTTTCGCCATCCGACCACGAGGGGACTGAAGTACCGTGTATCTCCCACTCATCCGTTCCTGAATTATAATTTGCAGGGAACCATATTTCCGAACCCTCATCAAAATTTCCATCGCCATCCCACCAATTCCCCGTATGCGCAGGATACTGATATGCGCAGTCAATATCCGTTACGTCTTCGTTTTGGCCTGAAAAACCTTGATAATCATAAGCTGTACCGGATATGGTCGTTAGGGTATTTGTTGTTTCAAAATCATCAGGATTAGTGATGGTAAGATATGGGGCTGAACTATCAACAATAAAATAGCTTACATTTGAATCTGTCCAGTCAGTACTTGCCGTTTCTACGTTTCCTTCTATGTTATTGCTGCTGTCTCGCGCTTTGTCCAAACCCATCGACCTTATACGGTATCTTCTTCCCGCGCTGTTCTCAAAAGTAAAGAACTGGAGCAGCCACGGTAACGCAGTGGTATGCGTGCTGCTAAGAGGGGTTGTTTCCCACTGGAGGTTATTTTCACTCCAATATTTATCATCTCCTCCTCCTAAAACGTCATTCTCTCCATAATCTAGCAATTCAACAAAGACTTTTTCTATTCCGGTACCGATACCGTCAGGCAAATCTGCGGCTGTTCCGGAAATTTGATCCAGCGTATTGGTTGTTTTATTATATTGATTAGCATATTGCCCACCAGAATCATCAGGAAGTATTACAGTTGAGCTCGGGGCTAAAACCTCATAATAGAATGTAGACTTAAGTATTGTATAATCTTCAATATTTCTGTAGCTTGTATCAGGATTGATAGTCCTGTCTATTGCCCAAACCCAGACCTTAAAGGTTTCAGTTGAAGTGCCGAAAAACGCATTTATATCATTGATAATATATTCCCAGTCACCCTCGCTAGCAGGGGTACCTCCATTAAATGTGGCTGTATTTGTTGATATAACTGCTCCCCAATTAGTATCGTTCCACCACTGCCCGTCTGTTACCCTTTGTATCTTAATTTTAACACCGCTTCCCGCAATACCTGCTCTTGTAGTTAAACTTGGGTAATCTTTTGCTGTTCCGGAAATAACGCTGAGTTTATCTTTATATGTAGCATTCTTTAAAGGATATGTAACCTCTGACTCAGGAGCTTCTGTGTCATGCCTGAAATAAACTGTTGTACCCCACTGCAACAGATTGCCTGCAATATCTCTTGATCTTACCTTTAAGGTTAACTCCCTTCCATCTGCCTCATCAAACTTAATACCCGTGGATATCCATATACCATTATCCCAGTTGCAAGAGCTGGTTACCGTATTCCATGCAAACTCAGGGAATGGGTCAGGGTCATACCATGTTTCACTGACATTATCCCAGTAATGAGTTATGTCGTAGTATAACATATATTCTACATTTTCTATTCCTGACTCTGATGTAGGTTCATTAATCTGACCTGAAATTGTTACTAATGAATCCAAACCATAAGCATTAGGGCTAGTACCATTTGAAGGATAACTGATATCTACGTTAGGCGGGTTCCCGTCAAATTTGAAATATCCGGTTGTTGCATACAGTATATCACCGGGTTCATCTAATCCGTGTTCATTGCCGGCGGTATCTTTTGCATATGTTTCAATACGGTATATAGGCCCTGCTGATAATGTAGGCTCAACCGCAGATAAACCTCTTTCCCAGTAATCGTCTGTATCAGGAGTATCCGTATCATCAAACCAATAATTCTTCGGTACTGTTGTTGATTCCCACTGGCTAGAATTAAAATTCCAGTATTGGCCGGAGGAATATAAACGTATTTTAACGGTTCTATGATTTGAATAGTGGTTTACATTGTCAATAACAGTTCCGGAAGCAACTGAAACTGAATTAAGCCAGCTTGGATTGGTCTGCTCATCGCTTAATGAAGGATAAACTAGAGTTACCGTAGGCCTTGTGACGTCATAGATTACTTTCATTGGAGCATCAGTGGGATGATATTTTTCCCAGTTAAGTACATCACTGCTTCTAACGCGAATGCGATACATTACCCCTTCTTCCCAAACAGGTTCGTTTCCTTCCGCAATTTCCCAGTCTATATCATTGTCAGGCAATGAGGGGGTAGTGTCTGCATCAAAATATGTTTCGGAGGTAGTCCATGCCGAACCTGTCCACCAGCCATCATCGCTGGTATCATCTTCACTTTCAATAGTGGCAGGAGTTGATGATATCATTACCTGTATGGAATTAACACCGCATGAAACATCGCTAACCTCACCATCAAGCGATATATCATCAATAGGACCATTTGTTGACGGATGATCGATAACAATATTTGGCGCAGATTTATCGATTGTAACTGTAACAACCCCGCTTTGGAGGCCTACACCATCATCATCGCTACGTCCTCTTGCGTAAATATCATAAGTCTCTGCGTCAGTCATGCCATCAGAATCCGTATCCCATCCTGTATAAGTCCACGTTGTTGAACCTGTTGTCGTATTCCACTGGTTTGGAGTATCAACAAAATCACCGCCATCCCATTCATAGCTGTCACTGACACGTACAATTCTCACTTGTGATTGTATCATCTCTGCAGAAGACTGCCAGTTTAAGCCAGCCAGACCAGTAACAGAACTTATGCTTGCAGGTTTCCAATAAGCAGGTGTTGACAGAGGATGCGTAACTGTTGCCGTTGGAGCAGTGACTACAAAGCCGCTGGATAGTGTATCTGCCTGCATGTCCGGGTTACAGAAATCAACATCTTTATATCCTCCTGTGCTATTCGTTGTTACTGTTATATGTGCAACTGCTGAGGTACTTCCGCTATATGTAATGCTTGTAACAACTATTCCTGAATCCCCAAAATCAACGAAACAACCAGGGCCCCAGTTTGCAAAATCAGTTCCTGTCATTGCAATGTTTGCGGTTGCACTAAGTCCTTTGTGGTCAGGGCTAAGATTAGTCAAATCGGGAGCAGTATCAAAAGGCGTACAATCAAAATATACATAACCAGCGTTTTGATAAACAACCCTGGGAGCCCATGGAGAATTGCTGCTATAAGTCAAATTGGGATACCCATCCCCGGTTATAGTTTTCCATGAAGAAGTTGTGTTCCAACTGCTAACGTATTCAGACAAATGTAAAGCACCGCCGCCCGAAGCAAGGTAAACCACAGCGTAAGAACTATTATCATAGATAGACAAACTGGGATATCCAAGAGGACTGCCTGTGCTGCCTGTATTGTCTACTACTGTTGCAGCACTCCAGTTTTGTGCAGCACCTTGAGCTCTGGTTCTATATGAAAGATCTCCGTTGTTGTCAATATATACGCAACGCAGGTTATTACTACTATCTGCAACCATTGAATGATAAGCAGCCGCATTAGTAGCCAGGCCTGTAATACTGTCATTGTCACTAAAAGTACCACTATCATTAATATAGCGACCTAAAAACGTACCACCGGCAACATTTCTATATAATACATAGGCACTACCACTGGCTTGAGGCGCAACTACGGGTTTTAAACCAGCAGTAGTATAAGCAGTCCCATCTCCTGTTGGATAAGTGAAACCTTCAGAATCCCAGCCGGTTGAAAGGTCCTCTGAACCTACATTATAACAAAGACGGCTGCCCTGTCCTGAAGCATACACTTCTCCACATACGTAAACCTCTCCATCAGTAGCCTGGCAAATGGAAACCGGCTGATTCTGTCCAGAATAGTGATAGTAATAAGTAGGATCTCCGCAATATGAACCTCCAACCTCCAAATAATAATATAAGGTAACGTCAGCAGAATAATTGAAATTAATATTTCCGTCTGGTAAAAGGTCTCCTCTGCGCACATAAACTACCGATTCACCCTGGCTTGTTGGAAATGCATTCCTTGGGGAAACAACATATACATAAGAAGAGACTGAATTATACCAGATTGATACTGTTCCGCCTTCATCGCTTTTATTAGTGAAAACCTCTGTTCCGGTTGACGCCTGCCAGTTCCAGCCGTCTTCACTATAAGTATAATGCGCCTTGCTGTCCTTTATAAAAAATACCCAGAAGCCCCATTCATTCTGAATAATCTTACGCTGGGTAGAGAAATTTGTTCCTCCTGTATTTATCTGTGAACCAGCAAACAAAGCGCATGGGAATAGAAAAATCCCAAGAGAAAACAAAAATATTAATCTGGTTAAATTACTTCTTATATGTTTCATTTTTTAAGCCATATTATGATTCTGTTTAAAATATCCTGACTTTCAGATATATGTGCATTTGTGAAAATATCCGTATCCCCTGAAGCTAAAATACGGTCATTTGCTATCATTATTGTTGTATCTGATAAATCATTTTCACCTTTAGTTAGAGGAGATATCATGCCGGATCCGATATCTTCACCCCAGCACTTCTCATCACCTTTTATCCATACATCAAAATTGTTTTTTTCATACCCAACTATACATCCTTTATATACAGGATACTCAAAGAAAATGTTATCATCTTTACACAAGGCAAACCTGGAAAAAGTCATGCCAAAATTTGCCGCAATATCATTTAGAGGATCTCCTAATTTTTCAAATCCCATTTTTCTGGCACTTCTGCATATACTATCAGTCCCTTCCAATGCCAAGTGAAATTCCCCCAAAAGTATTATTCTCTTAGAAGAAGAAAGATCCGGAATTCTTTTATATTCTTCCAGCGGAGTGGCAATTAAAACTGCGTCATATTCCTTATATGAGCCTGATGAGCTGGAAAAAGTCAGGATACCGTTATCCCTAAGAAAACATGCCATTTTATACAGCCCGCTCAGCGACGCATCTGCTTTACGGGCGTAATGTGATTCATCGATTAGAAACTTCATTCCTTCATTATTTTTAGGTAAAAGAAAATAAACTACTGCCATGCCTTTATCAGAGACGAACCTAACCCAACCATCCTTTTCAACTTTTATATTCCATACGCTTTTATTTTTTCTCTGTTTTACCAGATTGACCGTGCCACCTGAAATCTCCGGAGTTAAAATTTCTTCAGAGTATAAGGTAATTTCCATTTCATTGGCAGTAAACAAATTATAATCAGCAGGTATGGTCTTCTTTACCTCTTCTCCTGAAAGCCATTTTATTATTTCTAAAGTGAAATTTTTATTTTGGCCGTAAATAATGCCCCCATTCCAATAAAACTCCGAGTCCCCGATAGCTATAATTCTGCCATCACCATGCTTTTTATATACACCCGCAACAGCTTCTCCGTTTTTAATATTCTCATCCCTGACAACCAATAGAGGATTTACATCTTTATCATATGTCAAAGAAGCGCTGCAAAATAATCCAATATTTTCCATCTTCAAAAAAGGAGAGGATGCTTTTATCCATGTATGTTTCTGTTTAATAGCTTTTTCTTCCGTTATTCTGATAGCATCGTTATTAAAATGTATGCCGTAGTTTGCAACAATTCCTTTCTGAAAGTCAGACATCCCCACTGAATTATCATGCTCGCTAATAACAAGTATACCGCCGCCTCTTTTGACAAACTCTCTCACTGCTTCAATTTCACCTGGTCTGTAGCTGGCATTCACTGCTTCGCTTAAAACCAAAACGTCTCCCTTGCCGAGGTCATTTATGATTTTATCTAAAGGGAGGGTATTTACGTCTACAATATATCCTTCATCCATTAAGCATGTTGCTAATTTGGATTTCCCAAAGAAACTTGTATCCCACACAGGCCAGCCCTGAAGGAAATGTGACTCATCAAAAACAACCTTAAAGGAACGGGGTGATTCTGCAAAAGATGCCTGAGATAAAAGAATTATATATATAAACATAATAATTAAACTGAATTTGCTTTTATGCATGATGCTGCCTCCAAATAGAAACTAAAACAATAACGTAATAAATATAGTAATTAATAAAATACAGGTTTTCCTGCCATTTTTTCTTTGTCACCAAAATATATGATAAAATGCCGAAAATTACCGTATAAGAATAAAGCGCATTTATTCTTAAAATGATAGGAACGGAAATAAAGCCGATAAAAGATAGAATACCGACTATTCTTCTGCCGTTTCTTTCGCCAAAAATTGTCGGTATTGTTTTTATGCCTGCCTTAGTATCGCCTTCAATATCTTTTATGTCTTTCATATTTATAGTCAGAAAGAAAGAAACCAGAAGAGCCAACGCAATCTTGGGCGGAAATGCATACAGATTTTCAGATCCGCTCAGCAATGAAAATCCTATAAGCATGGCCACAAGCCCGTTAAAAGCTACAAATAATGTAGAGAACGGGAAAATCTTCTTAATCCTAAACGGGGGCACAGAATAAAGCTGATAACATACAATAAACAGAATAGTTAAAAGAAACGCCCATATACTGGTTGAGAATGCAAAATATAAAGATAATATAAGAAAAATTTTACCAATAATTTTATAATCTTCCATCATTATATTTCCTTTGATCAAAGGCCTTTCGGGATTTGAAATTTTGTCTATTCCCTCATCGGCAATATCATTAGAAACAACCGCATACTGAAACGCAAAGAATAATGCAAATGCTAAGCCGAACACCGCAATATAATCAAACGGACACTGAAAGGGATACGGCCAGTTTTTCCCTAAATTCCAGTAGCCGATAAATACTCCGCCAACCAGCAAACCCAGATAGTGAATCACGCGATATATTCTGATGTTTTTTATTAATGAAACTAGTACTTTTTTATTATATAGATAAAGCCAAAGTATTGAAAAAACAGTAACAACAAAAAGCCATACAAGGGCTATTGCATATTCACTCCTGTCAAAAAATCCATATGTTAAAAACACTTTATAATATGCCCCAATATCTCTTCTGCTGGGAAAAGGAAGGAAATCTATTATATAAGCAGTATAAAGGGGTAATCCCAAAAACATCATCCAAGCATAACCTCCCAAAAAACCTAAAATTGATTTCCATAATTTGCTGGTTTTTATATAAATATACACTATCACTAATAAAATTATAAGCAGAAATTCTATTCTTAATCCAGTTGAAGCCCATTGCGAAAAACTTACCATGGGATTAAACGCATGAATAAAGAATCTCATGACTTCTTTTATTTCAAAAACGTATTTCATAGGGCACCCCGCCCCTTTGGAAATAATAAAGTCCAGAAGCGGCAAGGCCCATATAACAGGAGTAAACAATATGACAACTTTAGATATTTTGTCTATTCTTTCCTTTGTAAAAATATAAAGGACAAAAATTACAGCTAACGCTGCCCCGGTTATAAATAAATTATAGGAAGTAAATCTTAACAGCGCATAATAAGGCTCCTTCATGAATCCAAGGAAATGATTAGGATGTGATAGGACCGATTCAAGCATAAGGCGTACAAAAACAACAGAAATATATGCAAGTATCCAGTTCCAAAAACCAAGTTTTGTATTTTCAATTGATTCAATTAATCGTTTTAAGAATTTAGTCATGGCAAGCTCTCCGCATCTACGCGATTTAAGTAATTTTTCATAATTACAACGCTTAATTTAACGTCTTTAAATATTAATCTTCGATGGTCCCAGATTCTTTTTGGAAAACTCATACGAAAATGGTTGTTCAAATCTTCATACACCTGTTTTAATCCTTCCTTTACTTCTCCTGCCGTCATATTTTTGGGTTTGAAGTTGCAGTTATACCAGGAATATTTTGACCAGTCATAGTTTAGTATCCTTTTTTCTTCATTTAAATGTTTAAACAATTGAGTTCCCGGATATGGGGTTAAGATATATAAAATTGCATCGTCCAGGTTCATTTCCTTTATCATTTCTGCGGTGCAGGAAAAAGTGCTTTTGTCGTCATTGTCAAACCCGAACATAAAGAACCCGTCTACAAGGATCCCTTTTTTATGCATGGTTTCAATCGTTTTTTTATACTCATTAACCCTGTTATGGCTGATGTTGCTTAAATCCAGGGTATCTTGGTTTATGGATTGGAAACCCATGCTTACTGCATAGCACCCGGCCTCAGCCATTAAATCAAGCATTTCTTCTTCTTTTGCAATACTTACGGGTGACTGAACAAACCATTTCTTTTTTAAGGGTGTAATTTTTTTCATGACATCTTTTACGTACTCTTTATCTACGAACAGATTATCATCTATCACAAATACATACTTATCATTTATCCGGCTTATTTCCTCGTATATTCTTTCCGGGGTTCTCTTCCTGTAGTTTTTCCACGGCACGGACTGAAGATAACAGAAGTAGCAGCTGTTAACACATCCCCGTGTAAACTGGATGGGGGCGTGTAAATGCTTTTTTGCAAAAAGGTCTCTTCTGGGAATCGGCACATTGTCTAAACTTTCCGAATAATTGCCGTTATAAACCTTTTTAAGCTCCTTTTTTTCCAAATCATTCAGCAGCTTCTGCCATACGGGCTCTGCTTCGCCGATTACGACTGAATCGCAGTAATTTGACGCTTCCTCAGGTATAATTGACGGATGAGGGCCTCCCAAAACCGTCTTTACTCCTGCTTTTCTGAATTTCGTTGAAATCTCGTACGCCCTCTTAGCGGTAAATGTCACCACTGTTATGCCTACTAAATCCCAATCAGACGAATACGTTATCTCTTCTATATCCTCATCAATGATCCGTACATTGTGCTCCTGCGACAATGCTGCTATAATGCCCAAATTCAGAGGGGCAACGCGGTTAAGATCCCTGAATTTGTAAACATCGCCATTGATGAACCATTTTGGTTTTATTAAAAGAATATTCAGCATCTTTTCTCCCTGCTTGTATTCTAATTCATGCTTAGTACTTTCTGTCTTAATGCCATCAAATCCTTATACACTTCCCTTGTATTCGTAGGCAAATCCCCTTTTATATATATAACTTCCTGCTTTTTTTCGGTTACAATTAAAATTTTTGTCAGCAAGCTTTCACCTGTCTTTGTGGGTATTAATTCCTGCTTGAACCCGCCTTTATCCTTCAGTTTCTGTACCAGTGTTCTAAAATCTTCCTTCGGCTGCGTTATTGTTTTTTTGTCGGAATTAACCCCAGAACCTGTTTTAGTTCTGATAATTTTCCCGTTATCCTTCAGGGTAAGGATTTCTACTATGTCAGTGCCGAGAAGCTCACGTACTAACTTGATTTCTTTTACAATCTCTCTCTTGTTTATCCTAACCGTTTTTTCGTTCTCGGCAATGTTTGTCTTGCTGACTGTTGCACAGCCGAAAATAGAAAATGATAGAAATATCAATGCAATTTGTTTCAGTTCCATATTACTTCCTCATTCGGATCTTTGCTTTGAAATAAAATGCGTCCTTCTCTCATGGCCTGTTTATAGTGAGACAGCTTTGCAAACCCGAACTGGTCATCATCATCGTTTATCACAATATCCAGCTCTGCTAACGGGTCATGCAGATAACAATAAAAATTTCTCTGCAGATTAGTTAATGCAGAACCAACGTCACTGCCGTATGCTCTTAAACTTGTTGAGAGCGGGCAATATGCTAAATATTGATCATTTATTTTTTCTAATATTATTATATATTTCATAAACGCGCCTTGTACAAATATAAATAAAATATTCTTACTGACTATTAAATTTTTCAAAGATAAATCTAGTTTCCGTTACTTTTTTTGATTTTTTAGGGTCTAAACATTGGGTTTTGCAGGTATGTTTTGAGGTCTCATAACCGAAGGGTTTGGGGGGCTGTTTTCCGTCTGAGGAGTGAAAATTTGAGGTTGAAGAGGAAAAAATTGAGGAATGATATTTTAAAAGCTAAAAAGCCCAATAAACAAATCAGGGCTTTATCCCACTTCTGTTTTGTATTGGGAGCCAGACAGCTAATGCACCTGTTGACTATATATCGCCAGCGTTTTGTGAATGCGAAAGCCGCCAGACTCAATTTTTTCTTTATAATCTCAAGCGAACGGGATATCGAGTGAATCTCTGAATATAATAATAAATTATATAATCCCGAACGGAAAAGCATCTGAAGTTCAATTATAGCATTTTGATTTTCTATTGGTTGGTTATTTTCGTCGCGGGCATCCAAATCCTCAAAAGAATCACTAATTTGCGGCAGGAAATCTGACAAATAAAAAACTTCCGTTTTACTTGCACCCGTAGCATCCATACTAAATGGAAGTACAGTTAAAATAGCTAGGCATAAAATTAGTAACGGAAGTTTTACTTTCATATAGACCTTCGGCGGCCCGGCTGCCTTGTTCCGACATAACGTCGAAGTTTAGGCCCGCAGCTTTGCGACCTCTGGTTTCCCGGAGTGTGCCTTTTTCGGGTATTTTTAGACCCTATTATAATATAGCAGACCATAAAATCTTTGTCAAGTCTTTTTGCTATATATTTTTTTCTGAAAAAATGAATTTTTATTATTGTTAAAATGCATTGTATTTTGAGTCATATTTAAATCTGCATTAAATCATGCTTTTTTTAACAAAAAACTCTCCATAACCAGGATATCAATTCCTGACCTGAGAAATGTATTAATTGCATTTTCAGGAGTGTTTACAATAGGCTCGTCTTTCAGGTTAAATGAGGTGTTCAAAACAAGCCCGATTCCCGCGTCTCCCTTGAATTGATTAATCAAACTCCAGTATCGAGGATTGTACTTTTTTATAACTGACTGGATGCGTGAAGTTCCGTCAACGTGCACCACAGCCGGAATCCTTTCGCGCTGGCTGTTTTTTACGGGATAAGTAATCATCATAAACCTTTGTGGATAGTTATTTTCACTCTTTTCAAAAAACTCGGATTTATCTTCCTCCAAAACAGACGGGGCAAAAGGACGAAAGGGCTCCCTGAACTTTATTTTGGTGTTGACCAGCTCTTTCATCTTCGGATCTCTCGGGTCTGCAAGGATGGACCTGTTGCCCAAAGCCCTGGGCCCCCACTCTGTTCTTCCCTGATACCAGCCAACAACTTTCCCCTCACACAAGGCTTCGCTTATGCGCAAATTAAGCTTATCATCGTTTAGCTCTTCTGCTTTAAAGCCATTATTGTTCTTTATAGCCCTGGAAACATCATCCTTGGAAAAGCCTTTACCCCAATAATTGTGTTCCAAAACCTCTTTTCTTTCTTTTCCCAGCACTTCACACCAGCACCATAATGCAGCGCCCAACGCGCCCCCTGCGTCAGTGGAGTTCGGCTGTATGTAAATATCATTAAATCCGCATTCTGTAAGCAGGCTGTAGTTTGCCTTGCTGTTTAAAGCCACCCCTCCTGCATAGCATAAGTTGGGCTTTCCGGTCTTTTCTCTTAGATACTTCGCCATTTTCACTACACACTGCTCACACACTAACTGAATAGATGCTGCAATATCAGCATAATACTGGTTTTTTCTTGCCTGCTCGCCAAATTTTTCAGGGTTATATTCGGGATGTGCAAAATCTTTTGTAAAGAAAGGCGTGCCGTATGCCCGCGGCTCGCCAAAAAGTTTAATGAATTTATCGCTGTACATCCTTGAAACCGAATAAGTAAAAGCAAAATAATCCAGATTAAGCCCTACGGTACCGTCACCGTTTATCTTCATGATTTTCATTATCTTATCAACGTATTTCGGCTCGCCGTATGCTGCCATACCCATCACCTTATACTCGCCTTCGTTAACTCTAAATCCTAAAAAAGCTGTGAAAGTTGAGTATAAAAGCCCCACGGAATTGGGAAAATACATCTCATCCGTTATGTATGCCTTACTTCCTTCGCCGTATCCAAGGGAAGCTGTTGCCCACTCCCCGACTCCGTCAACTGTAAGAATAGCGGCTTCCTTAAAAGGGGAACAAACATAAGCGCTGTAAGCGTGAGACACATGGTGCTTACAGAAAAGTATTCTATTTTCATTTATTCCCAGAGTTTTCCTGGCGATCCTTCTGAAATGCAGCTTTTCTTTCAGCCACAGGGGTATGGCTTCTACAAAGACCCTGGAAGATTTAGGGACATTTTTAAGGCAGGTTGCAACTATGCGCTCAAATTTCAGTATGGGTTTGTCATAGAAAACAACATAATCAATGTCGCCGGCAGATATGCCCGCCTGCTCAATGCAGAAGTTAATGGCGTTTATCGGGAAGGAGTAATCGTGTTTTATTCTTGAAAAGCGTTCCTCTTCGGAACATGCAATGATATGTCCGTCTTTGAGGATGGCTGCAGCTGCGTCATGGTACCAGCAGGATATGCCTAAAATATACATATATTAAATCTTGTTATTTTTCAGCCAAAAAAGCACTGCGATTACAGTCTTGGCGTCTCTTATGCGTCCTTTTTCTATGAATTTTTTTACAGAAGTTAAAGGAATAACTTCTGATTTAATAAACTCATCTTCATCCGGGCTGTGTTTGGTTTCAACCAGATTTTTTGCAGAATAAATATGTATGACTTCATCGGAAAATGCGGGTGTGGGCCAGAAGGAAAACAACCTTTTTACGGTTTTTGCGTAATAGCCCGTTTCTTCGGCTAGTTCGCGCCTGACACAGGCCGCAGGGCTTTCTTTCTTATCAAGCTTTCCTGCAGGAAGTTCATATGTAATTTTTCCGACTGGATATCTGTACTGCTGAACCAGGATTATATGCTTTTTATCAACAAAAGGAAGTACAGCTACAGCACCAGGATGCTCTGTATATTCTCTAAACCCCTTTTTCCCGTTTGGAAGAAGAACCATGTCTGCTGAAAAATTGATAACTTTTCCATTATAAATTCTTCTTCTTTTGAAAAGTTTTTCCTTAAGATTCATTTTATAATCGCTTTCTTAAATCAGGAATAAATTTCGGCAGCTGGTCCGTTATTCCTGCTGCAGCCAGTAAAACCAGAGCTATATCAACATATCCAAATGTTTCATTTTGATACACAAACCGTACATAAAGTATATGAAGAAAAAGCCACCCAGTAAAGGAAAAAACGAAATGTAACACGAACTCGGCAAACCGGCCTCTGATAAAATCAAAAAAAAGCCCTTTGCTATCAGAAAATTCCGGAAGAGACATCACTGCCTTAATACCCCAAATTATACTGAAAATTGAGGCAATTATAAGCCAGTTCTCCATAACTAGATAAAGCAAGCTGTGGAAAACCAATCTCATTTTCTCACCCCCTTATGTTTTTATGATTATATAAATTAAATAAATTTATTTCAAACTTTATTCGATACATTGAAATATTATTGATAAAGAAATATAATATTTCTGATACCATAGAAGAGGTTATATGGCAATATTTGTTGTTCATGAACATCATGCAAGGAATCTTCATTTCGACTTTCGCCTGGAAATAAAAGGCGTACTTAAATCCTGGGCTGTGCCAAAAGGCCCTTCAATGAATCCATCGGAAAAACGCCTTGCCATACTTGTTGAAGACCATCCTCTTGATTATGCTTCGTTTGAAGGCATAATTCCGGAAGGCAGCTATGGAGCAGGGCGTGTTCTTGTCTGGGATAAGGGTGAGTTTGAAATAAAGGAAGGTTCTTTAAAAGATAAAAAGATGATTATCGAACTTAAAGGTAAAAAGCTTAAAGGCTTTTTCTCCCTTTTTGCATTAAAAGGGCAAAAGAAAAACTGGCTCCTCGTTAAAAGAAAGTAGCTAGGTTCTAGTAGATAGGTATTAGGAAAAAATTTTTTTATGTATTTTTCCCCTAGCTACTGGCTACTGGCACCTAGCTACTGTTGTTACTCTCGTCTTCTTTCCGCCAATAGAACAATATGCCTTAACTCCTCAATATCTTTTGCGTTCATCCATTCCCGGTCGAAATTAGGGTTCTGGGTAATCTGTGCTATAGCAGCAAGGACTTTTAAATGGAAATTCCGTTCGTTCTGCGAACCCACTATTACGAAAATAATATGGGCCAGTTTATCATTCGGGAAGACAATCCCTTCTTTTGCCCTGACTAGAAGTATTTTAAAAATATCTTTCTGCTGCACAATTATGTGAGGTATTGCCAGTCGCTCTCTTACAATTGTGCTTGATTCCTTTTCCCTTTCGACAAACTGATTATAAAACTCTTTTGAATCAGCATTTAGCTCTTTTCCGATTAGTGCAGAAATTTCCCGAAAGAACTTTCTCATGCTCAGCGGCTCTTCTATATCTAAAATCTGCGCTTCTTCAACCAATTTATGAAACCTGTCCTCAATAACTGCATCACGTTCAACTACTATATCCTTTAACTCTGTTAGCAATGAATCCCCTGCCAGTTCTTTGTCTTTTGATACAAGCCGCTCAAGCGCATAAATAAGCGCCGTATCCTGGGACGCCTCTTCCTGCGCATAGAACTTATACCATAAACCCGCACAAACAAGAAAAACTCCCATCAGAAAAACGATTTTTGAGCCCATCTCAATTAAAAGGAATATTCCTCCGATAATTCCTAATATCTGAACGTAGGGATATAAAGGAGAATGGAATTTTGGTTTATAGCTTAAAATTTTGCTTTCCCGGAACAGAATTAAAGTCAGATTGGCAAACATAAAAAGAAGGATTAACACAGCGGATGCAATTTTTACAAGTAACTCCAGTTTAAGGAACCATATACTAAAAAGCATAAAAGCCCCGGTAAGCAGTATGGATAAGTATGGGGTATGGAACCTTGCACTTATTTTCTCAAAAACCGGAGGCAGAAGATTATCCCTGCTCATACCCAACGGGTAACGCGAAGCTGTCATAATGCCGGCGTTTGCCGTTGAAATAAAAGCCAAAAACGCTCCTACTGATATAATAATCGCAAGAGGATTCCCTCCTATAATAAAGGCCCCGTCAGATATCGGGATAAGCGTTGTTTTAAGATCCTGAGGATTAACAACTCCTATTGTTATATAAATTACCAAAGTATACAACAAAGACGTTAGGAGTATAGAGATTAGCATCCCTAAAGGAAGATTCTTCCCGGGATTTCTTACTTCTTCGGAGATAGCCGCAACTTTTGTCAATCCCCCGTAGGAGATAAATACAAAACTTGCAGTACTGAAAACTGAAATCATTCCCCTTGAAAAGAACGGCGAGAAGTGATTTGTGTTAATACTCTTAACACCCAACAGCACATAAAATATAAGTATACCTACAAGGCCAAAAACCAAAAGTACCTGAAACTTTCCCGCTTCTTTGACTCCTTTTAAATTCAGGACGACAAAAAAGAGGCAGCATATTAAAGCAATGTATTTAATAGGTAAATTAGTAAATAGATTTAAATACGCAGCCATACCGATAAGAGCAAAAGCTCCTTTCAAACTTAACGACAACCAGGAACTGAACCCGGCCATAGTACCTAAGAGAGGCCCAAAACCTCTCATGATGTAAAAATAATCTCCTCCGGCTTTAGGCATTGCTGTAGTAAGCTCCGCTTTGCTGAGCAAAGTCGGTATACATAAAACTCCCGCCACTAAATAGGAAAGAATTACTGCTGGACCAGCTTTAGCAAACGCTAAACCCGGGAGAATGAAAAGTCCTGAGCTTACCATCGCTCCTGTGGCTATACATATAATATCAATAAGCCCAAGTTGTTTTTGCAGGTTTTCGTTCATATCCTTCCCTGTTATAAGAAATTTTGAATATTATATCATTATTAAATATAATAGCAAATATCTAAATAAAAAATCTATTGTAAAATTATTGACTATTCTAATTATTCGAACTTTGCTCTTGAAATAGCATTTTTTTTCTGCTATAGTTATAACGGAAAAAGTTCATTTAAAAAAATATATGAAAAAAAGCCCCCAAAACTTATCATTTAGGCAAGTTTTAACTTCCTCGCATGGTTCAGCATTGATAATTTCAATATTAATAATGCTGATAGTGGCAATCCTCATCCCGGCAGGCACACAACTTCTAATTACATCTTTTAAAGAAGCCAGATATCAGGAATATCACGTCTCAGAGGCAGGAAATGCTGCAAGAGCCGGAATAGAAGATACTATTTTGTGGTTTCGCAGGCAAACAAACCAGCCTGTCAGAAGCGGCGTGCCCCCAACTTTCTATGCCTGGGAAGACGGCGCTTTTGATCCTCTTGAAAGTTCCACTACAGTAAAGTTCGGCACTGAAGACGAGAGCATAGGTATCGTCAAGGAATTCCCTATAAGCAAATCGGGAATGAAATATGCCAGATATGAAGTAATGCGGCAAACGGATACTGCGGTGTCAAGTTACATGGAATTTGCAGTTCACGATATAACAGGTGAAAGAATACATTCCACAAGCGATCCAAAATATAACGGAGACGGTTTAGTCTGGTTTATTCCCAGCACCGGATATATATACCTAAGACGGGATTCTACAAAATCATATAACGAAAGCCCTAACGAGGTTGTTGCAAAAGCAAGAGCGTCAACGGAGATTAGAAGAATCAGCCTGAATACGCAGGGGTGCGCTTCTTTAGTTTACAACGGAAGCAACGCAAAAATATATAACAGAGGCAGAGTTATCGGGATATGCGGATGCGTAAATGCTCCTTTACCGACCGTATACAGCGGCGGGCAAGCTGATGACAGATTTTCAGGGTTTGAAGATCCCACGCCCTATTATGTATTTGGATTGACGACATCAGAGATTAAAGCCATTTCAGACCATGTTGTTGACAACATTTCTGACTTACCTGATCCAATACCGGACATGTCTCTAATTTTCATAAACGGTAATGCTACTTTCAACTCTGCAAATCCGTTAAGGGCAAGCGGAATATTGTTTGTAAACGGAAACCTGACTTTGGACTCAATGTCCAACAGCAGGTTCAGCGGCGTTGTTTATGTCACAGGAACAGCAACAATACTTGACGGATGCGAAATAAGCGGGAGCGTAATAGCATACAGCGGATTAACCCTTTCCAAATCAAGTCCTACAGATACAGCTGATATACTTTTCGACTCAGGAATTATAACTTCCGTCAGGCAGCAAATCTGCAATTATAGAGAAATTAAATCATCGTACAGGTTATTTACCGGAATAAAATAATAAAAATGAAAAAAATAATAGATTTTATCAAAAAAAATAAGGGATTCTCTCTAATAGAAGTTATAATTGCTATGGTTGTCATAGTGATAGCTTCGCTTTCCGTAGTACAGCTTCATCATTTTATGAGCAGCCAGTCCACCAGGGTGCGTAAAAAAGCTTTTGCAACACAAAAAGCAATCCAGATGATGGAAGAACTGCGTTCACTGGTATACGGAGCAGAAAAAACAGATATAAACGTCCTCGACCAGTATGACAACGGAACGCAATATCCGTATGAACTTACAATAGATACAACGGTTCCCAGCCCGGATGCCCCTCTGAGCGGCAACATACCTAACCGCGGCAGCTGGTATTTCTCAAGAAACATCGAAATAAGAAGAATGGCTGACGATGAATTTGCTAGAAAAGTTTTCGTGCGGGTATTTAAAAACTCAGAATCCACACCGGGAACTCCCGAAGAGACCTTAGCAGAGGTAAGCAGTATATTAAGAACCATAACATCCGAGTATGTGCCTACCCAGGTATATGACCTTTACCTTGTTGCCATAGAAAATGTGCCTGGCTGGTGGGTATCCCTGGCACTGCTCAGGCCGATGATGGAAAATATAATCGAAGATTTGCGAATGAGGAATCCCGGGCTTGAATTCCGCGTACACTGGATTACAAGGCTGTCATATGGGAGAGACAAGGAGTATGTTCCATATGCTAATGATGCAACTACTACGGAGAATACAACCATACCTTATGTATATTTCTATCCCGGGAGTACAAATTCCGGGTACTATTATGCAACAAATGTTTTAAAGTCAAAATTTAATATTGACGGGACAGTTGTAAATTCAGAGAGTTACGCTCTTTGCGACCAGTACAACCATGCTGTTAGATACCCCCAGGAAATAGCTGAATTTAATGAAGAAGTCGCTTCAGCAGAATCTTCAGGGATCTCTGCTCCGGAAATCAGCTTAAGAATGCTAATGGAATACATAAACTCAAATTCCACCACATATAAAAACATTATATTGTTGAATCTACACGGAGAAATGGTTCCTTTACCTCCTATGCGCAATTACTCTGATGCTGCAAAAGACCCCATTAATTACCCATATGCCCGGGTTGTAACCCATCCCCAACGGCTTCAATATTCAACCGGTTCAGAATTTAAATTAAGAGTCTACCCCTATACCACTAATTTGCAATACGGAGCTACGTCTCAGTATTATAATAATTCCGACTTCACGGGGCTTGCATTAACAAGGTATGACCCATCCGTTGACTTTGACTGGGCTGCAGGCTCCCCGGACGGTGCCGTAGATGCAGAGACATTCTCCGTAAGATGGACAGGCAAAATCCGACCCAGATTTTCTGAAAACTATAATTTTTATACAGAAACAGATGACGGGGTGCAGCTATGGGTTGATGGGAATCAGATTATTAATGACCCGAATATTCATGTTGTCACAACAAACATGGGTGTAATTCCTCTAACTGCCGGCCAGGAATATCACGTAAGAATGGACTACTTCGAAGATACTGGAGATGCTGTGGCAAAACTGTACTGGGAAAGCGCAAGCCAGCCCAAAGAAATAGTACAGTTTGCGGAAATCCCGATAACTACGGTATATATACCCAACAAAAACATTACTCCCGGTACAGTAGAAAAAATACATGGAGATGAGTACCACTCATATTTAAAAGAGTCCGTGCCTCAAGGCACTACCATGTATCAGGTTACTCATCCGAACGGCGGTGATACGCTAATTACCCTTTATAAAACCCCATTAAGGCATGGATTAAACTCATCAAACCAGGGTATACCGTCTACTGACCGGTTATGGGGTATGGAATACATACCATGCCCGCTTGACGCTGAATTTACAAGAGAACTTACAAATACCGCAAGCAACCGGCCTAAAAATACCGCAAGATGGATAATTACATTTCCTGCAGCAACACTTACAAGCCCTACAACAGTTTATATACAAACGCGTATAGGAAACGATTACTTCAGTATCGGGGTGGATACTCCTGCCTGCAATATCTCAGAAACTTATACATGGGTGGGAACAACCCCGCCGGTTACTGAGTTATGCCAGTTCATGGGCGATGCCCGGCACTGCCCTTATTTTGATGTCAAGTCCGATGCCAGATACAACCGTTATTTCAGGAATGTTGACGATACGGATTATCCCGGGTTTACCCTTGCAAGAGATGGATGGTTCGATTCAAACGGCTGGGGAGCAGATTACATACCGATTGACTTGCCAAGATATTTTATGCTGATTAGAGAAGGGTTGCTTACCAGCCAGGGAATCTGGTCTACAATGAACGGCGTCAGTTTCTTCTATCACGGACTTGGCGGAGAGATAGGAAATGATAAATCTCCGTGGACCAGTGGAATTCCGATAAGGCAATTACCATGGAGCACAGGCAGCGCTGATAGCAGTGTCGGGGTAGATGAAATACTTGATGAAGGACATTCCACTATCCGCGGGACGCATTTTATTGCAAGGAAAGACAATTCATGGTATGCAAAATATTGGCTGGGAGAGTTGTATCCTGACGAAGTGTATGATACGTACTGGAGGCCGGCCGGTAACCTGCCAACCGGGACATCCAGCAGTTTATTTTACCGTGCACGTTATAACACTTCGTTTTCAGCACCGAGTGACTTCTATACCAGCACCAGGGGCAGGTGTATCTCCTACAGAGGAAGTGCGTCTTTTATAAATGGCAGTACAACAAGAGCATTCAGGCACGGATCAAACGATAGTGCTACCGGAAATATAACTAATCTTGGCACTGCTATGTCATCAA
The DNA here is from genome assembly GCA_016929635.1 of Endomicrobiales bacterium. Classification (GTDB taxonomy): domain Bacteria; phylum Elusimicrobiota; class Endomicrobiia; order Endomicrobiales; family JAFGIL01; genus JAFGIL01. The sequence continues at coordinate 100,403 of JAFGIL010000004.1, forward strand.
CCTTTAACTTGCCGCTGCTCAGCCAGGTATTAGCTACAAGGCCTTATGCTCTGGCAAGCAGTACAGACTATCCTCCTGAATGGAGCCAAAGCCCCTATTCCAGCATCAGAACAACCCTGTCAACGCCAAACATAACACCGACCCATGGCAACAGGATTTTTTATACCTCTTCTATGGGCGGAAGTTACATAGCAAATTCAGTTGTGAAAGTTGTAAGGAGCAACGATACCTGTTATATGGTTTACTCAGGAGTTGCGACCCAGGGAGAGTTCGGAACAGCACAGATAGGCAAGCTTGTAATTGTTACCTGCCTCAGGACTTTTCTTGATTCCGGCCTTTACGCAACAGCGCAGGACAGAATAACCCAACTGCCCCTGGTTGACATGACCAGCCCGACTTCGGTTGACGAATTTCCTGACCCGGGTGACCCGGATTACATTACTATTAATTGGGATCATTCATGGGTAAAGTGGGATGAAAGCACCTATACCGAAGAATATCCTGCCAATTATCCGACAGGATACGGCGGAGAGCCTTCAATACTGTATACCGTAAAATATTCTGACGATAATGAGCGCACATGGAAACACTGCATTGACGGCTCCTCGACTGACTTCGGCGTTTTAGACACCGGATATTCGACAACTCTAAAACAGTATAAATGGGATATCTCTGCCTTGCCCGGAGGCACATACGTTATTCTCGTTGAATGCTACAGGCAAAACACCCCGCTTCATTTCAGTTATGAAAAACTTCGCACATACATAAGGAGATAATTCTTCAATGAAAATATTTTTTAGGAAATCATCAAGAGGCGTTACTATAATCGAAATGATAATGGCGGTTGCGGTATTTTCCGTTATCATGCCGTTGGTGACCCTGTTTCTTACCAGAATTGTGAGCGGTTTTTCATTCTATGAGATGTCGAGCCAGCTGAGAAAAATAAACCAGGAAACTCATAACCGGATCCACATGAGGCTTGGCACATGCAAACGTTTATTTCAAAATAACACAAATGACAACACATTTTTAAGCGCCGTCCAACTAACAGACTGCCCTTCTGTCCTTACCGGAAGCGTTTTACCCGTGATAGAAGAGACAGGTTCTCTTGTGCGCAGCAATCCAAATTTTAAACAATCCAGCGTTGGAAACTCAATTTTTTTTGCAGGCAACAATGAAACTCTTGTACTCGCAAACGTCCTTGATTCATCCTCAACTCTAACAACCGTTAGAATCGACACATACTGTTTTTACTATTATTACCTGACTCCTGACGGCGCAAAAATCGTTGGCAATAAAGAAACCTATAAACTGGTGGAGTGGGGCAGTATCGTATATGCAGATTATAACCACATTGCAGGCATATCTGACAGTACTTTAAAACAAAATACAATAACAGCTATTTATAATACCGGGATTCATTATGCCTGGGAGCCGTCCCAGACAAACCTAAGCCTGGCTTTTTACGACGTTAATTCAGGAGGCACCGTATCTTTGATCGGATCTCCTTCCATTTTAAAAAGTCAATATAAAATTCTTACGGATATAATTACCGGCATAATGGGAAGCAACTACGCTTACGGGTACTCCCCGAACAGTTCTGGGTTATCAAACCCACCAAAAACAGTTCCTATTTATGGAACAGAAAGCGGGGAATTCCCCTCGGGTTTTGAAGTGATAATAGTTTCTCAGGCTGCAGGAAGAAAAGTTTTATTCAGAAGCGTCCTCGTTGCAAAAGAATCCATGCGTAATGTTATGGGAGAGGAACTAACTCACATAACCAGCGTAAGGGATTTGTGGTAACCTTATCATACCCCCCTAAAATCCTTCCTTAAGACTTTACAAAAAAATATCTGTGGCCGAGCTAAATATTAATTCTTGACAAATCAGTCCTGCTTTATTATAATAACTGAAATTAAATAAACAATTTTGGATGTTATATGAATGGAAAAGAGGTCCAGCAAGTTCTTGTTTTAATAAAACCTGACGGTTTAAAAAAATCATTAACCGGAAACATCATTACAAAACTGTCAGAAGCAAAACTTACCATTATCGGTGCAAAGGTAGTAAAACCGTCAAGAGATCTTGCCGAAGAACATTATAAACAATTAAAAAACCAAATCTTTTTTGATAATCTTATAAAATATATCAGGGGTGATCTACATGGAGAACCCTACAAACGCGTTTTGGCTCTTGTATACAAAGGTGAAGACGCTATTAAAAAACTAAGGACTATTGCCGGAGCAACAAATCCTGAAGACGCAGACCCTGTTTCAATTCGCGGAGCTTACGGAAGGATTATGAGATCAGGACTTTTTGAGAATGTGATTCACTGCTCATCCGACCCAATAGAAGCAGAAAGAGAAATCAAGCTATGGTTCCAACCGGACGAAATAACCGAAGAGATTTATCCATCCAAAAAGATAATCCAAAAGAATATTCAAGCTAAAGTTTGGGAAAAATAAGAGTATAACAAAGATTATTTTTATTTCTAAAAATAAGACAGGATAAAAATACATAAAGAGGAAAAAGATGAAAGAATATTTTAAACAAAAATTAAATGAAAAAGAGTACAAAAAACTTAAAAAAATATCTGATTCTAACGTGCTCGGCTATATAAAAGAAGCCATTGAGCTTTGTAACCCCAAAAGTATATTTGTGAATTCAGGTTCGCATCAGGATATTGAATACATACGTGAAAAAGCAACTACACTTGGCGAAGAACTGCAGCTGGCTAAAGAGAAACAAACAATACACTTTGACAATTACGGCGACCAGGCAAGAGATAAAAAGAACACAAAGATACTTGTACCAAAGGGAAAGGAACTCCAAGGGGTTAACACAACAGACAGGGATGAAGGCCTAATGGAGGTTTTAGGGTTTTTAAAAAATATAATGAACAATAAAGAGATGATTATCGGTTTTTACTGCCTTGGGCCCGTAAACTCCCCTTTCTCCATACCGGCAGTGCAGATAACAGACTCTTTTTATGTTGCACACAGTGAAAACATTCTTTACAGGATTGGATATGAAGAGTTTACATCAAAAGAAAAATTAAGCTACTTCATCAAACTGCTGCATTCGGCAGGAGCTCTTGATGAGAGGAACACCTCCAAAGATTTGGATAAACGCAGGGTATATATTGATCTGGAAGGAAACATCGTTTACAGCACTAATACACAATATGCAGGAAATACTGTCGGCCTAAAAAAATTGTCTATGCGGCTTGCTATTTATCAAGCATCAAAAGAAGACTGGCTGTGTGAACACATGCTTGTTATGGGAATTAAAGGTAAAAATGACAGGGTTACTTATATGACCGGGGCATTCCCTTCCCTTTGCGGAAAAACCTCAACTGCAATGATGGAAGGCGAATATATTGTAGGAGACGACATTGCTTATCTAAGAAAAATTAATGGAGAAATAAAAGGAGTCAACGTTGAAAAGGGTATTTTCGGGATAATCCAGGGAGTAAACTCAAAAGATGATCCGTTGATATGGAAAGCCCTAAACTCCGATAATGAATTGATTGTTTCTAACATTCTGATGAAAGACGATAAAGGGATTCACTGGATAGGCAAAGATGGAGAAATACCAAAACATGGATTTAATCATTCTGGTGAATGGGAACCCGGGAAAAAAGATGCAACAGGAAAAGAAATAAAAGTATCGCATCCAAATGCAAGGTTTACAATAAAATTAGACATGCTTGATAATCTTGACCCGGATTGGGATAACAAAGATGGTTTAAGAATATCCGCTTTTGTGTATGGGGGAAGAGATTCAGATACTTCATGCCCTGTGGAAGAAGCTTTTGACTGGGGGCACGGAATAATTACAAAAGGCGCTGCGCTTGAATCAGAAACAACAGCCGCAACTCTTGGAAAAGAGGGGGTGCGTGTTATTAACCCCATGTCCAACCTGGATTTCGTCTCCGTCCCGCTTGGAAAGTACCTTGAGATGAACCTGGAGTTCGGCAAAAACCTGAAATCGCCTACCAATATTTACGGGGTTAATTACTTCCTGAAGGACGAAAACGGAAAGTTTTTTAACGGCAGGGAAGATAAAAGAGTATGGTATAAATGGATTGAAAAACGGGTAAATAATGAAGTTAAAACTATAGACATGCCAACAGGACGCATTCCACTTTATAAAGACTTGAAAGAACTTTTTAAAGAAGTTTTAAAGAAAGATTTTTCCAAAGAAGAATACGATAAATTATTCACTATTCGCATACAGGAAAACCTGAAGAAAATAGAAAGAGTGCGCAGCTGGTATCAAAAATTGAACAATATACCTGAAAAACTCTACCAAATACTGGAGGAACAGGAAAAGCGGCTTCATGACGCGCAAAAGAAGCACGGTTCAAGTTATATTTCTCCGTTTAAGTTAACCTGAGAAGGCAATTCCTACAATTAAAATAATTCTAATTAATCCTATTTGTAAATTTTTTACATTTTTTTTACATCAAAAATATTGAAATTCAGAAGGCCTTTTGATATAATATTTTTAAGAATTTTTCCTCAACGGTCAGGCCTTCCCCCAGCCTGACCGTTATTTTTTGAATATATGACTAAACTTAAATGCCCCCATTTCGGTTTTTGCGGCGGATGCAGCTTTCTTGATACAGCATATTCCGAACAACTTAACAAAAAAGAATCTCTCCTTAAAGATTTGATTGCCCCCTTCTGCTCACAAGAAATAAATAAAATTTTACCCTCACCCCAGATTTATTACTATAGAAACAAAATGGAGTTTGCGTTCGGCCCGGATAAAAATGAACATCTCTCGCTGGGACTGCGCAAAAAAGGAAGTTTTTTTAATGTAGTTGATATTAAAAATTGTTTACTGTTGTCTCAATCCGGCAATCATATACTTCAATCTGTTAGGGATTGGGCAAAAGATAAAAACATAGCGCCGTATAACTCCAAAAAGCATCAGGGTATTTTAAGATATCTGGTTGTACGTGAAGGCAAAAAAACAGATAACTTATTACTAAACCTGATAACCACCAGCGAATTAAAAAAAGAGCTGGTTTTGGAGGTGGTTGAAAAAATTAAATTCCGGTTTCCTTTGCTGACAACTTTTATCTGGAGCAGGTATGACGGCAAATCCGATGTCGCCCAGGCAGACGTATCCGAAACCCTTTACGGCCCGGGATATATAGAAGATTTAATCGGAAATGTACATTTTAAAATTTCGCCTTTCTCTTTTTTTCAGACAAATACCCTTGGTACTTACCAATTATATGAGATAATCAAAAAGTTAATCAGAGAGTCTTGCCCTGATGCAAAAAGCGTTCTGGATTTATATTGCGGCACGGGAGGTATATCTCTTTATATAGCTTCCGTATCAAAAAAAGTCCTGGGAGTGGAATCAAATAAGGAAGCAGTAAATGATGCCAAGGAAAACGCATTAAAAAATAATATCAATAATGCAACATTCATGTGTGAAAAAATAGAAAATATTACCTCTTCATTAATTGAAAAACAGGAAACTTCCATAGGAATCATTGACCCGCCCCGTTCCGGCCTACATCCGAAAGCCTTAAAGTATATTCTATCCCTTAATTTGCCTTTTATAATATATGTTTCCTGCAATCCCAAAGTTCTGGCTAATGATCTGAAATCATTAATACAAACATATACCATAACCTACGTCCAGCCAATTGATTTGTTCCCGCATACCCCCCACTTAGAGACTGTTCTGATGCTAAAAAAGCAATAAAATTCAATTTGTAAATTTAATTAAAAAGATGTAAACTCTGTGTATAAATATTGATTTCAAAGGGGGTTCTATGGAAATAAAGCTTGGGGTCATCGAGGATTACTTTGCAAAAGTCGGAGTAGTTGCTGTTAAGATCGAGGAAAGCATATCGGTTGGAGACACTATCCACGTAAAAGGACATACGACTGATTTAACTCAAACTCTGGAATCAATGCAGGTCGAACACAAGTCCATAACTACAGCAAAATCAGGGGACGATGTCGGTATAAAAGTTAAAGACCGTGTTCGAAAAGGTGATACGATTTACAAAGTAGTTGCAGATAAATAGTTTATAACTGTATTTAAATTTCTGGTAATAATAAAAGATAAGCTGTAAGATTGGAATGCCTGAGATTGATTTGGCAAAAATATAGTTAAACCTACCAGGCAGCGCTGACTTCCTGCCATGATACCTGCTGGGGAGTGGATGTCCCGCCCGAGGTTTCAATACTAACTGCTACATTTTTATCGTAATAGATTGTAAACGTATTAAACTCAACGTTACCAATAATTTTAATCGAACCGCTTAGAATAGAATTTCCGCCTGCAGTGGAAAGATCCCCGCCGCAATACAAAAATCCGTGCATGCCGCAGTTAGAAATAGTGTGGTTAGGAAACGTGGACTCTCCGGGATAAGTATAGCCCGGCGTGATTTCCTTTTTTTTCACATACTCCAAAGCAACATCATCGGGCATTGTCGCATTGTATGAAGTGCTCCTTGCCTTAAAAACTACGTCGCTTTCAGCAATGACAGCCTTGACATCCAAAAATGTATCCTGATCAAAGCGTATTGTGCCGTCCGTATAAATAACGGCGCTTGAATTGGAAAAAGAATATGCATTAGAAAAACGAATCCCTCCGTTATTGCTTGATGCAGGGAAATATCCGCTTCCTGAAGGCACGGCAACCGCGCTCTGGCTCCCGGTGGCCTTTCTTATTTTATTGTTCCCGCCGATACTTACAGGTACGACAGAGCTTTCTGCCTCGCTTTTATACTGTGTCAAATTTATCTGCGGTGCGGTGCCTAATTCCTCAAAAGCCCAGTATTCCTTTTCATCGGAATTTAAGGGCGTAGGATCCGTGTCCCTGCCCGTTATAGCACCGGCTGAATATTTGCGCGGATAATAATCATTTGGAGCAGAAGTTATAGAGTCAAAAGTAACTACCGGGCCCCAGTGAATTTCCAAATTCGGCTTCCAGTCTATTGTACCGTCAACTGATAATACATATTCATTTGAAGAAGATTGGGCTGCAAATACTACTTCTATTGCCCTGACTTCATTATTATTTCTATCGTGCCCTACTGACCTTACCAGAACCTGGCCCGCAGACGTACCCGTTGTTATTGTAACCTTATACTGCCCTATTACTTCGCCGTTATTTGAAGCAAAATCATATACTGTTGTCCCTGTATATCCTGCAATAGAGCCTCCGGCTATAATCGTATTCCAGTTTGAGGCATGTTCGTTTAACTTCCATCTCCCCCTGTCTATCCCGGCTTCTGCAGCATGGAATGCTATGGTGGAAAGTTTTTGTTTAGTTGACCATCTCGACTCATTTATAACCAAATTTACCAGAACGGGGATCATTATTAAAAATACTACAAGTATCCCCATTACTACTAATATCACCTGGCCTTTGTTATTCATACAATATCCGTATAAAAAATTATGTGAATTTTAAAATATCTAATTCATTATTCTAACTTTTTCTGTTGCCAATTGCAATATTTTCTCATCTCCCTTATAGCTCATTTTCTGCAGGGACAATGATACAGATATTATATCCTCGTCATCGATGTGCGGGTAGATATAGGACATTCTTCTTAAATTTGTTGAAAGCCTGCTTGTTTGCCAGCTGCTTTCTCCGGAAAACTGTTTTGCGACATAATACTCGTTATTCAGCTGATAGAATTTGTATGCATCGCCATTGTTAAGGCTAAACTGTATCATAGAGCAGGGCGGCTGGCCTTCATTATATCTGGAAATAGTTATGGAGGAGGATTGAGCCTGCCTTAAAAGCCTTGTAAGAATATTTATACACGCCCTTGCATCACGCTGGGTCTCTCCTTTCGCGACGCTTTGATAATAAAAATTTAGTCCATTAACCATAAAAATTGAAATAAATGACACCAATATCCCCATTATTGCTATTGATAGCATTAATTCAATCAAGGTTATGCCTTTTTGATTTTTAAACATATACATTTTTCTGATTTTCATATTGCCCCCTATTCCTCTCTACCATGAAAAATCAACAGTCTGATGGTTTCCCGGATAAACAGTTGTAGAGCCTGTCCTGCGGGTAATTATAGGACTCCCGTCGCTCTCCATCGCAACATACCAGGCATAAAGGTTGTATGATTGGTTCCCCCTTACCTGAAATTCGTACGTACCGTCAGATTTGCTGCAAGTGCCATAATAAAGGTCTGAGCCGCTGCGGATAGTTGTATCAAAATCAGGAGGATCGTCCGCAATAGTAGTATCGGTAGCAATAATTAACACTCCTGTATTAATATTAACATCATCCGCCTTAACCGTACCCACTATAGTCCCATAAGCGGAAGACACGGAAAACGTATTTTCATTACCGTCAACATCATCCGTTTCCGTAATGCCCGCAACCACAGTTACTGTCCTTGATACAGGAGAACAGGATTCGCCTGAATCCAGAATAGGCATTATTGTATAATTGTTGACGTTGGTCGAAAGATTAGAAATTATGAACGAACCGTCAGATTCCGTAAGAACAGAGGTTACCTCATTATCATTAAAGTCATAAGCCATGACAAGTATGTTAGGCAAAGGGTCAGAAGCATCTGATAAAACACTTCCGCTTATACTCCCGCCGGAAGAAATATCAAAATCAATGCCGCTTGTAATTTTTCCCATTTCAACGCCGATAGTGTCTGTGCTTTGCTGGGAGGTATAGTTGCAATCAAGATTATCCGGATTTGCCGTTACGATATACGCACCCGGCTCTATCTTTAATGTATAGTATCCGTTTGTTGAGGTGTAAGCATACTGTAGCCCGGCCGTAACCTTTATGCCCGAAACACCGCTCCCTCCGCTGTAAACAAAGCCTGATATAACACCCACAGCAGGAACCGAAGTCATAACTGTATTATAAGTATTAATAGCAGGCCATTCAGGGTTTGTTGTGCTGTTGGGAATGCTTACTGTACCGCCATCATTTATCAGTGTAACATCGCCTATTTCATGATACGCTGTATAATTTGTTGTGCTGAAAAATATTGCTGTTGTCCATGTCCCTGTAGCTACGTTCGTAAGCTGAAATTGTGCATAAGGGGGGGTTCCCGCAGAAACGGCAACAACAGGAGATGAAACCCCGTCATTACAGCTTACCACTGCACCAAAGGCAGGCACCCCGGAGATCGGCTCCTCTGTATCAGAAGAATTCTTGACAGGATAAATCATCGATGTTGTGTCAATAAAATCTGTTTCATTGTTTCCTGAATCATATGCCCTTCCATATCCGGAACTTACACCGGACTGGTCCGTTCTTCTCACATACTGCTCTGCCACGGTGAAACCTGCTATCTGATTGATTGCTTGTGCTTCATAAAACTCCGGGTTAAAACCGTCCTTCTGCCACCCTACCCTGTCAATCCACGAACTATCAGAAGCTCTTCTTAAACCTATACAACCCCGGTTAGGTGTTTTTATTATATCCTCTCCTTCGGGATTGTAAACAGCATCCGCTTCCTTTAAAACACCAAAAACTGACACGGTTGAAGTATTGGCGATCAGAAAATAAGAGTGCGGCGAAACTGACGCGCCGACAACATCGTATGTTAGGGATATTTCGCTTATTAACTCCGACTCTTTTTGATAATAAAGCTCTATTAACGGGGTACCTAAACTGTCTGTCATCTGGATATAAAAAGTTGTAGGATTATACAGCTCTATATATTCCTGTTCAACGCCCTCTGCGGTAGGAGTACTCCCCACAACCTGGCTTATCAGCAAATGGTCATTATAGAACACATAACCGTTTATTGTACCCTGTGCCATTTCGCTTAAATACAAATCGCATCCGGTCTCCTCTTCCGCAACATTCAGGGTATCAGATGTTTTTGTCCAGTATTCATCCTTTGACGCCCTTATCTGATATGTACCAGTAGGCACAGCAATGGAATAATCGCCATTGGAATCCGTTATATCATACCAATTCAAGTTATCTACCACTACTACACGCACTTCACTTAATCCGGTATAAGTATCCTGATCGTAAATTGTCCCTGATATAGAACCGTTTAGGGGGTTGCGGCTTGGATTATCCCTCATGTTGGAAAGTGAAAAAGTTTTTTCCACATTTTTTTCATACCACACCACGGTTACCGTTATTTTTTTAAGCTCGGTATTGCCGGCTTCCGGTAAAACCTCTATTAAATTACCGTCCTCGTCTTCCTGGACTCTTTGTATGAGCACCCTGCGCTCATATAACGTATCGCCCACCTTAATCCCGGTTTCAGGAACATAATATGTATTGTCATAACCGTAATTTACTGAATCGTTTAAAGATGTCACGCGCAAACGATAGTATGATATGTCTTTTAGATATTCAATTTTCTCCTGGGCCAGGTTTGTTGCTACGGTCCTCATTCTGCTGTTTACTATCCCCACAGTCAGATTCTGGTATACATTGGTAACGCCAAGAAAGAATATACCTATTACTGATATTGAAATCATCATCTCAACCATACTGAATGCGTTTTTTTTAGTCTTCATTTCACACCTCTTTGCGAATTAAAAATTCTGCTGCCTCAGCTTTTTTCTTTTACAGGGACAGCATTATGAGTTAACGCCAAATTATGCCTTTTAATGCCATTATTTTCCGTAAACGAAATGGTCTTTTTGTTTCCGGAGTTGCTCCTCACTGCAGAGGCAATTTTTAGCTGCATTGAGGCTATCATGGACAGAAAAAGTATGCCTAATATAGCTTCTGCCATAATGATAGTAAATACATGGCTCCAGTTTGATTGATACTTAGTAGTCTTTGTTCTCATGGTGTACCTCCATATTTTGCTATTATCTCATCAATCTTTACTGCAATATTCATGCCAAAAACGACAAAAGTTAAGCTTAATAAAAAAAGCATTGCTATTTCAAAGCATTTTAATATTAGTAACATATAAATAGATTAATTGACTGTGTCTCATAATTGAAACATTCAGAACCATTACTGTATCATTCTTAATACATAGAAACTATGTTATGTCAGATTTAAAAATTAGTAATTATAATTGAATAAAAATTAAATATTAATGAGTTTAACTTGAAAAATTAACTAAAAAAATGTAAACTAACAGTATAATTTTTAATATAATGCTAGGAAAAACAGGCAAAAATGTTGAAAGTATCGATTGTAATACCAGTTTATAATGAAGAAAATACGATTTTGGACATTCTTAAAAGTGTCAAGGAAGTAGATATTCCTGGTGAAAAAGAAATAGTTGTTGTTGATGACTGTTCGACCGATAAAACCATGGAAAAGCTTGGCTCAGTTAAAGATAAAAACGTTATAACAATCAAACAGCCAAAGAATAGAGGGAAAGGCGCTGCCCTCAGGGTCGGCTTTGAAAAAGTCACCGGAGACGTTGTTATAATACAGGATGCGGATCTTGAGTACTCGCCCCAGGATTATCCGGCCCTCCTTAAACCGATAATCGAAGGAAAAGCAGATATTGTTTTCGGAAGCCGCTTTGCAGGCGGGGGAGCCCACCGCGCACATCTTTTCTGGCATTATGTGGCAAACAAATTCCTGACGATGCTGTCAAACTTTTTCACAAATCTGAATCTTACTGACATGGAAATCGGTTACAAAGTATTTAAAACCGACATTTTAAAAAAAATTAAATTGGAACAAAATAGGTTCGGTTTTGAACCCGAAATCACGGCTAAAGTTGCAAAACTAAAATGCCGTATTTATGAAGTGCCGGTTTCATATTACGGGCGCACATATAAAGAAGGCAAAAAAATCGGATGGAAAGACGGAGTAACAGCGCTTTGGTGTATTTTCAAATACAGCCTATTCAGTTAAAATCATAACTCACCGGAATCCTTAAAAACCATGAATAAATATCAAATTGTTGTTGTTGGTGCAGGTCATGCGGGATGCGAAGCTGCATTTGCCACAAGCCGCATGGGATTAAAAACCCTTTTGGTTACCATGCATCTTGATGCAATAGCACAGATGTCGTGCAATCCTGCAATTGGCGGGCTTGCCAAGGGTCAAATTGTCAGGGAAATAGATGCTTTAGGCGGAGAAATGGCTAAAATAACCGACAAGGCAGGACTGCAATTCAGGATGCTGAATTTGTCCAAAGGGCCTGCTGTCTGGTCTCCCCGGGCACAATGCGATAAAAAGATGTATCACCTCATTATGAAACAGGCCTTAGAGAAACAAAAACATCTTGACCTTCTGCAGGCAGAAGTAACGAAAATCCTTACAAAAAACGGAAAGATAACAGGGATACAAACAAAAGTCGGGACAAAAATTCATTCGGACGTCGTTATTCTGACAACAGGCACTTTTTTAAGAGGATTAATTCATGTCGGGCTGACGCATTTTCCCGGGGGGCGCTTCGGGGAACTGCCCGCAGACAGCTTATCCGGTTCTTTAGAAGAGCTGGGTTTAAAAATCAAACGTTTAAAAACAGGAACTCCTCCCAGGATAAACAAACAAAGCATAGATTTTTCCAAGTTAATAATACAGGACGGGGACAATCCCCCGATACCTTTCTCCCATTTTACGGATAAAAAGAAATTTCGGGAAAAAAAGCAGCTTTCATGCTGGCTGACACACACCAACGAGAAAACTCATGACATAATCCGGAAAAATCTTGACCGTTCGCCTCTTTATGCAGGAGTAATAAAAAGCATAGGCCCCAGATACTGCCCGTCTATAGAAGACAAGGTTGTGAAGTTCAGCAACAAAACACGGCATCAGGTTTTTCTTGAGCCGGAAGGTTATGATACAAATGAGTATTACGCCAACGGCATACCTTCCAGCCTTCCGGAAGACGTTCAGGAGGGTATTGTCCATTCCATTCAGGGTCTCGAAAATGCGCAGATAATGAGATACGGGTATGCCATAGAATATGACTTCTGCCCTCCAACCCAGCTGAAACCAACGCTTGAAACAAAAAATATAGAAAACCTTTTTCATGCCGGACAGATAAACGGCACGACCGGATATGAAGAAGCAGCGGGGCAGGGGCTGGTTGCCGGCATTAACGCAGCTTTAAAATTAAAAAATGAAGACCCTTTTATTCTCGGGCGAAATGAAGCCTATATAGGTGTCTTAATTGACGAGCTTGTTACTAAGGGTACCGATGAACCTTACAGGATGTTTACATCAAGGGCAGAATACAGGCTTTTATTGCGTTCCGATAATGCAGACTTAAGATTAATGGATTACGGGTATAAGTTCGGTTTGATACAGCCGGATATCTATAGAAAATTTCAATTATACAGGGATATTTTAAATGACAAACTGTCCGGGAAAAAAATAAAACCGTCTAGAGCTAAAGAAATGGCTCCCTGGGATATGGATACGGTAAACTTTGAAGCGGGGGTAGAAAATAAATATGCGGGTTATATCGTCAGGCAAAAAATCCAGGTAGAAAAAACAAAAAATATGGATGAAAAAAGAATCCCCTCCGGGATAGATTATGATAATCTATCCGGGCTTTTAAAAGAGACTCAGCAGAAGCTGAAAGCCATACTTCCGGTTACCATAGGCCAGGCATCCAGAATCCCCGGCGTTACCCCTGCGGACATAGCAATATTATTAGTTCATATGAGAAAAATGCAAAAAAATAAACATATACCTCCTCCCCGTTATAACAATAGGGAAAATAAAAAATCAGATAAATTATATTTGAGGAAATGAAAATGGATGCCAAAAATAATTATGATGCTTTAAATGATGTTTCAATAAAAGAAGGTATGGCACTTTTTGGGGTTGCAGATATAAAAGAAACGCGCAGTAAATTTTTAATATCCCCGGAAGTAAGCTCAAAATTTGACTATGCCATATCTATCGGTTATAGATTATCAAAATCCATTTTGGATACTTTAACCGACTCCCCGAATCAGATATATTATTTTCATTATCAGAGAATCAATGTTTTACTTGACCAGACAACTTTAAAGTTATCGACATTGATTCAAAACAAGGGCTTTAACGCCTTTCCCATCCCTGCTTCCCAGGTAATTGACTGGGAAAAACAACTCGGCAGTGTTTCCCATCGTGAAATTGCACGCCTTGCAGGCCATGGATGGTATGGACGCAATAACCTGCTGGTAAACCCCAAGTATGGCAGCCAAGTACGATATGCGTCTATCTTAACAAATCTACCCCTGTTAACGGATAATCCGATAAAAGATAATTGTAAAGAATGCAGGGCGTGTATAAGTGTCTGTCCCGCAAACGCGATAGGAGAAAACGATTTTAATTTAGAAGCATGTCATTTAAAATTAAAAGAGTTTATTAAAACCAAGAAAATCGGACAGATGATATGCGGCATCTGCATAAAAGTATGCCCGGGAAAGAAAAATCTCTAGAAATTAATTTAAAATGCAAAATATCTGGCATGAATTTAAACAACTTTTAAACTCTGATTATAATATTAATATATCAGATTCAGCTGTTTCTCAATTAAAAATATATCTTAATGAGCTTAGGGAATGGAATAAGAAATTCAATCTTATTTCCGGCGGTTCCGAAGAAGAAATTATCTGGCGGCATTTTTTTGATTCTATCATCTGCAATGTGCTGATTAAAGAGCACTTCAAATTAAACAATCCAATTATAGTTGACATCGGCACCGGGGCGGGATTTCCGGGGCTCGCCGCAAAAATTGCAAATCCCGGAATCAATCTGACTCTTATTGATTCAGTAAAAAAGAAATGTTCATTCCTTGAACATATAATAAATAAGTTAAAACTCACAAATATAAAAGTGCTAAGCGAGCGTGCGGAATTGCTTGGCCAAAATAAAGAATACAGGAACAGCTATGATTTTGTCTTGTCCAGGGCATTATGTAAATTCTCTCCGAACCTGGAACTTGCTTTGCCTTTTTTGAAAACCGGGGGATTTGCTTTAATTTATAAGACCGAAAATACACTGTATGAATCCAAAAATAAAATTACTCCGGCATTAGAAATACTTGGCGGGAAATGGATAAAAGATTTTGTATATACTATTCCTGATAAACAAAAAAATTATGCTATAATAATATTGGAAAAGATAAACAAAACCCCTGACAGATATCCAAGAAAATCAGGCATTCCTCAGAAAAGGCCTTTATAATAAGGGTTTAAATTATGGTTGAACAAGAAACTATTGATCATCTAATAAAAACCTTCCGTCTTGCAATTGCTAATTTGAGGATTTATCCTCCTACAAGCCAGATAGTTATGGCAACCGTTGATACATTCTATAAAACAATTAATAATGTTTTACAGGAGAATAAATCGTTATCCTTTGCCAAACTTGCGGATAAACTTCTGATAAATAGCACTGAACCTAAAGCCAATGATACCCATATGGCAGCAAACATGGTTATTAAATTATTTGACCAAAAACAAATTCAGAGTATAACTTTCCACTCAGGATTAACTAAGGATGAACTATCCAACTTTCTGACCAACATTTTAAAAAAGAAAAAGGAAGAACTACCTCAATTTCCCCACATTGCGCTGGATCAAACCGTATATGTCGCAACAGTAAAAGGAGAAGAAACTGTTGTCAAGATTTCTGACTCGCTTAAAACATCAGGCGGTGATATAATAGGATTAATAAAATCAATACGCGAATCATATGATATGATCGATGAAATCCCGGACCACAACACTCGCGAGCAACTGCAGGAACACCTTGCCCAGGAATTAGCCAGACAGGACACAACCGTACTACGCGATATATTTGACAGAGACCTCCCTCCTAAAATAGAACAATCCGGATTGAAAAAAAGGTTATTGAATTCACTTTCAAGGGAAAAAATACAGGATATTTTTGGTGAAATAGCAACATGGTATGAGGAAATAAGAAAAATGGAAGGTTCAGATTTTGCTGCTGTTGAGCAACTCGAAAAACTGAAAAAATTTATGCATAATGTCCTTATTGCCCCTGCTGCAAAAGAAATCCCTAAGCAGTTTTTCGAAGATTTGTTAAGAAAAGGCTTGATTAATGAGCTGCCAGAATGGTTTTCCAAGGAACCCGAAAAACCTACAACTATATTTGAAGTTGAGAAACTGCTTGAAAAGCCCCCTGTTGAACTTCTGGATAAATCAACCCTGGACAACCTGCCTCAGCTTGTTGAAAAACTTTGCCAAATAGAATACAATGAGTTGATTGTTAAGCTTCTTGAAAAACTTCTTGAAAACCTAAAAAACACTGCGCCAAAAATACGCTTGCCGGCAATTAGAGGCATACTCAATATATATAACGTACTTCAATCGCACGGAAAAGAGAATCTGCTTAAATATATAGAGCTTCCTGTATTAGAGACGGCTAAAAAAGAAACATCTTCAGATGTATACTACTATCTGGCAGAACTGCTGCGGCTTCGCGCGCGGCAAAACCTGCTTTACGGAGACTATGATGCTTCTTTCCAAATTGTAGATTTACTGCGAAAGCAATTGTCGCAGGAAATAATGCCGGATCAGAAAATAAGGAACAGTGCAAAAGACACCCTTGAGCAGTTAATGTCGGATATATCTGAAATATTGATAACTGATTTAAAGTCTTCAAATGAAAAAAAGCACTCAAACAGCATGCAAATGTTTGCTAAATTCGGGTCGCTGGCTGTTGAGCCTTTAATAAAGGTTGTTAAAGGTGCTGATGACATACGAATAATAAGGCTTGCGTCTATTGCATTAAAAAACCTGGGTGAATTCGCCCACAATAGGTTTATTGAAGAACTGAATCTGGGGCTGACGGCAGAAGAAATTATCAGAGTAATTAAATCTATCAATGATTTAGGCTATGAAGGAGTAATTGAACATTTAAATGTACTTTTACGGCATCCTGACCTGAATGTGAAGATAGCAATCTTGAATTTATTAGCTGCGATGAACAACAATCAATCTAAATCACTATTAATAGACCAATTGAACGACGAAAATTATTCTGTAGTTGCTGAAACTGCAAAAATACTTTCTGATCTAAAATGCAAGGAATCAGTACCAAGGATAGTAAAGATTCTTGATTCTTCAAAAACCCCGCCAAAAATTCAGGAACAACTATGTATATTCCTGGGAAATCTTGAGGATTACAGGGCTGTACCCGTGCTAATAAAAAAACTAAAGAAAATATTTGTATTGTTCTCACAAAACCGCAAGGACACGGACCTCGTGAGAATGCGCGCTGCGTGGTCATTGAGAAAGTTTGCCGGCCAGGATATAGAAGAATCCCTGACAAAAGCAGCCAAAGATACTAATAACTCTATTGCAAAGACAGCCAAAGAATCGCTTGATATTATACGGCAAAGCACAAAATCTCAATAAGTGCCCGAATTTATGCTTTTTAATTTTTATTCGCCAACAAACGTTATATTCGGCTCCGGTAAAATCTCACAGCTCTCAGAAGAGATAGCAAGACTAAATAAAAAAAAGGCTTTTCTTGTTACAGGAAAAGAATCCGTAAGAAAAAACGGTATTTTACATACGATAACTGCCAATATTAAACAAAGTAATTTAAAATACAAGCTCTTTGATAAAGTTTATAAAAATCCGGATACAAAACTTGTTGATGAAGGTTTAGAACTTGCATCAGCGGAAAAATGCGATATTGTTATAGGTATCGGAGGAGGAAGCGTTATTGACTGCGCAAAGGCAATTGCCGGGTTGTTTAACGAAAAAGGCTTTACTTCATCTCTGGATTTCTTGGAAGTTGACGGAACTAAAACCGTATCTGTTCCCGGGCTTCCTTTTATATCCGTTCCAACTGTAGCCGGTACAGGCGCAGAAGTAACAAAGAATGCCGTAATTGTCAATCCGGATAAAAAAACAAAAAGAAGCATCCGTCATCAGTACATGTTTGCAAAAACCTGTATAATTGACCCGGAATTGACTGTTTCCGTGCCAAGAGAAGTAACCGCCATATCATCAATCGATGCTTTCTGTCATCTTATTGAAGGATACATCAGCAAAAAAAGCACTTCAGTTACTGATGTTTTGGCGCTTGAAGGACTAAATATAACCAAGAATACGATTTTTAATTTAGTTAATAAAACAGACGATATAATACTGAGAGAAAAAATGTCATTTGCATCATTTCTAGGAGGGGTTGTTATATCTAACTCCGGCTTAACTCTAGCTCACGGGATAGGCTCGGTAATCGGACCCCGATACAATATTCCACACGGAATCAGTTGCAGTATATGTTTGCCTGAAATTTTGAAATTGAATTGGCCTTATATAGACAAATTAAAACGAAATGAGTTGGTAAATATATTCGGCACGAGTATAGCCGAATATATAAACAATCTGCTGGAAAAGCTGGGATTGCCAAAATCTTTATCTGAATTGGACATTAAAAAGAACGATATTGAAAGCATTGCCAAAAAATCGCTGGAAACATCTTCATCAAAAGGAAATCCCCGGGAAGTAAGCTTAGTCGAATTAGAAAATATATTGAATCAAAAACTATAGTACAATATTTTAAATATATTATAAAGCTTGAGGTAATAATATGCTAATAAAAGACATCATGTTAAAAAATGTTTTATCGGTTGAAAGAAGCACAACCTTATCAAGACTGCTAAAATCCTATGAAAAGTTTCATGGATTGCCGCTTGTGCCTGTGGTTGACGAAAACAAGCATCTTGTCGGCCAGGTATCCATTCAGGATATCCTCAGTGTTTTTACCCCGCACGGAAGGGATTTACAGAGAATACTTGACTCTCTTCCCTTTGTTGAAAGAGAAAAAGAAGATATCTTTTCATCGGATATTCCTTCTGAAATGGGTTTTTTAATTGTTGTGGATGATTTTATGGACCGGAAAGTAATATCCTTATCTGAAGACCTTCCGATTGAGGAAGCATATCAGACCTTTGGGAAGTATTCTGTAGATGAAGCTCTAGTTGTAAATAAAGAAAACCAGCTTGTTGGAATAATAGGTAAATTTGACATTATTTTGGCTGTTTTCAGACAAAAAGGAATAATATAAAAATATCCTATTCATAGGAGCATTAAGTTGAATTCATTACTAGGTGCTGGTGTTATTTTTCTCTCAGGGCTTTTGCTTGCCAGAGCCTTCCGCTGGTTCAAAATACCGTCCATAACAGCATATCTTATTCTTGGTATAATCCTGGGACCGGTATTTTTAAACGTCATACCTGGCAAAATTATAAGCATATCAGGATTAATTTCCAATTTTGTTTTGGGCATCGTGGCTTTTAGTATCGGTAGGACATTTCATCGTGAAAATTTCCGCCTTTTTGGAAGGCAGGTTTTATGGATATCCATTCTTGAAGCTATAGGCGCATGGTTTATGGTAACAGTTATTCTTTTAATAGTATTCAAATCCATTGCTGTTGCAATAGTTTTCGGTGCTATTGCATCTGCCACGGCCCCTGCTGCCACGATAATGGTTATTAGAGAATATAAAGCCAGAGGGCCCGTAACAAATACTTTGTTGGGGGTTGTGGCAATTGATGATGCCTGGTGTTTAATAATATTTGCGATATCTCTGGCCGTTTCAAAAGCCATACTCTTTCATCAGCCCGGTACACAATTAATGCTTATAAACGTTTTCACCAAATCTATTATTGAAATTATTGGTGCTTTTTTCTTAGGCGCTATATTAGGGTTAATGCTGGATTTTGTTGGTAAAATACTAAGAACACCAGAGGAAGTATTAACGGTTTCTATCGGATTTATATTTGTAGCTGCGGGTATTTCTATGCATTTCAATCTCTCTGTGCTTTTAACCTGCATGGTATTAGGCCTGGCTTTAACAAACATAAGGAATGCTAACGAACAATTTTTCGAATCGCTGCAAAAAGTTGACACTACCCTGTTTTTGTTCTTTTTTGTGCTGGCTGGCGCAAATCTGGAAATAAATCAACTGGAAAATCTAAGCGTTATGGGAGTTTTTTATTTGATATTCAGGATTATAGGCAAAGTCGGAGGAGCTTATATTGGCGGAAAGATTTCTAACGCAAGCTCACAAATCCAGAAATATTTAGGCTGGGGGTTAGTGCCCCAGGCAGGTGTAGCCTTGGGTTGTGCCCTGGTGGTTAAATCTGAATTACCTGAAATAGGAGGTCTTATTTTCAGTACAATAGTGGCTACAACCGTGATTTATGAAATATTTGGGCCATTATGTACAAAGTATGCCCTCATTAAAACCGGAGAAATTGAAGAGAAAGCTTAACATGGATAAATCAGTAAACATTGCCGAGTTTTTCGTTCGCACAACAAAAAGAACAGATTTTATTGAAATAACCCGAAAGGTTCAGGAAGCAGTTACAAAAAGTAAAATCAAAAACGGGATATGCCACATATTCATCCCTCATACAACCGCCGGTATAATAATAAATGAACATGCCGATCCCGATGTTATAGCAGACATTTCAGAAACTCTTGAAAAAATTGTTCCATGGAAAAATAATTACTCACATATGGAAGGTAATTCCGCCGCCCACATTAAATCAAGCATCGCAGGAACTTCAAAAAGCGTATTTATTGAAAACGGGAATCTTATGCTTGGCACTTGGCAGGGTATATTTTTTGCTGAGTTCGACGGACCCAGATCCCGGAAGGTATGGATAAAAATTGTATAAATTGAAATAAAAAGGTTTATGCTTTTTTTATTTTATCTTTTTTAAATCGCTAAATGGGTGGCGTATTATTTTCTGCATTCCATCCGCACACGACCAGATTGACTTCCCGTCGCAAGTAATGCCCGCTAGAGGATATTTTTTGCCTCTATATTTATCAAAAATATAAACATCTTCAAAAGAAAAATTCTCTGCTTTAACTTTATATATCCTGTTCGAGCTTGCATCCGCTATATAGAAGTACTTTCCTTTCCTGAACATACCGCAGGGATTAATCGCCGGGCTTTCATAGGTATTCAGAACTCTTAATTCGTCGTCAATCCTGTGCCTGTAAATCTTCTTTTCCTGAAAATCCATTGACCAGAGGTTTACACCGTCAAAAAACAATCCGGAAATACTGGGGCCGGGAGCCTCATAGGTTGAAACAATGGATAAATTGTGGTCTAATTTATGTTTATATATTTCTCTTTGGAAGGAGTCACACGTCCAGAGATTTTTGCCGTCATATGCAATTCCTGTAAGCTGCATGTCGCTTAACTGATAACTGGAGTATATTGAAAGCTTGTCATCAATACTATGCTTGAAAACCGTTTCTTCCATCCAGTCACTGACCCAAAGGTATTGTCCGTCCCAGCATATTGCAGATGGGCTTGAATACGGGATTGAAAACTCTGCCTCAGGCAATTCTTTTATAAGAAAAAAATAAGACAGTAGACCCGCAAGCAACAACACAATGGCCCCTGCGCCGATAAAAATCCATGATCTTTTAATTTCTATTTCCCGGACAACTTCTTTTTTAGGTTGGGCTGGGGCTGGCTTGGATTCAATTGCAGGTGCGCTGGGAACCACCTGTTCGCTTGTGGTTATATTTGATTGGGCTAATGCTTGTTTTACTAAATCCGTTAATCTGTTTACTTTAAACGGTTTTGAGATATAATCGTATGCCCCCTGTCTGACAAGCTCCACTGCTGTTTCCACATCCCCGAAACCAGAAAGCATTATGACTGGAATATCTGATTTCATTTTTCTTATGTTTGCCAGGATTTCCAAACCGTCCATGTCTGGTAAACGTATATCTAACAAAACCAGATCAGGATTCTGTTCCTGGAATAGGTCCAATCCTTGCTTCCCGTCTTCTGCCAGAATAACTTTATAGCCATGCGGCATCAAAACCTTGGATATAACCTGTCGCATCCCTGGTTCATCATCAACTATTAATATCTTTGCCATAGCATATAAATTATACAAAATAAACCATAAATAATAAAATCCTAAAACTAAACAAATTATTACAATATTTGTTTAAGGTTTAGAATTTTATATTTTTGATTTCTTATTTTTTAACTTCCTCGGAACTGGCATCAGTATTGGTTTGTTCCAGGAAAAAATTTATTGTAGCAGTCGTCCCTTTTCCCTTTGTACTTTCTATTGCAAGTATTCCTCTATGTAAATTAATAATCCTCTTTGCTGAAGTCAGACTTAACCCTCTCCTGCCTTTCTTAGTGGAGAAATATGGTTGAAAAATCTTTTTGATATGGGCTTCAGAAATACCTGAACCGCTATCAGTAATTTTTATGGAAATAAGCTCTCTTGTTTTATCGTATTGATTAGATATGGTTAGCTGCCCGCCCTGAGGCATTGCTTCAAGAGAATTTTGAAGTAAATTCTGAAAAACCTCATTGATTAGACTCTTGTCTCCCTCAAATAAAGGCAGTTTCGGATCAAATTGCTTGGTAACGGAAATATTCTGTATTTTGAATTTATTGTCGAACGTGCTCAAATTTTCCTCGATGGTCTGATTCATGTCAAGTTTTTTCATGCTCATTTCTGGGATTCTTGCAAACTTTAAAAAATCCTCTATGGAACCAAGCATGTCCTGTACGTTCTGGTCTACAATAGTCAGCTGTTCTTCAAGCTCTCCTTCCATTTTGTAGTTGCTTATGCAAAGCTGTATTGTCCCGGACATTATGCCCAAATAGTTCCTTACCCTATGCGCAAATCCCCGGGCCAGATCCTCCAGGATTATAAAATGTTCCTGTTCCCTTTCTTTTAATCCTTTCAGTCTATTTTCCATCTGGGAAGACATCAACTTCACTTCTTCTTCCAGTTTTTTCCATTTTTCCCTTTCCGATGACAGAACTCCTTCCTTTTCCTTTAATGATATTGCCACTTCTTCCTTTTCTTTTTCGAGTTTTTCAAGGCGCTCCTTTACTTCTTCCTTGGCCTTCCTTAGTGCCTCCTCTTTTTCTCTAAAAGTATCTTCTGAGAGCTCTGTTTTTCTGAGCCCAGGCACAACATCTATTCCTTCCGCCTGGCCTAATTCCATTTTCAAAGTTTTATTTTCCTGCTCAAGCACTTTGAGCCTGGTTTCCCATTGTATCTTAGATTTATCCAGGGCAGCCTCAATTTCCTTGGTTTTCAGACGATCTTCCAAAAGTAGCTTCTCCTGTTCCCAGCGATGTTCCAGTTCCTTTAATTTCCAGTCAAGCTCTTTTATTGCCATCTCATGCGTCTGGGCCTGGTCCTGAAGAGCCTTTTTCTCATCTTCTTTCATAGTAAGTTTTCTTTCCCAAAGCATCTGCTCTTCGTCATAGCGCCTTTTCCAGAAATCAGCCACAGAGATTGCATCTACTACCTGCATCATTTCAGGATCCTGCGGTATTTCATCCTGGATTTTCTTTAATTCCTCCTGTACCCAATCCCATGAATTATCCATATTGCGGCTCCTTTTTATTAATTATTCTTTTATGGTATTATTATCTCCGTTCCCGGAGCTACCTGTCCGCCAACAACCTTATCTTTATTCGCTTTATATATATCCTTCCATTTTTTATTGTCTTTATAGTATTTCTGAGCAATAGTCCGCAAGTTTTCTCCCTGCTTAACGATATGTTTCCTCGTAGCGGGGCTTGGCTTTTTCTTTTTTTCCTTCTTTGTTACTTGCTGCTGTACTTTTTCGGGTTCTGCTTTTTTAATTCCCACAGGTTCTGTCGTTGGTTTTACTTCTATCAATGGTATAACCTTTTCAATCTTTTTTACAGGCACTGTTTCAACCTCTCTTTGTAAAGGACCGGATTGTTTAACAGCTCCTGTCATTTTTGGAATCAGCAATACCTGTCCGGGTTTTAGTACTCCTCCAATTCCTACTTTATCTTTATTTGCCTGATATATTCTATTCCAGTATTTATCATCGTCATAATACTTTTTGGATATATATTGCAGGGTTTCGCCTTTTTTAACTACATGCCTTACTTCTTTTTCCTCCTCTGTTGAATATTTCTCACGCCTTGCCGCAGCTTTGGCAGCCCTGATCCTCTCTCTAATCCTTAAGGTGGATTCTTCGATAAGTATTTCTTCAAGCTTCTTCTTTTCCGACCGGACTTCAGCCAGCGTGGATTTCAATCCTGCAACTTCTTCCTGCAGGTTTGAATAATAAAGCTCAAGGCTTCCCGGTTCCAATTCTTCTTTTGGGCGCCTGCCAAACCTATAAACCAAGCTCATCCTGTGCGAACCGGCTATATCCTTTATTCCGGTTAAAGGCATCTGAAATACGTAATCTACCTGCACAGTCTGAAAACTCAATGAAAACCCGACGCTTGAATTAATATAATTCCTGCTCCCGATATTGATTCCTCCGCGCATGGCGAAAAGATTTTTAAACCATTTCTCAAGCCCGGCTGAGCCATACCAAAACCCGTCTTTGTAAACGGAATCAATAGCCCACTTGACGTCTCTTTGTCTCCAGGCAATACCTGTACGGATAGTTGCAGGCAATTGTTCTTTTTCTTTTAATCCCAAATCAGGCTGATTAATGTTATTCACTGAAAAACCAGCAAACAATCTAGGCAAAATATTATAAATAACTCCAATGTCTGCACTATAATTACTGATGCTGCTTTTTGCACCATAGTCAAAAACTGGGCTTAACCTTAAATATTCGTCAATAGTATACTGCTCTCTTAATAATTTTAGATTGAACCCATATGCCCATCTTTCCTTCAGGGATTTACCAAAACTAATGTAGTATGCTGATTCCTGATAATAACCATATAATGAAAACTGGCTCCAGCCTATCCCGAATGTCCCCCAATGCCTTAAGATTTTTCCGTCTGTTTCAGCTTCTTTTTCACTTTTACTTTCTTTCTTTTCATTTTCAGATTCTTCCTTGTCCGCAGAACCTGCAGCATCGCTTTTGTCTTCTTCTTCTTTTTCACCTTTAAGTATCTTCAAAATATTTTCTTTTGCCTGTTTCTTGTCATTTTTCTTTGTTTTTGTCTTTTTGACATTTGTGGTAACCGGAACTTTGATATCCTTGGTTCTTATGCCTGTTACGAAATACGGGATTAAAACAGATACAAATGCACTGTTAAGATTAGATTCGTCGTCTAACCCCAAATATAATCTCCCGTAATCGGCACCCACCTGTGCTTGTCTTATAAAACCCAATCCGGCCGGATTATAGTAAATGCTGAAAGCATCATCGCTCAGCGCACAAAATGCATTCCCCATCCCGATGGCACGTCCGCCTGCACCCATATCCTCAAAGTCAGCGTAAAGGCAGGGGGCAGAGGATAGAGAATAGAGGATAAGAACAATTGCCGCTAACAGCAATTTTGGTACACTTCGATTCATAATAGTTTTATTAAATGTATTTACCATCTTAATTCCTTATGTTTTTTCTAACCTCTAATCCCTATCCTCTAACCTCTATTTACTTTGCCAAGATTATAGTCCCATTCACGACCTGCCCGTCACCTTCAATCTGATATATATATACTCCCTTACGGGCATCCTGGCCGTCCCATTCCAAAATGACAGTTGTATTTGTAGCATCCCCCACGGGAGTTAAATCTGTTATATATTCGCCTTTTAGATTAAATATTTTTCCCGTCACTTTATCTCCTGTAGGATTATCTATGTTAAACGTCATTTTTTCATACGGGGCTACTCCCGGAGTAAATACTTTTTTGGGATTAAGGCTGGCTAAACCAAAAGCCGGAGCTTTAGTAGTTTGTCTCAGCTGGAATTTGCCAGTTTTTGCAACCATCGCGACAAACCTTCTTTTTGAGTCATCTACGTGGCCGCCCGTGCGTATGTACTCGACTCCGTTATGCCAGTATACAGAAAGCCTTTCTGCGTTAAAAATAATACTGGGCGCACGCTTGGATATTGACTGTTCTATCTCTGAGTAATTGTATTCCATTGTTAAAGGAGGAGAAAACTCATAACCGGAAATCTCGTTTAACTCAGCATCCACGACTTTTAATTCATATACTCTTAAAATATTATCCAGCTCTGAGTCCAGGTTGCGTTCTATATTCAAGGTTAAGTTTTTCTGCCACTTGTTGTTTTCTTTAAGAAAATATTTGGAAGCTGAAGCCGATATTATCACAAGCACATCTCCGTCGCTCGACCTGACGTTCAACTTACCCGGCTCAAGCGATTCCAGTATCATAGAGTTATCGCTTTCAATGCCGGAAGAATCTATTGTGCGTATTAAGTAATAAAAATTTCCTCCCTGAATAGTTGAATCTGTCCATTCGTTGGTATCGCTTGATACAAGCGCCACAGGATTATTATAGTCAAAAGCAGTAAGAGAAACCGCCCTGTATATTTTGTAACCTAAAAGATCGTCTATGATGCTACCGTCGGAATTTTTCACAACATCGCTCCATGAAATTGTAAAACTATTCTCATCCGGAGATAAAACCCCGTTTAACCCGACAGGAGGCAACGGCTTTGTTAGAACAGGGATGGTAAATGAAAATGTATTATTACTGATGGTCTCCAGTCCCTTTCTGTCGCATGCAATTACTTTCCAGTAATAAGTCCTGTTCTCCTGAAATTCTGTATCTGATGTATAACTTGTACTAACGATTGATGACGAAGTTTTATAAATAACAGAAAAATCCGATACGCTTGAAACTAATATATTATAAGTAACTGATTCATTAAAATCGTTATCAACAGCAACATTCCATGAGAAGCTTGGTATTTTTGTTTCAACGCTTGATCCATTCGCAGGTGACACCAGATTAAAAGACTGAGGATGATTGTTTACCATTGAAAGCCTGAAAACCCAGGTAGAGCTGTAAACAAACCCGGAGTCTACCCGGTTCGGAGGGGTCCCCTGATAACCGCTGGCCCTTACTCTCCAGTAATAAGTTGCCTGATCAATCAAATCATCAACAGGCTGATAAAAAGTGTCTGTCCCTGTCGGAATAGCCTGGCTTCCCTCAAAATTTGGATCTATAGAGACATCGATATAATACCGGATAGTGTCTGCAGGATCCGGGTCAGAGGACGGCTCCCAGAAAAACCACGGCTTTAAAGTAGTCGAGATTGTAATGCCGTAAGCCGGCTCGGTCAGTTCAAACTCCTGCGGAAGTTCTTTTTCCAAATCCGTATAAAGCATGGATCTCTGATTTGAACGGCGAACCATACCGTCGGGGCCAACGGCGTCAACACCCCAATAGTATTGACGGTTATCGTGCGGTAATGAAAAAGAAGTAGCATTATACATCAGCCCTGAAATAGTCGTGCTTGATGCAAAATCGGAAAAATAAGAATAAACAAAGTTATAGGTAACATTTCCCGATTTCGTGGGGTCAGGATCTGTCGTTGGTTCCCATATAAATTCGACATAAGTTGTCGAAAATTCGGTTTCTGTTGCCGGGGAAGTTATATTAAAAGTATCCGGGGGTTCCGGTGTTGCGTTAACATAAAAATCTGTTGAACTGTTGCTGAGCGTTGTGCTGGAACTGTCAGTTGCCCAGACTCTCCAGAAATACCTTAAATTCTCCTCAAGCCCCGAAGCCACATAGGAGGTTTCAGATATCCATGCTGAGGAATTATAAAAAGCAAAGCTCAGATAAGAAGATATATCAACCCTGTAAGTAACGGAATCCCCGGGATCCTCGTCGATTGAAGTCTGCCATGAAAGCGTGGGTGTTGCTGTCGGTGTTATACTGCTGCCCAGGGGGGCCAGCAAATCAAATGAAGACGGCGCGGTATTATTGGAATTTATTCTTATGGTTCTTGTAGATGCCCACACAACAGCATTATCTGAATCAGAAACCGATACTTTCCAGTAATAAGTGGCATTTTCAATCAGGAAAAATGTCGGGGTATGCGACCTGTCAGCGCTTCCTTTTGGAACCACGGTTGTAACATTAAGAGAAAAGCTGGAATCAGTGGAAAAATAGATATAGTATATTAATATATCTCCAAAAGTTGTATCTGAATCTGTTGATTCGGACCATTCAAAAGTTGGTTTGCCGTTGGTAATTGATTTATCAGCAGGATTAGTAAGCGAAAAACCGGTTGGATATGAGTTTGTCGGACACGCCTGAGGCGTACTGACAGATACTAATGACCAGTTTTCTCTTTCATCAGCCGTATATATATTAAAATAGTAAGTTAATTCGTTAGTTAAACCTGTTAGGGTATAGGTATGGCTTTCCCCCAGGGATGTGGCGGTAGATAACTGAACAGGGGAATCGGTATATTCAGGTGCCATTGCCTGTAAGGTTGAAAACACTATCTTAAATTGTCCGCTGCTGATGTTTTTAACGTACACATCATCGCCCGGAGCGGTCCATGTAAGAGTAACCCTCTTCCATTGCGCTTGAGCGCTTAGTTCGGTTATCTCACCCGGCGCTTCCAAGTCAATCTGGGCCCAATCCGTTGCCCCGGTTGAAATATCTGACCAATTTGCAGATTCATCAGCTGTCCAGATACGGAAATAATAAGTGACTTCTTCTGTTAACCCCGTAACCAAATAAGTATGGGCTTCGCCTAATGATGTTGACGTAGAAATGCTGACTTCACAGGTGCTTGTACTGAGATTCGGCACATCTAAAACGTCATCAGTCCAGTCAATGCAGAATTTCCCGCTGTTTATGTCTTTGTCTGCTTCACCGTCATCACCCGGAGCGGTCCATGTAAGTTTTATCTCTCCCTCGTTAGTACCCGTTGCAGCCGAGAGCGTAGTTATAGCTGACGGCGAAGTAGTGTCAGGGGTATATGCAATGCCTGTTGTCGCCGAAAGCAGAGACTCAAGGGCAGTGCTTTTATATTCATCCTGGTCTCCTTTATCAAGACAGCTTACACGGTAATAGTGGGTTGTCTCTGCATCCAGATCAACATCGTTATATCCTGTAGTTGCCCCTACCAATTGATGGTTAACTGTCATCGTAAATGTGCTGACGTTAGTTATAAGACCGCTGAAAGGAAATGTTGCGCGGTATATTTTATATTTATCCCTGTCATCATATCCGCTTACAGAAGACGGAGACCATGATACATAAATTGTAAAAGAACTTGTTGCTACGGCATTAACACTGGTAGGAGGACTGGGTTTATTGTCACGGCTTGTTGTAGACAATGCAATCGACATGGCTGAATAATTATTTGCAGAATCTACTGCTTTTAGTGCAAACGAATATGTGGTTCCCGGACAAAGACCTGTAAGCGTTGCAAACTGGGAAAGCCCCGGCTCTGAAGTAGCAGCTACTGTTTTATTATTGGAGACAATATTGAAATCTCCTGATGTAACTGTATAAGTTGCCCATTTGATTAAATATGAACTGCATTTACCGGAGTTGCTGTCTCCCAAATCATTATACGGAGCAGTCCATGTTAAACTGACTTCACCGTCATTTGTCCCGCTCTGCGCTGCTGTCAAGCTGGGAGCACCCGGATCTACTTTTGTTGTTACCGTCGAAAAAAGTACTTTAGTTGCATTTGCGTCAAGAGGTATTCCGTCATTATTTGTTGCCCATATTTTATAAGAATAAGTAACTCCTTCCATAAGAACTGAATGCAGGTGCGTAGTTGAATCAGCCAGCCGCATTATTACGGGAAATGTTACCCAATTATCAGTGGAATACTGAACAGTATATCTTGTATAAGAGGGGTTGCTGTTATCAGACCACTCCAATGCAATGCTTCTGGTTGTGCGGGAAGAAGTTGTTATATCTGACGGCGGGTTAGGATAAGTAAAGCTGGATATCTCCATTGATGAATTACTTGATAGAGTTCCGTTGAATGCCTGTATATATACGGAATATGTGGTATTGGGTGTTAATCCGGTTTGATAGAAATAGGTAACATTATCAGCTAAATTTCCCGAAATATTGCTATTGTCGCTGGAGGTTATTACGCGATAACCCGTGGCATTTGAAGCAAGCTCCCATGCCCACACAACTGAAGTTGTATGTACTTCAAAGTTGCTGTAATCCCATACAGGCACCCCCACATCCACCCATGAATACGCAAAGTTAGCTGTATTTACCGCACCGCTTGTTTCAGACGATGAATTCCATACACCGTACTCTGAACCGTCAGATGCCCTGATTGCAAAAAAGTAAGTTACGCCCGGAGTTAACCCCGTGACATTTTGGGAGGTTGGATTTCCGCTTGTTACTGTTATGCTCCAATTGTGTGTATAGGTGCTCACCCATGCATCATAAATGTTGCTTGATGTAACTTCGCTTGTTGCATAATTAACCACATAATCTGTCGGAGTATCTGAAGCGTCACAGGGATCCGGCACAGTCCACTGGAGATTTATTACCCATTGGGGATTTGTAAGCGTCAGGGCAGTAAGGTTGGAAATCCCATGAGGGACTCCATATATTTTATTTACAAATATTAATAAAAAGACGAAAAATAATATAGTATGTTTAATAATATTATTCATCATTATTAGTCTATCAGAGAATTTTAGAGTTTTCAACGTGTTTTTACGCATATTTCGTTAGTTTGCTAAACCACCTCTTTGATTCAAGCGATATTAACTATTTGTTGAATTTTCAATCATATATTGCATTGAAAAATAAAAAAGCTACCCGCTTCTAGGGTAGCCAAAAATAAAAAAAAGCTTTAAACTGGTATATATAACCAATTTAGTTATTTTTCGGCAACCCGGCTGGCATGTCCTTTTTTGGATTTAGCCCCGAAGCTTTGCGTCCTCCGATTTCTCGGAGTTTGCCTTTATCGTAATTTTTTCAACCTCTTACTATTATTAGCAGACATACTTTGTTTTGTCAAGGGTTTTTTATTAAAGGTTTCATTATTTTTTTATATCAGTCAATGTAAATATTTTTTCGGCGTTGTTTGACGAGCATTTCACATTTTTAGTACAATAGATTGACAACAACAAATAATTTTGTACAATTTTTAATCCCGAAAAGTAATATCCATGATAAAAAGCTTATTACGTCAAAAAATCAATCCTGTTGCTTCCGAATGGCTGAAAAAAAACTCAAGCGAGCCTCTGCCTTTCTATTCTCTGGAAGAGCCTCCCAAGGATATTAAATGCGACCTGGCATGCAACCTGGCTATGATTTTAGCCAAAACGCTTAAAAGCCCCCCTAGAAAAATCGCACAAGAACTGTCTTCTATATTCTCGGAATCTTTAAGCGGGTACATTTCATCCTGTGAAATAGCCGGCTCGGGATTTCTTAATCTTACGGTATCTGATAAACTCCTTTATGAGCTGCTTACAAAAATTATTTCAAATAATTATCAGGTCAAGACTTCCGAGCACAAACAAAAAGTCATGATCGAGTTCGTTTCCGCAAACCCCACTGGACCGCTGCACATCGGGCACGGCAGGGGAGCTGCTATAGGCGACTCTCTGGCAAAAATATATGCTTATCTGGGATATAATATACAAAAGGAGTACTATTTAAACGACGTCGGCAACCAGATTGAGATGCTGGGTGAATCGGTCAAAGCCAGATACAGCGAACTTAAGGGTGAAAAAACGGAATTTCCCGAATCCGGGTATAAGGGAGATTATATCAAAGACATTGCAAAAAGACTGCTGGATAAAAAAGAGCAAAAAAACCCACCGGAGTTTAAGGAGTATGCATTAAAAGAGATAACAAACACCATAAAAAAAGATTTGGAGGATTTTGATATACATTTCGATACATGGTTTTCAGAGTCTACTATCGCGACATCAGAAAATGGTAAAAAAAGCAAGGTTGACGAGGTGTGCGACCGGCTTAAGGAGACCGGTCTGGCTTATGAGAATGAAGGGGCTTTATGGTTTTTATCCTCAAAGTTCGGGGATGAAAAAGACCGGGTATTGAAAAGAAGCGACGGGCGATACACATACCTTGCCTCAGACATTGCCTACCACAAAAACAAGATAGAACGCGGCTATGACAAGCTTATTGACATCTGGGGCGCTGACCATCATGGCTATGTTGACAGGATGAAAGCTACAATACAGTCACTGGGAAAAGATCCGCAGGATTTTATTGTTATCCTGTACCAGCTGGTTACGCTTATGCGCGACGGCAAACCCATCTCGATGTCCACCCGTTCCGGGGAGTTTGTTACTTTAAGAGAGGTGCTAAACGAGGTCGGAAAAGATGCCTGCAGGTTCTTTTTCCTGCTCAGGGCTCCGGGCTCTCATCTTGACTTTGATTTGGAAGTTGCAAAAAAGCAGTCCAAGGAAAACCCCGTGTACTACGTTCAATACGTTCATGCAAGATGCTGCTCTATATTTAAAGAGGCTGAAAAGTCCGGATTACCCCTAAAATCCAATGCCGATGTTAAGCTCTCCCTTTTAAATACACCTGAAGAAAGGTCTTTAATAAAGAAGCTTACTTTTTTTGGTGACATTTTGGAGCTATGCCTCAAGTCACTAAGCCCCCATCACTTAACTACATATCTGATGGAAGTTGCTGATTTATACCACCGCTTCTATGAAAAATGCCGGGTTTTAGGCAATGATAAGGATCTTACTTTAGCGCGTCTTTCTCTTGTTAAATCCGTTGCTTCTATTATTAAAAATGGCTTGAATTTACTAGGCGTTTCTGCTCCTGAAAGGATGTAGCTGCCCCCCCTTTTCTTCCACAAAAAAAATGCGACATATAAATGCCGCATTTCATCCAAATCCTTATTTTAAAAGAGAAAGAGTAGAGAGTAATAAACAACTGCCTCCCCCCTGCTTACTACTTCCTACTCTTTTAGTTAATTAATCAATTCTTTAAAAACTTAGTTCGAGGTTCAAGCCGCCCCCGAATTACCGGGGTGTCCCTCACTAACTACAAGTGAAGTTTAACGCGTTATTTTTTCTTTTTCTTTGATTTTCCGCGACGAACCATCTTGGCTCTGGAAACATCACCTTGCTTATCAATGAAGTAAAGATATCCTTCCTGTTTCTTAACCTTTACTTTCGCGACTTTTGTAGGTTTTCCGCCTTTTTTGCCGCCTCTAGCCATCTTGACTTTGGACACATCGCCCTGTTTGTCAATAAAATAGAGGTAACCATCTTCTCTTTTTACTCCTACTTTTGCAACTTTCTCTGCCATATCTAAATCACCTCCTTTCTATTTTTTCTAGACTAATATTCCTTTATTTTTCTCTGCCAAATAACGGTAACGTTGTATTTTCTTTGCCGGTTATGATTTTTTCCTTTAACCATGCATCAACAACGTCTTTAGAAAAACGGTACTGCCTGCCGATTCTTGAAGCAGGTATCTTTTTTTGTCTTATTAAACTGTAAATCTTTGATTTTCCAATGCCAAGATAATCGGACAGCTCTTTTATGTCCATTACCTGCTTAATATCTTTCTGTTTATCATTTAATTCCATATTTTATTACTCTGTTACTTATTTATCTATTAACTGCTATCATTATACATCAATTGCCAGATTTTGTCAATACTTTGCAAAAAATTTTCTTCTTTGCCATTTTATGCCAAATTCTTACAAATTTGCTCATAAAATATTGTTAATTTAGTTAAATCGATTTTTTTGGTTCGTTTTTTAGCGGGATGTATATGGCATTATTAGTTTTTCGATTCCAATACCATCTTTGGAAAGCTCTACCAGGAAATAATTAAAAATCTGGAAAGTCATAAGCACATCGGGAAGCGCCCTGTGTTTATTTTTTGTCTGTATGCCAATCAGGTTTGCGATGCTTCCCAGGCTGTTGTAGGGGAAATTAAAATACTGCCTTGCGATTTTCAGCGTATCGATGATTTGAAGGTCTTTAATAGTCACCCCGCATTTCTCAAACTCGTATGTAATAAAACTAAGGTCAAAAGGAGCATTGTGGCAGACTATAACAGAATCGTTGATAAGCTCTAGAACTCTGTCCTTCACTCCGTCAAAAACCGGGGCATCTTTTACCATGTCATCGCTTATTTTATTAACCCTTGAGGCTTCGCTTGATATGGGCCTCTGGGGGTTAACCAGGCTCTGCCAGAAAGTCTTTTCCCCCGAGTTGGAGTAGCGCATAATTGCAATCTCGCAAATCCTGTCATTGCAGCTCACGGAAAGCCCCGTTGTCTCCACATCCAGGAATGACAGGCTGGAAACATTTGAACTGCTGTCCATCTCCACAATGTTTTCGTTTATGGGGTTGTACTTCATCTTGCCTGTAATTTTATCTAATAAAAACTAAATATTCAAATATTGACATTGTTTTTTTTTTTTCATAATATATAATCAATAGCATAGGGCTTCTCCAGGTCAAGCCAGGGGGTGATGAAAATACAGAAGCTGTGCTGTTAATCACTTACGATTAACAGGGGGTATAACATGGCAGACGTAACAGTAACCTCTAATGACAACTACATCGTAGATGTTGACAACGATAATGACTCATCAGAAAAACTTTTCAAGGTAACCCACGACAACGGCACCGAGCTATTCAGGATTCAGGAAAACGGAAGGGTAGGAATAGGCACAAGCTCCCCTGCATGCATATTACATATAGGAGATACCTCAAGCGGGAATTATTTAATAATAGACGGCTCCCAATCATATATAGAACTCAGGGATTCAGGGAACTCCAAGTGGCAGATAGGTCATGATGTTATTAGTGGGTCAAACAGTGATTTACAGATAAGCTCAAATACGGCAGGCGGGGTTATGACTATACTTCAGTCTAACGGCAGGGTAGGTATAGGGACAACAAGCCCCGGGACATTATTACAGGTTGGGGACACTAGTCATAACGGCGTAATAACTATAGATGGCACGCAAAGTTACATAAGGTTATTGGATTCAGGTACAGAAAAATGGCAGATAGGACATGATGTCGGAGGCGGTTCAAGCAGTGATTTTCACTTCTATTCTTTAGGGTTAGGCGGTACTGCTGTGGCGATATTGCAATCCAGCGGAAATGTTGGAATTGGCACAATAAGCCCGCAAGCAAAACTGGATGTCCGTGGCGGGGCATTGTTTAACGGAGACGGCGGGGACAATGACTTTCGTATTGAAGGTGACAGTGATAATAATTTATTCTTCTGTGATGCAGGAAATGATAGGGTTGGTATTGGAACAAATAGCCCATCTGCGAAATTGCACATAGAAGGGACTGCTTATTTAAGTGGTGTAGTTGGTATAGGAACCTCAAGTCCTAGCGCACAGCTACATGTGCTTGTGGATTATACAGCTCCTGCACTTATATTAGATACTGGTACAGGAGAATATGCACCAGCCAGCACTATGCTTGATTTTTATTATGAGGGATCTAAAAAATGGTCGTTATACAGTTATGGTGAAGACGAAACAGATACACTTAATATACAAGGCAATGAGGGAACAGGTCCATATCTTACAATTACACAGGATAGGAAAGTGGGCATCGATAATGATTCGCCCCAATATAAACTTGATGTTGATGGGGATATAAATACTTCAGGAGATATTAGAAAAAGTGGCACAGCTTATAATAATCCCGATTACGTTTTTGAAATAAATTATGAACTTATGGATTTAAAAGTACTTGAAGAATTTGTAAAGAACAATAAGCATCTACCAAAAATATTTTCAACACAAGAAATAAAGGAACGTGGCATTAGACTTTTCGAGCACAATCGTCTATTGCTTGAAAAACTCGAAGAAGCATATTTATACATTTTTCAGCTCAGCAAGAGAATAAATATACTAGAATCAGTTAAATAGGGGGTATTTAAAATGAAAAAAAACATATATCTTTTGTTTATTGTTGTATTTTTGCTTATTAGCAATTTTTCAAAAATAAAAGCAGATGAAATAAGTAGAAAAGAAAATATAGGAATATATGTTTTTTATGATTATGGCAGGAATAGCAATGACACATCTTGGGTGGATAATGAGATTAGAGGGGAAGGCACAGCTCATGATATTGGCATGAGCGGATTAGGATTTCGTTATTTTCCTACACAAAAAATGTTTATTGATGTAGTTTTTAGGGAAATGGAATCTCAAACTGTAATTGGAAGTGTAAATACCATCATAAATAATACAAGATATAATCCTGTTATCCAGAGAATGGATTCTCATGGTATAATAATAAACTATTTATGCTTAGATTCAAATAAAATAGATATTTTTGCTGGTTTGGGACATATGTTTCAAAAAATGCAAATAAACCCTTATGGTGGTAATATTTATGGTAACGATTTTAATATATATTTTAATAATTGGATTTTTCGTGTCTTAGGAGAACACAAAATAGGCAAGAGGGCCGCAGTTAACTTATCTTTAATATATGAACAGAATATTAAATTAGACATGATTAATAATAATGGTCGTATTTTTCACTATAATTATAGCCCCTTAGTTATAATCGAGCCATCAATAGTAGTATATTTTTAAAGGAGTTTCTTATGTCAGACCAACAAAAAGTAGAATTAACACTAAAACAGATAGACATCCTGCTACAGATAATAAACAAAACCAACTTCGTGGGTAATCAGGCTGAAATCGTCACCAACCTTAAACAAACATTGATAATGATGCTGAAGCAAAAGCAGGGCGCCCAGCCTGCAAAGACCTAAAAATACTCTTCTTCCTCACCAATCCAATCACGCGTTCCCGCGACGTGAAATTGGTATAATAAAATATTTTTGATATAATGTAGAAAAACCAGCTATCAACAACTGACTACTGGATTAAATAACATCAGCGGCGCGCGTATAAAACTGATAGTTTTTTTAATTATTTGTAAAAAAAATGAAAACATATTTGGAATGCATACCCTGCTTTTTTAACCAGGCCATAGAAGCAGGAAAAATAACAGGTGCTAGCAGGAAAACCCAGAAACTGATTGTAAATGAAGTGGCAAAAGCTTTAACAAAATTTCCCCTTTCCTCCACCCCTCCGGAAATGGGCCGCATAGTCTATTCCATTGTCAGAAAGATCTCAAAAAACAAAGACCCTTACGCCAAACTAAAAATCAAAAGCAATATACTGGCCCTTAAAATATATAAACAGCTAAAAAACAGGGTCATGCATTCAAAAGACAGGCTGTTGACGGCAATAGAGCTTGCCATAGCGGGAAATATAATAGATTATGGGGTAAAAGGCACCCTTGATTTAGAAAAAGAGCTGAGTTTGATTCTAAACGAAGAAAACAAAACAATAAAAAAAGAAAGTAAAAAGTATTTTAATATTTCCTCCTTCAAGAAAGCACTTAAGAAAGCCAAAAATATTTTATACGTGGGAGACAATGCCGGCGAGATAGTTTTTGACAGAGTGTTAATAGAGGAAATAAAGAAAATATATCCGGATAAAGAGATTATTTATGCTGTAAGAGGAAACCCTATAATAAACGACGTTCTTTTTAAGGACGCTGTTATGTGTAAAATAGATAAATACGCCAGAATAATCTCAACAGGGCTTGATGCTCCCGGAGTTATACTTCATCTATGTTCGGACAATTTTAAAAAGTCTTTCAGAAATGCCGGATTAATCATAAGCAAGGGGCAGGGAAACTTTGAATCTTTAACCCAGGTTAAAGGTATAATTTTCTATCTTTTTATGGTAAAATGTAATACAGTTGCAAATCACTTGGGGTGTAATATAAGGGATATCATATTATTAAAAAGCCTGGCAGGAAAAATAAAAAAATGAATTATAAGTATCTGTTCGGTCCGGTACCGTCAAGAAGATTGGGGCGTTCTTTAGGAGTTGATCTTGTTCCTCATAAAACATGTTCCTTTAATTGTATTTTCTGCGAATGCGGTGAAACAACAGATTTAACAATAAAAAAATGCGAATACGTGCCTACGGAAAAAGTTTTGAAGGAGCTGGACGACTATCTTTCAAAAAAGCCAAAACTTGACTACATTACTTTTTCCGGTTCAGGAGAGCCTACGCTTCACTTAAAGCTGGGAAAGATAGTGCGTTATATAAAAAGCAAATACTCCGGTTATAAAATAGCACTGCTTACAAATGGTTCGCTTTTCTGCAGGCACGAGGTCAGGGGAGAAGTCGGCAATATAGACGTTATTATCCCCACCTTAAACACCGTTAACTATGAAACCTTCAATAAAATCTGCCGGCCTCATAAGAATCTGGACCTTACCAACATCATAAACGGGCTTGTTAATTTAAGGAAAGATTTTCCCGGACAGATATGGCTTGAAGTGTTTATTATTCCGGGGGTTAATGACACAGAAGAAGAGCTTTCAGGTTTAAAGGAGCAGATAACGAAAATACAGCCTGATAAGATACAGATTAACTCTCTTCACAGGCCAGGCGCAAAGGATTGGGTTAAACCTGCCAGCTCCCAGGTTTTGAAAAAAATAGCTGAATTTTTCGGGGATAAAGCCGAGGTGATAAGTAATAACAATAAGCTCACCGGAGGCGGAAAATATACCGATGATATAGAAAAGACTATTTTAAAAACCATACAAAGGCGCCCCTGCACTGCAAAGGATCTTTCCGTAAGCACTGGTTATCCCATAGAAAAAATTAACAAGTCTATAAATGGCCTGGTAGAAAAAGAAAAAATAAAAACAAGACAAATACACAGAAGAACTTTTTACATGTTGGAAAAATAATCCAAAAATACGGAGCAACCATATGCCAATCTATGAATTTATATGCAAAAAATGCGGAACAAAGAACGAATTTTTAACAGGCCTATATAAAGAAGAATCTCTTAAGTGCAAAAACTGCGGCTCAAAAGAGCTCGAGAAAGTATTTTCCAGAACATCCGTTTTAAGCAATAAAGAAAATCCTTCTTCCTGCTGCGGCTTGAACACGCCCTGCTCAGACCCAAAAAAATGCTGCGGGCAGTGATAAAAGAATCTTTCCGGAGTAAAGCAAATGTTTCATAAAATTATTCATGAATTAAAAGAACATCTTCCTTTTACTATATTCGGCGCATGCACCGGAATAGTCTTTATGATATTTTTCAGAAAAGTGCCTGCAAATATTTCTTACACGATATTTTACGTGCTTCATCCCATGCACGTGGTATTGAGCGCCCTTGTAACCACTTCCATGTACGGCCTTTACAAATGCGGGATGATAAAAGGTAAATGTAATCTCTGGGGCTTGTTAATAATAGGATATGCCGGGTCAATCGGTATAGCAACATTAAGCGATTCCCTGATACCGTATCTAGGCGAAATGCTCCTTGCAATGCCTCACAGGCACGCCCACATAGGATTCATAGAAAAGTGGTGGCTGATCAACCCCCTGGCTGTTATGGGCATAGCAATAGCGTACTTCAGGCCGTCTACAAAGTTTCCTCATGCAGGACATATTTTGGTAAGCACATGGGCTTCTCTTTTTCATATTTTAATGGCAAAAGGAAGCAATTTTAATTTATTATCTTATATAGCCATATTCTTTTTCCTTTTTATAGCCGTATGGCTCCCCTGCTGCATAAGCGACATCGTATTCCCCCTTCTTTTTGTAAAAGACAAACAGGTTTCAACCTATGAACATAAACATTGAAATAGCAAAACGAAAAAATGCCGCAATCGAAGCCGCAAGAAAAACGGGAAAAATCCTGCTGGATAATTTCGGGAAAAAACTTAACATAAAATCCAAGGGTGACAGGGACCTGGCGACAAATGTAGACCTTAAAGCAGAGGCGACTATTACTGGAATTATTAAAAAAAGGTTCCCTGCCGACAACATACTTGCAGAAGAAAAGAAGTATAAACCTGCAAAATCAAAATTCCGGTGGATAATCGACCCTTTGGACGGGACACACAACTATATCCGGGGAATTGAGGCCTTCGGCACCTCGATAGCACTGGCATATGAAAATACAATCGTTCTGGGTGTGATATACATGCCTGTCTTAAGGGAATTTTATTTTGCACAAAAAGGAAAAGGGGCGTATCTTAATAATAAAAAAATAAGGGTCTCCAAAAAAATCCTGATACAAACAACAATGGTATATGACAGCGCTTTTAGGAGACTAAGGAACAAGAAACTTCTATACCTGGGCAAGCTTGCGGACAGGGTCTTTAACATAAGAATGTTCGGCTCATCTATAAGAAGCCTTACATACCTTGCATGCGGCAAAGCGGATCTAATAGTCGAGTTTGACGAAAAGCCGTGGGATTGTGCTGCAGGTATTATTCTTGTTAAAGAAGCGGGAGGGCGGGTTACTGATCATAATGGCAAACATTGGGATATATCGATGCCCGACTATATAGCATCAAACGGAAGAAATCATAATGATGTTTTAAGAATATTCAAAAAGTAACAGTGAGTATAACATGGAAGATTTAATTAATGAGTTTACATCGCAGAAAAAGTATGCGGTGGCCGGCTCTTTCAAGGATGAAACAAAATACGCTTATCAAATACTAAAAAAACTGAAAAACAAAGGCGTTACAGTTTATCCTATTAACCCGACCCTGAAAGAAGTGGAAGGGTTAAAGTGTTACAAATCAGTAATGGATCTACCCGAGACTGTTGACGTTATCAATGTTGTAACACCTCCGGCAGTTACAGAAAACATCGTAAAGCAATGCAGCGAAAAGGGAATAAAGAGGGTGTGGATGCAGCCAGGCGCAGAAAGCCAGGATGCTATAAACTTTTGCAATACAAATAGTATTAAAGTTATTTATAATACCTGCTTATTGCGGGCGTGATTTCAAGGAAGGCTTCTTAAACATTTACTCCGTCTTCAAAAATATATTAATAAAGTCGTCCACTTTCTTCTTGTAAATATCCTTATTCTTGTCTTTTAAATCCTTTTCAAAAACACCGAAAAAACCCAAACCTTTTTTCCCTGCCAGCTCTTCCATACTCTTAGCTATCTTATCAGGTTTCATTCCTCCGGAGGTCGTAAAAAAAGCAACTTCCTTAAAGTCTTCTTTGTATTTCTCTATATAAGTACGTACCGCCGGGGTCATTTTCCAGCACCAGATAGGTGTCCCTATTATGACCAGTTCATAATCCGCAGGATTTTTTTCCATTTTTCCAATATCAGTGGTTTTCTCCGTTGCAGCATCTTTGCCAGCTACTACATAGCCTTTTGCTCCGCCTCTGTCCTTTTTGTCAACTATTTCCTCAATATCGGCATTGAGTTCCTTGGCAATATCTCCTGCAACACGCCTGGTGTTTCCCGTGCGTGAATAATATACAACCAAAGTTTTATTGTTTGGCATTGCCTGTTCCTCCTGGTCTTTATAATCTTTTGTCGCACCGCTTTTGGCATCGTATTCCTGAGAAAATATATTTCCAGGCAAACATAAAAAAACGACCAGGCTAAAATAAAAAATTAAATTCATATAAAGTCTCCCGCTGAAAAATTTTATTTTGATATCTCTCTTACAGAGGTTATCCTTTCAAGAAAAGAGCCTTTGGCAGACCTTCTTCCCAGGTTAAGGTCCGAGACAACAACCCTTTTTATTAAATGCACAAAACCGTCTTCTGCATACCCCCAGATTTCATGAATCGCATAAGGCTCGCCGTCTACCACCCCAAGATACAGCATAATGTGTCCCTCTATGGGCAAAATTGTAATCCCGGCAACCGCGTCTTTGGTGAGTATCCTGACTCTTTCGGTCTCGGATACTTTTCTGTCAAGTTCAGATATCAGCTTTCCCACCTGGGACTGGGACCCGGAGTTTCTCGGTAATGTAATTCCTACGGTTAAAAACAACTGCTGGATGAACTTTGAACAATCCTGTTCCCCGTACATGCCCCCCCACCCATACGGTGCATTCAGAAATTCGAAAGCCTGCTTTATTATAGTGCCCGGGGTATAAGGCAAATACCCTTTACTGACGTCATCTTCGCTGATATATACTATTCCGAAAGACAAGGCGCCTTCTTTGGTTGGAAAGGGAACCAGCACTTTGCATACCCCGGACTTCAGTTCCGAAAACAGGGGAAGCTTGGTGCCCATACGCACGTATCCGTAATACTCCCTTAACTTATCGTCAGAAAACAACTCCCCTTTGGCTTTTGTTACTACAAGGAAAGGGGTCTTGTCGCAATACTTTGCTATCGCATCCCGTTCACAGATTATTATTTTGTCAGCTTCAACCCAGCCCGTGCTGTAAGGGGAGCGGGCATAGTACCATTTCCTGTCGGACGTTTCATGCATGATAGCAAGCGGAGTGCCTATATCCAAAGCACTGTTCTGCAGTTTATCAATATCAAGGTTTCGCGGGTCCTCAAACAGGCCCTCCTCTGTGGGCAATATCCTCTGGTCAGCGAGCTTGTAAACAAAGGCAAAAACATAAATACCGTCGTAAAACAGGTCATTCATTCTCATGTTTTTCTTTACATCTTCATAGAAATACTTATTTACTTTTTGTCCGTTTTTAAAAAATAGTTTTTCATCCGAAACGTTTTTCAAGGAGGATTTTAAGTCGTAATACAGCTGTTTTTTGGAAAAATAAGGAGAAACCTCCGAAATATCAGTAACTATACCGGTATTCTTAACTATATCCGCATTCAGTGATTCTATTTCTTTTTCATTAAGTATTACTTTATCCGGATACGGATGTTTTGTAAGCCAGTATCCAACTGTTTTCATGTCCGGCTCAACATTGGGAAGCATGCCCGGGGCGGGTTTGTATAAAAAATGTTTTGAGCCGCAA
Source organism: Endomicrobiales bacterium (assembly GCA_016929635.1). Lineage (GTDB taxonomy): Bacteria > Elusimicrobiota > Endomicrobiia > Endomicrobiales > JAFGIL01 > JAFGIL01. The sequence goes on from JAFGIL010000004.1 coordinate 142,805, forward strand.
CCTATGCCAAAAATTATTAATAATTTTACCAGGATGAATAATGTTTTCTTTTTCATTTTTAGGGTTTGGGGGTTTTTAATTTTTCTTATTGTACATATTTTATCATAAGTTTTCAAGGAACAATCTGGATATATCTGCTTATGGCAAGCTGCCGGCTCCAATTGGATTTTTTGGGAAGAAATAAGTATAATCTAATGGTTAAATTTCAACGGAAAACATATTATCGCTATGACAAAACTGCATTTCTTAATTTTTCTCACTATTTTTTCATCTGTTTATCTGGGCATGCATTATTATGTTTATTCCAGGGTTGCAGGCGGTCTTTTCCTTCCCTCAAACATACGCGTAATATTAAGAATTGTATTTTTATTGTCAGCCCTTTCATTCTTCATAGGAGAAACCTACAGCCAAAGAGTGGTTTCCCCAATAGCAAAACCCATAGCTTTTTACGGGACTGCGTGGATGGGAGTTATTGCTATTGCCATAACCGTATTTCTGCTTGCAGATATTCTGAGGATATTCTTCCGATCGGAGAGTTTCAGGTATTATTCAACCATTTCTGCCGTATGTTTAACTCTACTTTTATCGGCTTACTCTCTTTTCAACGGGACACGCCAGCCTGTTGTAAAAACGATTGAATTGGGCTTTCAAAAACTTCCTGATAATTTAAATGGTTTTACAATTGTCCACCTCTCGGATTTGCATATAAACCTGGCAAAATCCCAGAAGTGGCTGCAAAAAATAATTGATAAGACTAACGGATTAAATCCGGATCTTATAGTAATAACCGGTGACTTGATTGATGGAGATTTATGCAAGGCAAACCATTTTTGCGACACATTGGTCCGGTTCAAGTCCAATAACGGCGTATATGCCATAGCAGGAAACCATGAGTTCTACGCAGGCATTGAGTTATTTGAAAAAATAGCTGAAAATTCAAATATAACTGTTTTAAGAAATGAAAAGGTTATGATTGCCGATAATATTGAGCTTATTGGCATTGATGACGTTCAGACAGCTAAAAGATTCAATGAGCCGACGGATTTCGTTGATAAAACCCTGAACAGTATTAACAATAAAAATCTCGTGATACTATTGTCCCATCAGCCGGATGTATTTGACAAGGCAAGGAGATACGGGGTTGACCTTCAGCTCTCAGGCCACACTCATGCAGGCCAGATACCGCCCTTTGACATAATAGTACAGTTTGCCTTCAGATACCCCTATGGATTATATAAGCGCGGCTCTTCTTACATATATACTACTTCCGGGACTGACCTGTGGGGCCCTCCCATGCGCCTTTTTTCAAAAAATGAAATAATAAAGATCGTACTTAAAAAATAGGTTATTACTCTTGTCAATACAGAAAAAAATATGTAGAATTTATATTCACGGCTGGCAGAAAAATAGACCTCTCAGGACAAAAAAATGAAATTCATTGAGCAGTATTTTAATCTGGAAGAACTAAATACTAACATACGCACGGAAATTATTGCGGGAATAACCACGTTTATGACCATGGCTTACATTATATTTGTAAACCCTGCAATGATATCCCAGACCGGAATGGACCTGGGTGCTGCTATGGCTGCAACGTGCATTGCAGCTGCCATTGCTACAATTATGATGGGAGTGTATGCAAAATATCCTTTTGCCCTTGCTCCTGGAATGGGAATAAATGCATTTTTTACTTATACCGTATGCATAACAATGAAGATACCCTGGCAGGTTGCACTGGGCTGCGTTTTTATTGAAGGTGTCCTTTTTATTATTCTTACGCTTACCAAGGTAAGGCAATCCATCACAAAGTCCATACCCTCTTCTATCAGGCATGCCATAGCCTGCGGTATAGGTATTTTAATAGCTTTCATAGGCTTGATTGATTCCGGTTTAATCGTAAACCATCCCGCAACCCTTGTTACACTGGGGGATGTTGCAAGTACTCCTGTAATGCTTGCCGTATTCGGCTTGCTTGTGACAAGCGCGCTTCTGATAAAAAACATCAAAGGTGCCCTTCTTTGGGGAATTCTGATAACAACAGCTTTTGGCATACCTTTAAATATAGTAAAATTTAAAGGGTTTGTTTCCATGCCTCCTTCCCTTGCTCCCACATTTCTTAAAATGGATATACAGGGTGCTCTGGATATGGGCCTTCTTACGGTAATCTTCATTTTTTTATTCATGGATTTGTTTGACACAGTGGGAACGCTTGCAGGTGTAGGAGAGCTTGCCGGCTTTACAAAAACAGGAGAACTTCCGCGTTCAGGAAAAGCCCTGCTCAGCGATGCTGTCGGAACATGTGTCGGAGCCTGCTGCGGCACCCCGACCGTAACAAGCTACATAGAAAGTGCTGCAGGAATTGCTGCCGGCGGAAGGTCAGGTTTGGCAAGCGTTGTAACCGGATTACTATTTCTGATAGCTTTATTCTTTTCCCCTTTCATAAAGATGATCGGAGGCGGATATATGACCGACAAAGGAGCCCTTCTGCATCCCATTACCGCTCCGGCCCTTGTTATTGTCGGGTGTATGATGCTTATAGCTATTACAAAAATAGACTGGCAGGATTACAGCGAGTCAATACCTGCTTTTGTTGTAATTATAATGATTCCTCTAACCTTTAGCATAGCAACCGGAATTGCAATGGGATTTATATGTTATGCAGCCCTGAAACTTCTTTCAGGCAAAGGCAGGCAGGTGTCGTGGCTTGTGTATCTTCTTGCAATACTTTTTGTTTTAAGATTTCTTTATATCAAATCCATGTAGTTTCATTTTTTTATGAACATATATCTCACAATCATCTTAATCATATTAGCAGGGGATTACCTGCTTGATTCCATAGTAGAGTTTCTGAACATAAAACATATCTCTACGGATGTCCCTAAGGAGTTCGAAGACTACTACGACTCCGTGCAATATAAAAAATCCCAGAAGTACCTGGTAGACAATACAAAATTTGAATTTATAAATGATACTTTTTTTACCCTGCTTTTGATAATGTTCATCGTTGCCGGCGGTTTTAATTATGCGGACAGAGTTGCCAGAAGTTTTAATCTCGGCGATATACTTACCGGTTTAATATTTGCGGGCATAATCGTGTATGCTTCTAATATAATAAAAATCCCTTTTTCCGCTTATAAAACTTTCGTTATCGAAGAAAAATATGGTTTTAATAAAACAACCATTAAAACATTTGTTCTAGATATTATAAAAGGCTGGGTTCTGATTACGGTTATCGGAGGAATATTGTTCAGCGGAATATTATGGTTCTTTGCAAAAGCCGGGGCAGCTGCCTGGGTTTACTGCTGGCTGGGCGTAATGCTTTTCCAGATATTTCTGATCTTTATCGCGCCCGTTGTAATAATGCCTTTATTCAATAAATTTATACCGTTAGAGGAAGGCGAACTTAAAACCTCAATAGAAAACTACGCTAATAAAGAAAACTTCAAGATGAAAGGTTTGTTCAGGATGGACGGCTCAAAACGCTCTACTAAATCAAACGCCTTCTTTACAGGTTTCGGGAAATATCGTAGAATAGTACTGTTTGACACGCTCATTGAAAAGCATACAACGGACGAGCTTGTGTCCGTGCTTGCCCATGAGATGGGGCATTATAAAAAGAAGCATATCCAAAGCTCTATTATAAGGTCATTTATAACGACCGGAATCATGTTTTATATTATGTCTCTGTTTATTAATAATCCCGGGCTCTTTGAGGCATTTAAAATGGAAAACCTTTCCATTTATGCGAGCCTTTTCTTTTTCGGTTTCCTATATACCCCAATAAACGTGATTTTTTCTGTAATAAATAGTATAATATCTAGAAAGCATGAATATGAATCGGATGCTTATGCCGTAAATACCTATGGCAAACCGGAAGCAATGATTACGGCTTTGAAAAAACTGAGCGTTAACAATCTTTCGAATTTAACGCCCCATCCGTTAAAGGTTTTTTTGGAATATAGCCATCCGCCTGTCCTGGACAGGATAAAGGCTATAAGGAATATAAGAGTATAGAGGATAGAAAAAATAGTGTAGAATGTAATTTTTTCTCTACTTATCCCCCTAACCTCTGTTACTCTCTATCAAAAAAGGAGGACGACATGACTGAAGGAAGATGCATGAAATGTAAAAAAGGCGTACAGATTAAAGACGGAAAAGAAAAAGTCATGAAGAACGGAATGAAAGCACTCCAGGGTGTTTGCCCTACATGCGGAACAAAGGTATTCAGAATCTTAGGCAAAAAGTAAATAAGGTCATTAGCAACTGGCAATAGGTAGCAGGACAATCTCTCCTGCTGCCTATGCCTTTTATTATGAATATACCCCAATTTAAAAAGCTTCCTATTCTGGGAATACTGCGCGGCATAAAGAAATCCCAGGTTGAGCCTGTATTCAATGCATCCCTGGAAGCAGGGCTAAACTCAATTGAAATAACGTTTAATACCTCCGGATTTTTTGATCTTATCTCCTATGCGAAAAGTATTTTCAAAGACAAAATATTTCTCGGGGCAGGAACCGTGCTGAAATTAAGCGATGCCAAAGACTCTGTCAAGGCAGGCGCAACATTTATCGTTTCCCCGAACTTCAATAAGGATATTGCGGATTATTGCAGGGATAATCAGATCCCGTTCTTCCCCGGAGCATTCACCCCGTCTGAAATATGGAATGCATGGACAAACGGAGCCACAATGGTCAAAGTATTTCCCGCTTCCTGTTTCGGGCCCAAATATTTCAAGGAAGTGCTTGCCCCTCTGACAGGGGCAGAGTTAATGGCTGTAAGCGGTGTAAGGCCAGAAAATATTGCAGAATATTTTAATAACGGGGCTAAAGCGGTTGCGGTTGGTGCAAGCGTATATAAAAGGGAATGGCTTGAAACCGAAAAGTGGGGCGAAATAAAAAATCTTTTGTTGAAATATGTCGAAAATTACGGGAACCTCGGTTCCGGAAAGGCTTAGTCAATGGAAATAAAAGAAATAATGACAAAAAACGTCATAACCGTAAAACCTGACATGGACGTACATAAGTTTGCCGAGCTTTTAATCGAAAAAGATATAAGCGGAGCCCCGATCGTTGACGGTAACGGTAAATTTTTGGGCGTAGCTCTTGAGGAAGGCCTTATAGTAAAGGACAAAAAAATACATCTGCCGACTTTCGTTTATTTCCTGACAGGTTTTTTTACGATAGGCGAAAAAAAATTCGAAAACGAGTTGAAAAAAATAGCTGCCACAACTGTATCTGGCATAATGGAAGAAAAAATAAGGCCGGTCTCCCCGCATACTACAGTCGAAGATGTGGCTACTATTATGATTGAGGAAGGTTTACACTATTTTCCGGTAACAGAAGGCGGAAATCTGGTTGGGGTAGTCACCAAAAAGGATATTGTTAAAGCAATAGCAAAAGAAACTACTTAAACTCAAACTTGTATTTTTCCAACCCAAGCTCATCTCTCATCTGTATTATTTCCTGCTGCAGTTTTTCGTTTACAGGCACGCCTTTTCCTTTTCTTTCAATCCATGCAAGATGTTCTTTCTCCCCTGCGGTATAGATTCTCTCCTGACCCGGCATTTTTTTGGAGCTGCGTAAATCGCGTAAAATATCGCCTGTTATTTTCTTAAAAGAATTCAATTCAGTAAAAGAGCTGACATTAACTGCCATAAAAAAATGGCCAAGATGATAAGGAACTCTTTTTCCATCCTGAACCCCCAGAAGCCCTTTCAGGAAGTTACCACCCTGCAAAGCAGCAGACAGTATCTCGACAACAGTCGCATATCCATAACCTTTATGCCCTCCGGTTTCATCGCCTATGCCTCCGAGAGGTGTAAGAGCCGCTGTTCCTTTCACCAGGTCTTTTAATATCTGATGTGTATCAGTTCTTGTGTTCCCTGTTTCATCTATAACCCATCCTTTGGGAATTTCCTTTCCTGCCCTGTCATACACCTCTATTTTTCCGCGCTGCGTGATTGAAGTTGCGCAATCAATAACAAACGGAAACTCCTCGTCACTGGGCATTCCGAAGGTCAAAGGATTTGTGCCGAGCATGTTTTCCACGCCGAATGTGGGCGCTATGGAAGGCCTTGCGTTAGTACCCGTAATTCCTATCATTCCCTGGTTTGCTGCCATCAAAACATAATAACCCGCTATCCCATAGTGGGTCGAGTTTCTTACGGCAACCATACCCATCCCGTACTTTTTTGCCTTATCGATTGCCATCTGCATGGATCTTTTTGAAATAACATGTCCCATCCCGTCGTGACCGTCAATTACCGCAGTCGTAGGGCCGTCTTTGATTGTTTCAAAATTAGTTACCGGATTTTGTATTCCGATTTTTATCCTGTCGTAATATATGGTCTTAAGGCGCGCTATCCCGTGAGAGTCAATGCCTCTTTTGTCCGAAGTTATTAAAACGTCAGCGCAGACTCTGGCATCCTCCTCGGGGACACCTAAACCTTTAAAAACATCAACCATAAAATTTTCAAGTATCTTAAAACCAATCCACACCGTCTTTTCTCCCATTTAATCCCTCCGATAAAAATATTGCTGGACTATTTTAAATCCCTCTGCATCTCCCTGTCAATATCTCTTCTGCGCAGAACCTCCCGTTTGTCAATTACACGTTTTCCTTTGGCAAGCCCGATAGATACTTTAGCCATGTTTCTTTTATTAAAGTATATCTCCAGCGGAATAAGAGTCAACCCTCTTTCACGGACGCGGCCGTAAAGCCGTTTTATTTCGCTTTTACGCAATAAAAGCTTTCTGGGCCTTTTGGGGTTATAGTCAATGATATGGGTAGACTGCTGGGTATAAGGGGGTATATGCAGGTTTTCGAGGTATGCCTCTCCCTGATTAAAACGCACTAACCCGTCTACAATACTGGCCCTGCTGCTCCTTAAAGATTTCACTTCATAACCTTCAAGGACAATTCCGGCTTCATAGGTTTCCAGAATATTATAGTTATGAAATGCTTTTCTATTGGTAGTTACGATTTTTTTTTCCATTAGAATTAAGGAAAGCCGGCTCTTAAGAAAATGCCGAGAATGGGATTTGAACCCATATACCCTTACGGGCACAGACTCCTGAGGCCTGCGCGTCTGCCAGTTCCGCCATCTCGGCACAAATTTAATCGGGCAGGTATATTCAATTCTTTCGGTTCGGTTTAATTTTGGGTGTGCAATCCTGCCCTTGCTAATAAGCGGTTTATCTCTGACGAACTTTAACCCTGGGCAGAACAGTATTTACTATATAATCTACGTTAAACGGTTTTAGCAAACAATCTATGGCGCCTAATCTGAATGCCTCTATAACTCTCTCCGCATCTTTATAGGCCGTAATCATTGCTATTGACACTTCTTTATCGATTTCTTTCATTTCCTTTAAAAGTGTAATCCCGTCTTTTTTCGGCAGCATTATATCCAATAAAACCAGGTCCGGCTGTTCAGTAACAAGCTTCTTCATCCCTTCCTCGGAACTGTCAACCAGTATTACTTCATGTTTTAGATTTTCAAAAAACGTCTTTAAGAACTCAAGAACAAAAGGATCGTCATCAATAACTAAAACTCTCATCTTTTTACTCCTGTTAAATTGTAATTATTTTATATTTTACTTTTTTTCTGCGGCCAGCGCCAGGTTTTTTGCGCCTGCCAGTTTTGATTTATCCAAAACTTCGACTACCAATCCGTGATCAACCGATTTATCGGCGCGTATCACAACATACTTTTCCCTTCTTATATTGAGCAACGCCCTTACTTCGCTTTCAAGATTATCAATCATTACTTTTTTATCGTCAACAAAAATATCTTTATCTTTTGTTATTGAAATCATCAGTTTGTCTTCGCTTTGTATTTCAGATGTTTTTGCTTTCGGCAGCTTTAGTTTTATTCCAGGCTCCATTACAAGAGTGGAGGATAACATAAAAAAAATCAGAAGCAGAAACACTATGTCTGCCAGAGGCGCAACATCCAGCTGTGGTTCATTATGAAAAAAACGTTTTCTAAAATTCATTTATTGGTTTTTATTCCTAAAATCAGGCTGAATTATCAAATATTTGTGTTTTTTCTACAAATAATATATCATTAAAATATGAGATTGTCAAAGAAAACACCAAAAACAGCAAAAATAGACAAACTTTTATCCCGTTCTGTGCATATTATGGCAAAACTACGGGGACCTAAAGGCTGCCCCTGGGATAAAAATCAAACCCACAAGACACTGCTTCCATACTTATTTTCAGAAGCACGCGAATTTAAAAGAGCCGTACACTCCAAAGACTGGGACAACATGAAAGAGGAACTGGGCGATATTTTGCTGCAGATAGTATTCCACTGTCAAATTGCCAAAGAAAAAGGCTTTTTTGATATAACTGATATAATTTATGAATTAAACAGCAAACTCCAAAGAAGGCATCCCCATGTTTTCGGGAAAAAAAAGCTAAAAACATCAAAACAGGTAATTCTTCAATGGAAGAAAATAAAGCTGAAAGAAAAAGAACATAAACTGAAAAAACGCTGAGCTTCTACCTCATGTCCACGGTATAATTTTTCTCCACCACGGAGTGGACTTATCTTCCAAAGTTTTTATTTTAAACTTGTTATTTACGCGCGTAACTCCCATTATGCCCGGTGCATAGCATACCTGTATTTCTGATTCTATGTCGTCATTCGTTATTCTTCTAATAACTGCTGGCTGGGGTATCATCTCTCCGTCTCTGTGACTTCCTATTAAATGTGTCAAATAGTGTGCAATATCCCTGTTATCGACAATTTTTGATACTATAACTTCGCCCTCCATTAATCTGTTTGCCTCTTTGCCCCCCTCATCCTCTATTGCTTCAATCTGCAGCCACACAGTACCTGATTCACGTTTCGGGGTGGGAACCTTTGTGCTGGATATTGAATCTTCGTTCGGCAGCTTGCGGAACTGTTCCAAATTCAGCTCTTCCTGCTCCAGATTGACTACTATTTCGTCAGGTTTGAAAAAATTATGAAGCAGTTCGGTTATCTCCGAAGTCTGGCTTTTTACCAAAACTTCTATATGCTCGGAAAAATACGACTTTAATTTCTGTTCTATGTCCTGCGTAAAATCAAAAAGGCTGCCTTCATCCAAACGATATGAAAATATCAGCTTTTCAAGGGCATACCAGTCCATCTTAGGTGAGTTTTCGTACAATGAGGGGTTGTAAGATATTACGATTCTGGATCTTAATATTTCCTGGGTTTTTGTGTTTAAGACTATGAGAATAAGCCCATAAAAATTTTTATTTGGAAAATAGAACTTACCCTTTAACGCAACTATATGACGCAGTAAACTTCCGATCGTCCCTATTGCATTCTCCAGGTTCTGCTGTGCTAAATCCAGGGCAAGCTCTGCTTCTCCCTGGTCGCATCCCGTTTCTTCCATTAATAATCTTACTTTTTCTTGCATGGTTCCTTAAAATACCTGTTTATGCTCTCGGGTGTGATTTCTCGTATACTCTTTTTAAACTTTCCGTTGTGACATGTGTATATATTTGGGTGGTTCTGAGGCTGCTGTGTCCCAACATCTCCTGCACGCTTCTAAGATCACAACCGTGATCCAGCAGGTGAGTTGCAAAAGTGTGCCTAAGCGCATGCGGACTTATTTTCTTTTCAAATCCCACCAGCTTAAACCATTTATTTAACGCCTTGTGCACACCGCGTACGGATATTCGCCTTCCAAAACGGTTTAAAAAAATGGCGGCTTCTTTTTCGGAAGCAGGGTGCCTGTCTGTCTTTACATAGTCATGCAGAACATTGATACACTTATCCCCTACGGGAACCAGACGTTCTTTGCTGCCTTTTCCCCATATTCTTACCATGCCTTCGATAAATCCCACATCGCAAGTATTCAAGCCAGCAAGCTCGCTTACCCTTAAACCGCAGGAATACAATAATTCCAGGATTGCCCTGTCCCTTAAATTGATTTTTGGCAAAGAAAATAATTTTTTTATCTCGTTTTCCGTTAAAAATACAGGAATCCTGCTTTCTTTTTTAGGGGTGGATAAATACAGAAACGGATTTTTCTTAATTTGCTTTTCTCTTGTAAGATATTTAAAAAAAGAACGCAGCCCCCCGACTCTCCTTATAACCGAGGAACGCTTCAAATTCCTGCTATTTAAGCTGGCCAGATAATCACGGAATATTACCCGATCACACTGTTCTATATTTTTACCTGGATACTTCTTTTTTAAGAATCCGAAAAAATCATTTAAATCATTTTTATAAGCCCGCAGCGTATGCTTGGAATAATTCCTTTCGGCCCTTAAATACTGCAAAAACTTTTTTATATTAATGTTTTCATTCATCTTTTAGCTCGCTGTTGTAACTATCCTGCCATTTCTTTGTGTTCCTGCATTTCGGAAACCCCGAACAGGCCAGAAAAGGCCCTCTTCTGCCAACTCTTTTCAGCATGGGCTTCCCGCATTTCTCGCATTTCAATGATGTCATCTGAGGTTTTGGCCTTACTATTTTATTATTATCCTTATCAACGGAAAACGTTGTACGGCAGTTCGGAAAACCTGAACAGGCTATAAATCTTCCCCTTCTGCTTTCCCTAAGAACCATGATCTTTCCGCATTTCGGGCATATCTCTTTTGTTTCCTGAGGTTTAATTTTTTGCCTTACAATATTTTTCTCTGCTTTTTCCAGATCAACTTTAAACGGATTATAAAATTCATTTACCACTTCAGTCCATTTATCTTTTCCTTCCGCAATTTCATCGAGTTTTTCCTCAATGGTTGCGGTGAATTTAAGATCAACTATTTCTGAAAAATGGTTCTTTAAAACGTCATTAACTATGCTTCCAAGCTGTGTGGGTAAAAAATGGCGTGATTCCAGATGGACATAATTCCTGGACTGAATGGTTTTAATAATAGGGGCATAAGTAGAAGGCCTCCCTATGCCGTTTTCTTCTAATGCCTTAATCAGGCTTGCTTCATTATATCTCGGAGGCGGCTCCGTAAAATGCTGTTCGGGCAAAAAACGCAATAATTGAAGCTGTTCCCCGACCGTTAAGTCCGGCAGATAACTGTCATTCTGTTTTTTCTCATTATTATCCTTGTTGTTATTTTCGTCTTCGATAGTGTAGACTTCCAGGAATCCCTTAAATTTCAAAACCCTTCCGCTTGCTCTGAAAATATAATCATTTGCCTGGATATCCACTCTCTTCGTATCATATAAAGCATCTGACATCTGGCTTGAAAGGAAACGGCACCATATCAGATTGTATAGTTTATACTCATCGCCTGAGAGATTCTTTTTTATATTCTCGGGAGACCTCAAAACAGATGTAGGCCTTATTGCTTCATGGGCCTCCTGCGCGCCTTTTATTTTTGTTTTATATATTTTGGGCTTTGCGGGTAAATATTTAGGTCCGAATTCATCCCCGATATATTTTTTTGCTTCCTTTCTTGCAGATTCTGCTATATTTAAAGAGTCTGTTCTCATGTATGTAATTAACCCCACGGTTCCCTCTTTCTTCAAAGATATTCCTTCGTAAAGTTTCTGGGCTATCATCATTGTCTTCGCTGCTGAAAAATACAACCTTCTGGAAGCATCCTGTTGCAGCGTGGACGTAGTATAGGGCGGCAAAGGAGATTTTTTCTGGCTTTTAGACAGTATGTCTTTTACCTTGAACGTCACATTCTGTAATTCATTAATTATACTGTCGGTATCCTCTTTGCTTTTTAAATCCAATTTGTCCAATTTATTGTCATTTTTAGAATACAGTTTTGAAAGAAATGCGCCTTCCTTATCAGTTTTCTTCAATTCAGCCTGCAGGCTCCAGTATTCCTGTGATTTGAAATCCTCTATTTCTTTTTCCCTGTCACAAATCAGCTTAACCGCCACTGACTGGACTCGTCCGGCGGATAACCCTCTCTTAACCTTACGCCACAAAAGAGGCGAAAGCTTGTATCCGACCAATCTGTCCAATACCCTTCTTGCCTGCTGGCTATTTACAAGATTGATATCTATCTTCCTCGGATTTTTCAATGACTCCTTTATTGCTTCGGAAGTTATTTCATGGAAAGTTATTCTTTCGATTTTACCTTCAGGCAAACTTAAAGCTTCCTTCAGATGCCATGCTATGGCTTCTCCCTCTCGGTCATAATCGGTGGCTATATAAACTTTTTTTGATTTCTGCGTATATTCTTTAAGCTGGGGAATAATCTTTTTTGCTTTTGAAATTAAAACATATTTCGGCTGATAATTTTTCTCTATCTCAACACCCAATTTGTTGTTAGGCAAATCTCTTATATGCCCATAGGAACTTTTAACCACGAAATCATCTCCCAAGATTTTAGAGATGGTTCTTTCTTTTGCCGGCGACTCAACAATAACTAAGTATTTATGCATTTATACCTCATTTCCATCAGCATTGGTTTTTGATGTAAACCTTCCCCGGAAGGCTGCGTATAAGCCCCTTTAACTCCAAATCCAAAAGGCCGGCTGCCAATTCCCCGAGAGGGATGTCCAGGCTTTTTGCCAAATAATCGATTGTTATTCCGTCAAGATACTGGTCTAAAACATTCATTATCTTTTTATCTTTGGCGTCTAGCAAATTAATATCTTTCTGCTGAATGACTGTTTTTGGTTTACTTTTTTTTACTAATTCCTCCAAAGGCCTCATTTCTTCTATAATTTCGCCGGCATTTTCAACCAGCCTGGCCCCTGATTTTATCAAATAATGTGTGCCTTCAGAATATTTCGAATATATTTGACCGGGTACAGCGAAAACGTCCTTTCCCTGTTCGCATGAGTATTTCGCAGTAATCAACGCGCCGCTCTTTATTCCAGCTTCAATAACCAAAGTTGCCAAGGCCAACCCGGAAATAATCCTGTTTCTTCTGGGAAAATTTGCCTTGTCCGGAGGAAAATTTATCGGAAACTCACTTATCAACGCGCCTTGTTTGATTATTTTGTCTTCATATTTCCTGTTCTCAGGAGGATAATGGTGATTTAGTCCGTTCCCTAAAACAGCTATTGTCCTTCCTTCTGCGTTTAGAGTAGCTTTATGAACTTCAATATCAATGCCTCTTGCAAAACCGGAAATCGTCGTAACATTAAAGTCCGCAAGCTCCTTACCGAATTGCATGGCAACGTTTCTTCCATAATTTGTAGGTTTTCTTGTGCCTACTACAGCAATACCTAGAGCGTCCTGTTCCTTTAAGCTGCCTTTTATATACATAACAGGAGGGTAGTCGTATAAATTCTTCAAATCTTCGGGATACTCATCATCTATATACGTAACAATCTTTATCCCGAGCTTTTTTGCCAGTTCAATCTCGTTTTCCACATTAACAGTATCTTTAGCCGAGACAATCCTTCCGGCCAAATCGTTGTTTATGTCCTCAACATATAATATCTCTGATTTAGGCGCATCCAGGGCTGACTTTGCAGAACCAAAATGCTCAATCAACCTTTGAAATCTTTTTGGTCCTACGTCATAAATTAAGGATAAAGTTAAAATTGACCGCTGTTCAACATCCATGATTCCATTCCCAAACATACAGTAATATGCCAAGAATATTCTAGTAGCCGTATTTCATAATTTCAAGTTTTTTTTGAACAATCCTTGTCTTTGAATGTTCCGGATAGTTTTCTATAAACTTCGCCGCCTCTCTTACGGCTTCATTTTTCTGCCCGGACACTTCCAGTACATTGATATATTCAAACCAGGCCAAAGGATGATAAATCGTTTCAGGATACTTGTCTATTATACGTTTGTATCTGTATTTTGCAGTTTCTCTGTGATTGAATAAACTCAGGGCGGATGCCCAGTAGTATTCAATTTTCGAATTCAGCTGCGGGTTTGGATGATTGTCCAAGAAAATTTCAAATCTCCCGCTTACAATAAAATTCCTTGCCCAGGCAAAAATCAAAACAAATATTAATAATAAAAAAAATAATTTTTTCAATTATTTAGTTTGTTTCTTCTGTAAAGATTTATTCAAATATTTTACTTTTAAAAATTAAAGACTAAAATACCTGTCCCTGGTAATTTTTAATTGTATCATAAATCCCAGTTATTAAATACTTCCGATTTTTCTATAATTCACATATTATAGAACGAAATTCTTCCGGGGTAAATAATATAGGCTAGTATTGCTTGACTCTTAATTCTATTTCTTCTCAATATTTCTAATAAAATCACCGAGTTGAACGGGCTCGTAAGAAACAGTGATTCTTGCTGTAGATATTTCTTCCCCAACCTTGTCCGTAATTTCTAGCTGCCCTACTCTGCGCAATTCATAACCAACAAAACTTTTTGTTTGAGGGTCTCTTACATTTGATACTCTTCTGAATATCTCAAACTGCATTCCAGGCTTTATTTTACCTTCGCCGAGATTAACATAGACCGTATCTCCAACTGCAATAAGCAGTTTTCTGTCTTTCTCTCCTGTTATCTTTCCATCTGCTATCCAATGTTTGTCAGCAATAAAGCTTTTTGCTTTAATATGGCGTCCTTCTTCTTTAGGCTCTGGTTCTGGTTCTGGTTCTGGTTCTGGTTCTGGTTCTGGCTCTGGCTCTGGCTCTATTTCGGGTTCCGGCTCTGGTTCCGGCTCCTCTGCCACGACTATTTCTTCCTTTTTAGGAGTTTCTTTACCGGGAATATTTAAAATCTGGTCAGGAAATATTAAGTTAGGGTTCTCAACTACATCTTTATTGCTATCCCAAATCTGATTCCACAGCCAAGGATCATTATAATATTTATTGGCTAAATCCCACAAAGTATCCCCGTCAATTACTTTATGTGAACCGCTCTGACTCATAGAAGTATCAGGAGCGGGCTCTTCCTTGCTATCTTCCTCAGCTATTGCTTCTTCCTGTATAACAGAATCGGAAACATCAGGAGCAGGTTCAACCGCACTCTCGTTTGAGTTATCAACAGCATAAACCCCATTTATGCATACAAAAATTACAATAGCTGCCAGGATAAATTTTTGCATTTCTTCCTCCATATAATATTATTTATTATTATAATTCTAATCTTTTATTCTTGTTTTGTCAATCTCTTTATTAATATAATCTGTCAAGGTTCCTGTATTGTATTGCCTCTGCGATATGCAGCGGCTCTATGTTTTCTTTATTATCCAAATCCGCTATGGTACGGCTGATTTTTAAAATTTTATCGTATGCTCTTGCTGAAAGATTTAACTTTTTAATTGCATTTGTAAGCAAATCTTTGCTTTTTTTATCCGGATTGCAGAATTTCTTGATTTCTTTTGCCCCCATCTGCCCGTTGCAATAGATGTTAAATTCTGACAGTCTTGATTTCTGAATATTCCTTGCTTTAATTACCCTTTTTCTAATAGCAGAGGATGGTTCGCCTTTTTTGTCTTCATCCGTCAATTCAGATATTTTTAAGGCAGGCACTTCTAGATGAAGGTCAATTCGGTCCAGCAGCGGCTCTGATAGTTTCGCCCTGTACTTTCTTACCTGATGCGGGGTGCAGATGCACTCCTTGTCAGCATGCCCAAAATTTCCGCATGG
>JAFGIL010000014.1 GCA_016929635.1 Endomicrobiales bacterium
GAATGAACCATAAAATAAACACGTATACCAATGTTCAGTAAAAATAATAATACAGGTAAAACCCAATAATATCTATGTTTTGCTGATTTTTTCGGTATAAAATATAGTGCTATTAAAACTAAAATAAATATTATGTTTAATAAATTCATTTCCTTCTTTCGTCAACTATTTTTATTGCAATTAATTAGAACCGTCCCCTTTTGCTAATATTCCTCAATATCCAATCAATATATGTGAGGAATGATATCGCTTTATAACTGTTTAGTTGATTATCGTAATCGGTAGATATTCCGTGAAGCACTATATGTCGATTTAATATAAAAGAAGGAAAACTTATTTTTTTTTGCTCTTTTTCATTTAATGATATAGGCATCCCTGGTTCAATAATCGGTGACAAGAAAGATTTATCATAGCCATCCAGATTTTTATAATATAAAGAAGAAGCAAATTTTGGTTTTCCATTCGCTTTAGCATATAGCTTTACTTCTGTAATCTCAGAGAAAATACCTTCAGCTTGAGCCAAAAACACAGGAATTGATAATGCATACTTTTCGTTTCGATGTGCCCAAAATGCAGCTTGAAGTAATCTTATTCTTTTAGGATATTTTTCACAAAGAGATTTTTCAATATCATTTAAACGCAAGTTAAACCAATTGCACAAAAAGTCATTTGCACACTGCATATTATTAGAAGCAAATAGTTCCAGCACTTTAAGATTATCAACGATTGGTAGCTCTGGGTCAATATACCACCCATTTTTTGCTAATAATAAAAGTAATTGGCGAGTAATTTCTGGCAGCTTTTGGATAAATTCCGATATTTTCTTTAATTTATTTTGTAATTCTGTATTTGTTAATTCTATAGTTTTTTGAAACACAGATTTTATAAATTTACCTATTTCATTTAAACTACCATTTAAATTGACAATGAAATTACCGAAGTCACTCATTGTGCATACCTCATTTCGAATTACTTTCTATAATTTCTAATTATTGTGTCTAGCTTAACTATCAAATTGTAAATTCCGGGGACACAATACTTATCTCACGAACTTTACATTAATTAAGTATTGTGCCCCCGTGAATTTTATACATTTACAAAAAACAGAACCGTCCCCTTTTTCTCTCTTTTCCCTATTACACCTTCTTGTGTTTACTAAACGCAGGGTAAACATATGCATTATGCAGTTCTGCAAACATATGAAGCAATGGCTGTATGTGATTAATACACTTATCTATTATATCAGCAGTGATACCGTATTTGTCTCCTTTATGAATAAAATTATTTCTTTCTTCATATGCTTCAATATAGAAATCCGACACAGCAGAATAATCGACATCATCATTATTAATGCTACTTAAAGCATCTTTCCAGCTTACCGATACAACGGCTAGAAATAATTTCATTATCCTTTGTTTTGGATATCTATGATCATTAAGAAGCCTATCTTGTACTGACTTTGGAATTTTCTCTGCAATCATTAATATAGTAAGGAAATTATCCAAAAGCATCTCTCCCAACGTGCAAAATGAAATTAGAATAAAGGCTTTATATGAATCATCGCTGTCTTTACCCTGCATAAAATACAGTTTCTGAATTAGGTTTATAACATTTAGAATACCCATATGGAAGTAGTGATATGCCCCATCGCCAGCTTGGCCACAATCAGAGCAGATGTAGCCAACATTATGACGTTCTTTATTCTGGTCAACAATATTGCATGAACGACAGAGGTAGAATTCGGCAATCGCATATGACCAACTACCATGCGCCTTATTAACTATATTAATTTTATTATACTTTAGCTTTGTTATCATTGCAGATTTCATTTGCAAATTCAATATTTTTACTTATTTGCACCTTTAAGTTATTGACCTAATGTATCATATGTCTATCTCAATATATGCAAGTATTTTATATAACTAAAATTTGGGAGTCAAGCAGGGAACGGCAGTAGACAGTAAACAGTAGACAGCAGACAGTAGACAGCAGACAGAAAACAGTAGACAGCAGACAGTAGACAGTAGACAGGAAACAGACGACAGGCAACAAAAAAAGGCAGGGCATTTATTCTATGCGCTTTTTGCTCCAGTATTCTGCAAGGAGGCTGGCTGTTATCACGCACCAGGTTGCAAAAAGCGCGCTTACCAGCGCTGTCTGGGACGAAAAAAACTTCAGCGCAAGCACTGCGCCCATGCCTGCGTTCTGCATGCCCACCTCAATGGAAAGAGTGCGCCTTCGTTTGATATCAAACCCGTATAACCTTCCCGCATTATAGCCTGCAACAAGCCCGAAAAAGTTATGTAGGAATATCGCTGCAAAAAGTATTAATGTAAGCCCTAAAATATATTGCTGGTTCAAGGCAACAACAAGTCCGCATATATAAGCAATAAAAACGGTTGAGAATGCAGGGAAAAAAGGTATTATTTTATCAACAAACCTCTTGAATATCCTTTTTATTATGAATCCTATGAATAAAGGAAGTATAACCATCTGTATGATGCTTAAAACCATGCCCCAGAAATCAACTTTTATTAAGGAGTTTGCAAGCAGGTACACCAATGTCGGCGTTAGAATAGGCGAAAGAAGAGTGGACGTTGAGGTTACGGCTATTGAGTAAGCAACGTCTGCGCGCGCCAAGTAACTTATGACATTGCTTGCCATTGCTCCGGGCACGCTTCCTGCCATAATCATTCCAACCGCAAGCTCTTTAGGCAGCCCGAGCAGCATTGCAATTACGTATCCCAGAAAAGGCATTACCCCGAACTGCGTAAGCGTTCCCAGAAGCACCAGGTGCGGCTTTTTTACAAGAGGCAAAAAGTCTTCATAATTCAATACGAATCCAATGCCCAGCATTGTTAAGCCGAACATCAGGTTAGTGTACGCTTTCAAAGGGGTATACAAGCCGGGCTTGAAAAATCCCGCTACTCCTGCAATTACCACCCACAGCGGCATTAATCTGGTAAACCAATCAAAGTATTTATTTATCTTAGTCATAACTGATACCTCAATATATTACCTATTTTAGACAGGAATTTCAAATCCATTAAAAAATAGGCCAAATTTCACATGTTTTTCACAGGTTTTACTCATAGTTTTTTTGTTAAATGTCATAATATATAAGTATGATGTTAATATTAAGGAGGGTTAGAAAAATGAACAAAAAAACCACTGTCAAATTCATTCTTTTATTGATTTCTCTTATGTTCTGTTTATGTCTCTTCTCCCAATCAGGAACTGTTTATGGAGATGAGGAAGAAGACGTGCAAACTTCAGACAAACCCAGAGATATACCAGGAAGCCAGATCCCGGTAACCGGGCCTGATGCGGATAATGTAGTATTTAACTGGAATGACCCGTCATCGCTGCCTGCGACATGGTATCCTGAGCAGGAGCTTAATCCCCACTTTAAAGCCAAAGACAGAATAAGCGGAGAAATAGTGCCTATAACAGGTGTTCCGCGCGTTGTTTCGATAGTAAACGATAAACTAGTAATTGTATTTTTCGATTATGACAATGGGAAAGCAATGTACGTAAGCCCCCTTGCCATAAAATCAAAAAGCCGCGGGGAGCATCCGGCAGACAAGGTATTAAGGCTTGTCGACGTATACAAACTAAGTATTACAGCTGATATCAGAACAGCCCTGTCAAACGAGGCGTCAAAGCACTGGTACTTCGAAGGGTTTGCCTATTATTATCAGCCCGGCAAAACAACTGTTGGACTCGTTGAAAGCATTACGGAAGAAGGCTCATTAGTCGTTATCCCTATTTACGGGCTTTCTCCTGAATGGGCTGCAGCCGAGCCTGGTTATACTCTTCCTATAGCTTTTGTTGTAAACAGAAACAACTTTGTTTATACTTCAGATTACCAGCCAGTCCTGCAAAGGTCAGTGTTTGCATTCGACTCTACTATTTACGGCGACACACTTTATGATAAAGCAAAAGCAATTTTACTTAGTAATCAAACAAACAGGTATTGGAAAGCTAATATGTTAAGACAGCTGGGGTATAACATAACACAGGATGAAAAGTTTACAAATAACGTACATATAGTAAATGATGATATTTATTTCTCGGTATACTGCAACTATCCTGTTTCTGATCATGTAAGACTTCTTAAAATCGACCAGACAGGAACTATGACGGAGCTTTATTACAGCTCCGGATGGATGGTAGAAGCATGCCCGAATCCATTAAACCCCGATAAGCTCCTATTATCTGTTGACGGATTTCCCGAATCAGACCCCAGGTTTCAAAGCCTTTTCGAGTATGATATAACCACACAGAACTGGCATATCATACATTTCCCCGGAGTTTCACACGAAGGCAAAGACGAACTATACATGGGCGAATCCTATTACGGCGAAGACGGCCTGATATATATAACACGCTACGGATTTGAAGACGAGGGCGGCGGCTTCTGGGTACTTGACCCGTCTAAAACCGATTACGGCATCACAACCGCCTCGCAGGCGCTCCTTTTAGTAGACCATAACCTGGATTCAAGAACACTTAATAACTTTTTATCGCTCGAAACCTCTTCAGCCGAAACATCTTATGCAAACAGGACAGCTATTTTAGACAGCCATCAGCTTTTCTTTACCGCAAAAGAAGTTGAGGCGCCCGGTGTACCTCCATACAGCATGAGCCTCAACAATGCAGTTATTACAGGAGGGGCGGGCATGGACCCTGCAATATCAGACAGGCGCCGCGTCGGTTTCGTTGGCGGCTGGAATCCGGTTATTTTTGATTGCTTCAATGACTCTCATGCCAACTGGAAAGTATGCGTTCTTTCAAACTACAACTTTGAATCATACATCAATTCTTACCCCAGGGCTCTGTTTGAATTTAACATTTACTCAAATGAGTCAGAAACAGTATACGACGATATAAAAACTAGAGAAGATACTACAGAAACTGAAGATACTCCAGTACTTGTCAGAAGCATCGAAATGTCCGTGGCTCCGACAGGTATTGTTGCATTTAATTCCACATTAATGACTAGCGTTTCATTAGCAGCACCCGATACAATTTCAGTTTTAAAAACCGGGGATGATATAATTACAGACGAACCCGTTACCGACACTCCTGTCGTAACCGGGGATAAATTCTGCATTGATATAAATGACACCTCTTTAATATCCAGTGTAGTCGATCACGAATGGTATTGTGCCGGTTTTAACAATACTTCTGTTCAGTCTCCTGTTGTTGTTGCCAGCATTGAGACCTATAACGGAGGGGACCCCGCAGGACTGCGTATACAAAACCTTACTGATAAAACAATGCAGATAAAAGTTGAGGAAGAAAAATCCAACGACGATGAAACAAATCATGCAACAGAAAGCGTTGCATATGCATTATTCAAAGAAGGCCCGATTTTATCGAAGAATGGAAATGTAATCGGCGAAGCAAAAAATATCGATCACAGCCAAAGCGTATCCAAGCAATGGACCCGCCTGAATTTTACAAACACTTACACAGACCCTGCAGTTTTCATGCAGATTGCAAGTTATAACGGCGGGCAGCCCGCTCATATGCGTATTAAAAACGTATCTACCACCGGATGCGACTTCATGCTTGAAGAATGGGGATACCTCGATGGCGCACATGTTAATGAATCGATATCTATTGTTGTCCTGGAATCAGGAAAACATGTTCTCTGCAATGATTCAGCCATAGAGGTTGGCAAAGCAGATGTCGACCATAACTGGAAAAAGGTCAGTTTCGAAAATATGTTCCCGGGATATCCGGTAGTGATTACAAGATGTCAAACTTATAATGCATCTTCGGAAGTCGTAACAAGGCAGAAAAACGTGTTAATGGATAGTTTTGAGGTAAAAGTCCAGGAGGAAGAAAGCAGGGATAACATACACAACCAGGAAGTAATTGGATATATGGCAATAGAGAAAAAATAATTTAAGTATTAAAAAAATTAGAACCCAGCTCCCAGCCGGAGCCCGCCATAAAATACGTTATTCTGGTTCCCGTCGCTGGAATCCGCCAGGTCACCGAACGGGATGCTGTATCCCAAAACAAGTGAACACCCCAGATTTCCTGCAAGGGTAAATCCCAGGTCACTGATTACAGAGTAATCCCTGCCTTTGCCTTTTATGAATAAACCGCTGTTTAAACCCATATGAGCACCAATGCTTAAATTCATACCCCTATTTTTAAGAAAATCAAAACTTTTTACCAGATCAAGGGATACATAGGAACCATCACCAGTGCCATAATCATAATAGTATTTTATGTTCGGCATTAGAGGTGCCTTTGGCAGCTGGAGCCCCAGATAGAACTCACTGGAATAGGTCCGGGCACCCGGAAAATTATAGTAAATATTACCAATCGACAAATTAAACTTTTTAAAACTTTTAGTAAAGTCAACTGAAAAATCCGCCTCATCTGAACTAAGATTGTCTGCATTCCCGAAATCCCAGCTGGAGAAAAACCCGGCTGTGACTATCGCTCTTTTGCACGAGTGGCTCACGCTGAAGTTTGGCTGAAGAACAGGGTCTTTATCAAGCAGGAACCCTCTCCATACGTATGATGAATAGTAATCCATACCCATATAAATTTTAGTATTTTCCATGTTGAATAAACTTTTCGGTTTTTTGGATTCCTCCCGGGCAAATAATATAACAGGAAAAAACAATACAATCATAAATAATTTTTTTAACATTTTTTCCTCCATTGATTTAAAAATGTAGTGCGAGGCTTTAGTCCTCGCTACTTTAGAGCGACCAATAAATGGTCGCACTACGTCTTTATTTCTAATATTACCTTTTTTTACATCCAGTATGGCTTCTCATTACCCAGCACTTGTTCCCATACGTTCCCGGGCTCCATACAAAGGTAAAGAGCAGCCTTTTTGTCTCTTTTCCTTATCCAGTTTACCATTTTTCCGAATATATCCGTACGCAGAGTTTCATAGTAACGTATTTTTTTGTCATGACCGATTACAAGCTCCTCATATAAATAATCAGATTCAGGGAACCTTTGTTCTATTACAGACTTCAAAGCCCTGTGGAAACGCAGGGTCCCCAGGCTTATCCATTCAACATTCTTTACAGAATCAAAAAGCATGTCTACAACTTCCTTATAATCGCTTTCCCAACTTTCCCCCTCACCCTTGCCCTCTCCCCTTAGGGGAGAGGAATAAGGTGAGGGGTAATAAATTATCGGGTCAAAGTGAAAACCTATTTTGTAACCCTGTTCGGAGCATTTTTTTGCCGCATCCAGACGTTCCTGTAAAGAAGCTGTTCCCAGCTCCTGTTTTTCAACTATACTCCGGGGATTCAGCGACCATGAAACAACTGTTTTACCTTTATGGTCTAATCCTGCCAGATTCCCGATGTTTGAGCTTTTTGTTTTTAACTCAAACAGAACGTTTTTAGATGCAAAAAAAGGAACAAGTATTTTTGAATATTCGGTTATGTGGTCAAGCGCAAGTGAATCGGTGAACTCACCCGTTCCGATTCTAATCATCTTGCTTCTGCTTTTCTGCAGATAAGCGTCAATCTTGTCTAGAAAACTTTCAATGTTCGCATCAAGCACTATGCCGGGTGAATTCGTATAATGCTGAAGGTAACAATAACTGCAGTCATAGGGACATCCGAAGCCAAGATTGAATATATGATAGTTACAGCAAACCACACCTTTAGTGCACGGGCAGGGCTTGAAAAAGTCCCAGTTTTGCCTGGTAATAAAAATATCCCTTTTTCTTAAATCTCCCGAAAAGTTTTTTAAGTTTTTCCTGTATTCTTTGATGCTTTTTATATATTCTACTTTTACATCCGGGAACAACCCCTTTGCTGTTTTTTCCGGCCCGGACCCTCTTGCTTTATCTTCTACGAAAATCGATTCAGGATAAAAAGAGTCAGAATATATTCTTACACGTCCGTTCCTTGAATCTAATCTATTAAAATAAACAGAAAAATCCTTTCCCTTTACTGCATTGGGATATCTGCGTTCAATAAGATATTTTTTTAACTTTGCAAACTTGTTCAGCGGCCCTATTTTTTGATTCATCGTTATGTTTTCAAGGAACGGCTCTTTCAGTATGTCTTCCGGCGAAATGTTTTCCCTGCGGTATATTTCGTAAACCAACCGCGAAATTTCATTTATTTTATTTATCCCCAATCGCAGCTTTGTTTTATCGGTGATTAGATTCTGAATTTCGTTTAGCATATTTAGATTATACATTTTTTTCACTTGCCTTAAAAGTAAAATATTGCTATATTCTATTGGAACAATACATTCTAGAGGAGGTGTGTTATGCCCACGGCAACAAGTAATCAAAAAAGAAGCATTATTGATCCATTGAAGCTGGCTCTCAACTTCGAAATAAAAGGAGCCATATTCTATCTGAATTTTGCTACAAAGATAAAGCATGCTCTGGCAAAAAAGCTTTTTTATTCGCTGGCTGCCAAAGAAATTGAACATGCACAGAAAGTAGATGAGATTTTTGGTACTATAAAGGAAAATAAGGAGTTCAAAAACCTGACGATGAAAACCTCATCTAACGTGGAAAAAGAAATAAAAGACTACTTTTTAAAGTCCAAGCAGAAAACCCTGAAAAAAAGCTTAGATAACCTTAAAGGTTACGAGCTGGCTTTGGACATGGAAAAAAAGAGTTATGACGTTTATAAAGACCTGTACAAGAAATCAAAGGATCCGATAAAGAAGAAGTTTTTCGAGGGTTTAATGAACGAAGAAAAAGAGCACTATGATGCAATCGCCAATGTATATAACTACCTAACAGGGTCCGGAGACTGGCTGCAGTCCGATGAAAGCAAAGTCTGGAACTGGATGAATATATAAAAAATGTTTACACAGATTATAAAATAGATTACACAGATCAAACATCTGCAATCTGTGTAATCTCATTTTATGTCTGTGTAATCAAAAAAATTTTCTTGTCTCCTCTTGACGGGAATTTTTTTATAAGTTATAATATTACTAATTCTATGATATTTATGATATTTTGAGTCCCCTTCAGGAGTTGCAAATGAAAATATCAACAAAAGGCAGATATGCATCAAGGGCAATGTTAGATTTAGCTTCAAATTTCAATAAAAAACCTGTTTTATTAAAAAACATTGCCAAAAGACAGGATATCTCTGTAAGATATCTTGAACACATAATGACAACCCTTGTTTCTGCCGGCCTTGTTCAGAGTATAAGAGGCAAACAAGGCGGATTTACTCTTGCAAAATCTCCCGAAAAAATACAATTAGGGCAGGTTATAACAGCAGTTGAGGGTTCTCTTGCGCTTGTTGACTGCGTAGACAACCCTAATATGTGCAAGCGCATGAAGCAATGTATAATAAGAGACATATGGGTGGACCTGAAAAAATGCATGACGGATTTGCTTGACTCCATCACACTGCAAGACATGGTCGAAATGCAAAGACAAAAGAATCCCGATTCTGACAGATGCATGTATTATATATAGTAATCCTCCTCTTTCTCTTGATTGACGAGGTTATTTTGTAGTGTAGGCCCTTGTGGCCGTAATAATGAACAAACATTCCATTGATAACGATGAAACGTTTTTACGCCCACAAGGGGCTACACTACATATGAGAAAGAGATAAAGATATCAAAGGGAGGAACAAATGGCAAGAATTTATGACGATGTAACAAAGCTTATAGGGAACACGCCTCTTGTGCGATTGAAAAAGCTTACCAAAGATTCAAAAACAGATGTTGTTGCAAAGCTTGAATTTTTCAACCCCCTTTCCAGCATTAAAGACAGGATTGGCTTCTCGATGATTGAGGATGCTGAGAAAAAAGGTTTAATTAAGCAAGGCACGACCATAATCGAACCTACAAGCGGCAATACAGGAATAGGACTTGCCTTTGTTTGCGCGGTTAAAGGATATAAATTAATCCTGACAATGCCTGATACAATGAGCATAGAGAGAAGGCATCTGCTAAAAATACTCGGCGCGGAAATAGTATTGTCTCCGGGAATCGAAGGAATGACAGGCGCGGTAAAAAAAGCAGAGGAACTGCAAAAAAATACTCCCAACTCATTTATACCTCAGCAATTCAACAACCCTGCAAATCCTAAGATACACAGGGAAACAACTGCAGAAGAAATCTGGAATGATACTGATGGTAAAATAGATATCCTGGTTGCGGGGGTAGGAACCGGCGGGACAATCACCGGAATCAGTGAGGTGCTGAAAAAAAGAAAACCGGGATTAAAAACAATCGCCGTTGAACCAAAGGATTCACCTGTTTTATCCGGAGGCAGCCCGGGCCCGCATAAAATACAGGGAATCGGAGCGGGGTTTATCCCCCAGGTTCTAAAGAAAGAACTTATTGATGAAATCATCCAGGTAACGGACCAGGATGCAGGAAACATATCAAAAAGATTGGCCAGGGAAGAAGGAATTTTATGCGGTATTTCGAGCGGAGCTGCTGTATGGGCAGCGCTTGAAGTCGCAAAAAGAGACGAAAATAAGGCTAAACTCATAATTGTCATTATTCCCGACTCAGGTGAAAGATATCTAAGCACGTGGCTCTTTCAGGAATAGAGATTATACCTTCTAAAAAGGAGAGAGGATTGAAAAAAGCGGAAATTTACGGCATTCTGGAAAAAGTAAGAAAACAGAAACCCGTTGTTCATCACCTTACCAACTGGGTGACAATCTATGACTGTGCAAATATCGTGAAAGTATTTGGAGCGTCTCCCATAATGGCACATGCCCCTGAAGAAGTTGCTGATATGGCAAAAATTGCGTCAAGCCTGGTTCTCAATATAGGCACTCTTACAACAGATCTTGTTGATGCGATGAAAATTGCGGCAGGAAGCGCCAATAAAAAAGGAATCCCTGTTATTCTTGATGCATGCGGTGCAGGCGCAACAAAATTAAGGGATGACAAATGCTTTGAACTATTAGACAAAGTAAAAATAAATGTTATAAAAGGAAATTCTTCCGAAATTGCCCGGATTGCCGGCGAAAACGTTCAAACAAAGGGCGTTGATGCAACTGACGTAAAGAAAAACCTGGCAGTGATTGCAAAATCCCTGGCCGGAAAACGAAAGTGCACAGTAGTCATAACGGGCAAAGAGGATATAATCAGCGATGGAAATAAAGTCTTAATCGTTAGAAACGGGCATCCTATTATGTCAAAGGTTGTAGGTACTGGTTGTATGGCCACGTCTGTTATCGGAACATTTTCTGCTTCTGAGAAAGATTTGGCAGCTGCTTCTGCATCAGGGCTTTGTTGTTATGAAATCGCAGCTGAATTGGCAGCAAAATCATCCAAAGGCCCTGGTACATTTAAGGAAAAGCTTTACGATGAAATAGCGGCTTTAAATAACAAGACTATATCGAAAATGAGCAGGATTGATGTAATTTGACAATAGTAACATTTTTAAATCTATTATTGATTTTACATTTATAATCTTGTATTATAATACACAGATGCACACAGATTACTAAACAGATTATCGCAGATAAATCATTTATGTCTGCGACTTTCTGCAGAAAATCTGTGATAATCTGCGTTCTAAAGGAGAAAAAACATGTTCGGTTTAGGATTCCAGGAAGTTCTTGTTATACTTTTGGTCGCGCTTCTTTTATTTGGGGCATCCAGGCTCCCGGAAATCGGAAAAGCATTGGGTAAATCAATAAGCGAGTTTAAGAAAGCTTTCCACGGCGACGATAAAAACCAAGGGGACAAGAACGATGAAGGAACAAAATCATAATGAATATAAGAAAAGCCTTACGGAGCACTTTGAAGAACTCAGGCGCAGGCTTTTAATTTGCCTAGGTTATCTAGCCTTTGGAACTATTATCGGTTTTTTATTCTCCTCTTACATTTTAAACCTTCTTAAAATCCCAATACAAAATCTTGCGACTACTCTAATAGTTACAAAACCTACTGAAGCAATCGTAGTATATTTTAAAATATCCCTGTATGCGGGAATTATCCTAAGCATTCCGGTAATATTCTATCAATTCTGGCAGTTCGTTAAACCTGCAATGCCGAAAAATGTATCAGTATCCATTATTAACTGGATATTGGTTTCTTTTCTATTGTTTCTAACCGGCACGGTTTTCTCTTATACGATTCTCGTGCCTGCAGGATTTAAATTTCTTTTTTTAATCTCAAAAAAAATTGCATATCCAATGTTTACATTAAATGCATATATTTCTTTTCTTCTTGCTATTATGATTCTGGGGGGCATTATTTTTGAGCTGCCGGTCTTATCTGCTCTTTTAACAAAAATCGGCATTGTTACCCCGCAATTAATGAGAAAAAAAAGAAAAGAGGCGATTATGGTATCCGTCATTTTTGCGGCTGTATTTACCCCCACAACAGATGTGTTCAATTTAGCATTGTTCGTAATGCCAATCATTCTTTTATATGAAATAAGTATTATAGTCTCAAAAGTTGTATATAGAACTATTAATAGTAAATTAACAGGGGAGGTATATGTAAATGGATAAAAGAGAAAGCGGAATAAACAGGTTAATGAACAGAATTTTTTCCATGCAATACTCAAGAAAGGGATTTTTAAGATTCTTGGGTGTTTTTATTGGGACGCTGCTTCTTTCATCACGGACAAGCCGCAGGCTTCTGGCCAAGACAGGAAAAACATTAAATGAAAGAAAAAAGCGGCAGGTAAAAACGGATTACGACATTGCAGTAGCAAAGGGGATAGACCCGTATGGAATTACAAGAACGGCCATAAAAACACTCGGAGGCATGGATAAATTCGTAAAAAAAGGAGATATAGTTGTTATAAAACCCAATATCGGATGGGACAGAACCCCGGAACAGGCAGGCAACACAAATCCATACGTGGTTGAAACTTTAGTTAAAATGTGTTTTGAATCCGGAGCAAAGATTGTAAAGGTGTTTGATAATACTTGCAACAGCGCAAGAAGGACTTACGACAACAGCGGCATATTCGATGCCGTAAAAAGAGCCGGAGGGACTATTTTCTATGTTAATGACTGGAAATTTTATCCCGGAAACTTCGGCAAAGACGCAGCTATGGATGAGTGGCCAATTTTTCATGATGCGGTTGAATGCGACTGCTTTATAAACGTTCCCATAGCAAAGCATCACAGGCTTACAGAGCTTACTCTGTCCATGAAAAACCTTATGGGGGTTTGCGGCGGCTCGCGCGGCACCATGCATTGGAACATAGCACAAAAACTGGCTGAAGTTACCAAGTTCATCAAGCCGGATTTAACTGTAATCGACGCTTACAGGATTCTGCTGCGCAACGGGCCCACTGGAGGAGACCTTGCGGATGTCGAACAGAAAAATACTGTAATAGCCAGCACTGATCCCGTGCTTGCAGATTCATATGCAACGACACTGTTTGGCCTTAAACCTAAAGACATCGGGTATATAAAAAGCGGATATGAAATGGGATTGGGCAGTATGGACATTTCAAAAGCAAAACTAAAAGAAGTAGAAGTTTAGCAACCATTACACACCCCCGCGGTGTGAAAATGGTTGAAAAATGAAGGCGAAAATGATGAAAAAGACAAAAAAATTAGTGTATATAAGGCGCCTTGCACAGACGCTGTCAATCTTGTTTCTAGTATTTGTTCTTTGGAATACTCAGGATGTAATAAGCGCTTTCGCAAATCCGCGGATCTATTTCCTTGCTGATCCGTTCGCAATGATAATAACCACAATTGCCGAAAGGGTAATCATCCCCGGTATGTTAATAACTCTTTTCGTACTTCTTCTTACATTTGTTTTTGGAAGATTTTTTTGCGGATGGATATGCCCGCTTGGCACTCTCATGGACTTATGGGCTTTTATTATTTCTATGTTCAAAAGGAAAAAAAACAAAGAGAATGAACCTGCAAAGGCAAAGAATATTAAATATGCCATTTTAGCTGTTATGTCGATTTTTGCTGTTGTTGGGATCCAGATCGCATGGACAATGGATCCTATAACAATATTCGTCAGGGCATTTTCCCTAACCATTCATCCTTTTATAATTACGGTTACAGATAAATTCTTTGCTGTTTTACTGCGGGTTACAGGCTTTCCTCTTTATCTGGAAAGCTTTTATTACAGTTTAAAAGAAGTTTTTCTTGGGGCAATAACACCTATATTTCCCCACACATGGCTTATTTTCAGCGAATTCCTGCTGATATTTATTTTGATATTCTTCAAGAGAAGATTCTGGTGCAGATATTTATGCCCGTTGGGTGCCACATTCGCTTTAGCCGCAAAATTTTCCCCTTTTAGAAGAAAGGCGGCTTTATGCACTAAACAATGCGGCATCTGCAAAAATACCTGCAGGATGAACGCTATCAGAAGCGATAACTCCTATATTAATGAAGAATGCATTTTATGCATGGACTGCATAGAAGAATGCCCGAATCAACTGGCAACGTTTACATTTAAAAAATAATTAATATGAAAAAAATCAGGGATTTATCAAAACTTACACGCGCACAATTTTTGCTGAGCCTTTTTGCCTCAATTCTCTCATTAACGGGTTTTAGAAGAAGGCGCCGCGGGCAAAATTCCATGCCAGAAGCTAAAAGACCAGTTATCCGCCCTCCCGGGGCCCTTCCTGAAAATGAATTCGTGCAGCGCTGTATCAGGTGCGGCAATTGCATGAAGGTATGCATAACCAACGTACTTCAGCCTACGCTTCTTGAAAGCGGGTGGCAGGGAGTCTGGACACCGTATCTTTCAAACAAGATTGCATATTGCGAATATAAATGCACTCTATGCGGGCAGGTATGCCCGACAGGAGCAATAAAAAAACTCAGAGAGGAAGAAAAAACAAAAACCAAAATAGGGACTGCCCACGTTCACAAAAGAAGATGCCTTGTTTGGGAATACGGCACTGAATGCCTGGTCTGCGAGGAACACTGTCCCGTAAGCAAAAAGGCAATAAAAACAGAAAAGATAACACTGGCAAACGGTAAAACGATTCTTGCCCCGGTCGTAGATAAAGATTTGTGCATCGGATGCGGCATCTGCGAAAACAAATGCCCTGCATCGCCTTTGAAAGCAATAGAAGTTGTGCCTCAATAAAAAACTGGAGGATTTATGGACTGGAAAATATTTTCTGCTACTTTCATTACAATATTTCTTGCCGAATTAGGCGACAAAACACAACTCGCAAATTTTTCTTTATCGGCTAAATCCGGGTCATGGGTATCGGTATTTTTAGCTTCAGTTACGGCTTTTGCTTTAGTTACAATCATTACAGTATTTATTGGAAGCACTATTGGTAAAATTATTAAACCAGAATATATCAGATATTCCACGTCTATTATTTTCATTGTTATCGGCTTTTTAATGTTAATCGGAAAAATATAAAATTCAAAGGTATTGTCAAAAGTAAGATGATGAAAAAGTAGGGCGAGGCTTTAGCCTCGCCTGGTTTTAAGCGACCCTAAAGGGTCGCGCTACGA
>JAFGIL010000015.1 GCA_016929635.1 Endomicrobiales bacterium
ATTATATATTGTTAGTATATTAAAAATTTAGTTTTTCGTCAAACTAAATTTAGATAACAATAATAAATATTAATATATTAGGAAAAAATTAAATAACTTCAAAATAGAAGTGATTATTGGATTGCTGGCCGACTTTATGAGACAACTTCAGGTTTATTGCTTGGTTCAAAGGTTAGGCAATGTTTCTTCTCATCAAAGCTGACTAGTATTTTAGAAAGAGGGTCTCCGGGGTTATGTGTAATGCGCTTTGCTAATATATTTTCCGCCAGAGGATCCTCGATGAAGCGTTGTATAACTCTTTGTAAAGGGCGTGCCCCATAATGCGGGTCGAATCCTTTTTCCAGGAGAAAGTCTTTAGCTTTACTATCTAGCTCTAAAACAAATCCATGTTCAGCAATTTTATCCTTGCCTCGTTCTAACATCAAATCCAGTATTTTTCTCATTTCATCACGGCCTAAAGGATGAAATACGATAATTTCGTCTACTCTGTTTAAAAACTCGGGATTAAATGCTTTTTTAACTTCTTCTGTCAGGGTTTCCTTGATATTAGCATAGTCGTTTTGTATATCCTCCTGTACCAAAAATCCCAGGGATTTGCCTTTGGAGATTAATCTTGCCCCAACGTTTGAGGTCATAATCAATATTGTATTTTTGAAATTAACTTTGTGCCCCAAATTATCGGTAAGCGAACCATTATCGAATATCTGAAGTAATATATTAAATACATCAGGGTGAGCTTTTTCTATTTCGTCTAAAAGAACAACAGAATAGGGCTTTCTTCTAACTTGTTCTGTAAGTTGTCCGCCTTCTTCATATCCAACATATCCCGGAGGAGCTCCTATTAATCTGGATACTGCAAATTTCTCCATGAACTCAGACATATCAATTCTTATCATAGAAGATTCATCACTAAAAAGGAATTCAGCCAGAGCTCTTGCTAGTTCGGTTTTACCGACGCCGGTTGGGCCCAGAAAAATAAATCCGCCGGTTGGACGTCTTGGATCTTTAAGCCCTGTTCTGCTTCGTCTTACAGCCTGTGAAATTATTCTTATTGCCTCATCTTGTCCTATAACCCTTTTCTTTAGGTTTTCTTCCATATGTATCAATTTCTCGGATTCTTTTTCTGTCAGACGGGTGACGGGTATTTTTGTCCATTTTGCAACAAGATGTGCAATATCCTCGCCGGAAATCGTAGGCCTGCTTTCTTCTCTTGTGTGTTTCCAGCCTTTTTTGGCATCTTCAAGAGCGCGTTTCAAATCTCTTTCCTTATCCCTGAAACTTGCAGCTTTTTCATATTCCTGTTTTGCAATAGCGGTTTCTTTTTCTATTGTAACCTTATTCAATTCTTCTTCTTTTTCCTTGAGCTGGGTTGGGGGCTGGGTTGATTGCAAACGTGCCCTTGCCCCGGCTTCATCAATCAAGTCTATGGCTTTATCGGGCAAATAACGGTCAGAAATATATCGGTCAGAAAGTTCGGCAGCAGACGCTAAGGCTGCATCCGTATATTTTACCCTGTGGTGTGTTTCATAACGTTCTCTTAAGCCTTTAAGTATCTCGATTGTTTCACTAACGCTGGGAGGTTCAACCATAATAGGTTGAAAACGGCGTTCAAGTGCTGCATCGTGCTCGATGTGTTTTCTGTATTCATCCATTGTTGTGGCACCTATACACTGTAGTTCTCCTCTTGCAAGGGATGGTTTTAGCATATTTGAGGCATCTATGGCCCCCTCTGCCGCACCGGCTCCTATAACAGTGTGGAGTTCATCGATAAAAAGAATTATCTGGTTTTTTGCGCGCCTTATCTCATCCATTATTGTTTTGAGGCGTTGTTCAAACTCACCTCTGTATTTTGTTCCTGCGACTACACTGGCTAAATCCAGTGTCATGACACGCTTTGAAGTTAGAATTTCAGGTGCTTCACCGGAGGAAATACGCTGGGCAAGACCCTCAACAATGGCTGTCTTCCCAACCCCTGGATCTCCAATCAGAACCGGGTTATTTTTTGTTCTGCGTGAGAGTATTTGTATTAAGCGTTCTATTTCTTCCGTTCTTCCGATTACTGGATCCAGCCTTCCTTCTTTTGCCAGGGCAGTTAAATTCCTCCCGAATTCGTCCAAAGTCGGTGTTTTGGTTTTGCCTTTGGTGGTATGCTGCTTACTATCGATCGCACCGTTGCCGTCACCGATAATACTGGTAACTTCCGTGCGGACATCAGCTATTTTTATTCCGAGGTTTTCTAATACACGTGCTGCTATTCCTTCTTCTTCCCTCAAGAGTCCAAGGAGCAGGTGTTCTGTTCCAACATAAGTATGTCCAAGGTTCTGCGCCTCTTCTACTGCGAGTTCAAGAACTTTTTTAGCTCTTGGTGTAAAAGGTATTTCTCCCAGAAGCATGATATTGTCGCCGGTACCAACTATTTTTTCAATTTCCTGCCGGACTTTTCTTAAATCAATACCCAGGTTATAAAGTACTTTTGCAGCGACTCCCTCGCCTAAAGCCACAAGGCCTAATAAAATATGTTCAGTACCTACATAATCGTGGTTTAACCGCTTAGCTTCTTCCTGCGCGATTATTATTACCCTTTGAACTCGGTCTGTAAATCTATTTGACATTTTTTACTCCTGTAAATCCGTGTGAGAATCACACTGGTATTAATTACTGTTTTGATTGAGGTTTATTTAGTTTATCTCGAATTATTTTAGCCCTTATAATATCTCTATCTTCGGAATTCAGGTTTTTACCCATCAATTCCTGTAAGTGAGCCGGTTGTGTAATTATCATAAGTGAATTTAATATTTCTTCTTTCCATGGTATGCCCATCCCCAGGCTTATTCCCAGTCTTGCGCGGGAGATTAGAATCATGGTTTCTTTGTAATCTATGGTATGAGCGCTCATTAAAGTTGCTGCTGCCCGGAATATCTTATCCATCGTTACTATGCGTTTTTTGCCTTCAAGAAGTTCTTGCCTTGAGGTTTTTTCATAACTGATAATTCCATTGACTACTCTTTCAATAGTTTGTAATATTTCGCTTTCGGAACGTCCTAGAGTAGAAGCATTCGTAATCTGAAAAATATCTCCGATAACCTGGGTGCCTTCACCATAGAACCCTCTGACCGCGACACCTAATTTAGATAACTCGGCAAGCATAGGTTCAATTTTATCCGTCATCATGAGCCCTGGTAAGTGGACGAGGCAGGAAGCCCTCATTCCTGTTCCGGCATTAGTAGGACATGCTGTAAGAAACCCCCAATTATCAGAGAAGGCATAACCTAACTCCTGGGAAAGCTTATCGTCAAGTGAGTCTATGCTCTTTGATGCTGAGGCTAAATCCAGTCCGTGAGTTATAGAAGCAAGGCGCAGGTGATCCTCCTCATTTACCATAACGCTTATTTTTTCATCATTGCTGACTACAGCCCCTCTGGGGCCGTTATTTTTAGCATGTTCATGCGATATTAAATGCCTTTCAACCAAAAGCTGTCTGTCTAATGTGTTCAGATTCGGCAGATAAAATACTTCGCCGTTAGCCAGCTCCTTTTGTTTCTTAAGGATATCTTTAATATTTTTCCATATGCTTTCAAGGATAGTGCTGTTTGCCCGCCATGGAAATATTTTTGAATTCAGGTTACGGGCAAGCCGTATTCGCGAAGATATAACAACATCGCTTTTTGGTCCTTTTTCAACATTTTGTTTTAAACGCTTTCTAAGGAATTCCTTGAGTTTCACTCTTTTCCTCTTTTTTGGGACTTTTTAAACTTTATTTTGATTTTTTCTTATTGCTTTTATTTTATCCCTTATTTCTGCCGCCTTTTCGAATTCTTCTTTTTTTATGGCTTCAGATAGCTCTTGTTTAAGTTTATCGATTTTTGCATCCAGACTGGTGAAATGAATTTCCGGCTTTTTCCCAATATGTTTAGCACTTCCATGAATCCTTTTTAATAGCGGTGTCAATTGAGCTTCGAAAGAGTCATAGCATTTAGAGCATCCAAGCCTTGCGGTCTCTTTAAACTTTTTATAACTTAAACCGCAATTGGGGCAAGTTACGTATTTGATTGTTTTATGGCCGGGAATTTCCCAGTCGCTCAGATTGGCCAATAAATCAACAAGTGAAAAATTAGGTTTATCCAAGCTGAACTCTATGCCTCTTTTCTTTGCGCAATCTTCACATAGATGCAGGTGTAGTGTTTTACCGTTAACCATGCCTTCCAGGTGAATATTGGCTTCTTTTTTTTGGCAGATACTACACAGCATAACTTCCTCGTTTTATATGGGTGTTCCGGTTGATTGAGTAAGTTTTCTGAACTCCTCAATCAATTTTAATGTATTTTTACCCGGTTTACCGCTTCCGATAGCTCGCCCGTCAACTTTAACAACAGGGATTACTTCCGCGGCTGTTCCCGTAAGGAAACATTCTTTTGCCGTATATATGTGATACGCAGTAAAAAGAGATTCCTTAACATTCATTTTGAACTTGCTTCTAATAAGCTCAATTACTGCATTTCGGGTGATGCCCTCCAGGATTCCTGCTGAAGTCGGAGGAGTAATGAACATATCATTGTTCATAATAAAAATATTATCTCCGGTGCATTCAGAAACAAAACCCCAGGGATTTAACATAATTGCCTCTGGTGAACCAGCTCTTTTAGCTTCAATTTTTGCCAAAATATTGTTTAAGTAGTTTAACGACTTAACACATGGATTAAGCGCATCCGGGATATTACGCTTTGTGGAAGCTGTGATTAAGTCCAGTCCTTTTGTATAGTATTCTTTTGGATAAAGAGAAATTTTATCCGCAATAATAAATACGGTTGCTTTAGGGCATTTGTCTGGGTCAAGGCCCAGATCGCCAACCCCTCTTGTTATGACTAAACGAACATAAGCATCTTTCAACTTATTTTCCCTGATAGTGTCTAAAACAGCCTTTTCCATTTCATCCTTGTTTAAAGGTATATCAAGCATAATAGCCCTGGCTGAATTGTAAAGCCTGTCCAGGTGCTCTTTAAGTCTGAAAACGCGTCCGTTATAAGCACGGATACCTTCGAAAACCCCGTCGCCATACAGCAGTCCGTGGTCAAAGACAGATATTTTTGCATCTTTCTGTTCAACAAATTTTCCATCAAGATAAATTTTCATTATTATAACTCCCTTCTTATATTAATCTAATATATTATACTAATAAACCGTCTCTAATTTCAATAACCCTGTCACATTTTTTTGCCAGGTCAGAATTGTGCGTAACAAGGATCAGCGTTATCTTTCTTTTTCTGCACTCTGAAAATATCAGCTCTTCTATTTTTTCCCCGGTTTCTCTGTCCAGATTTCCAGTTGGTTCATCCGCCAGTAAAAGTTCCGGTTCGTTAACCAATGCGCGGGCAAGCGCTACTCTTTGCTGTTCTCCTCCGGAGAGTTCTGCCGGCAAATGGTTCATTCTGCCCTCTAATCCTATCTGTTTAATGATTGAATGAACTTTTTGTTCGATTTCTCTTCGTTTTTCCCACACTGGAATCAGAACATTTTCCAAAACATTGAATTCAGGCAGGAGGTAATGCATCTGGAAAATAAAGCCGATTTTATTTCTTCTTGTATCTGCCGCAACATTATCATTCAACTTTGAGAAATCCTTATGATTCAGCATAATATTTCCGGTTGACGGGCGGTCCATTAAGCCAAGTATGTGAAGCAAGGTGCTTTTTCCAGCGCCCGAAGGCCCTTTAATTGCAACTATTTCGCCGGAATTAATATTCAGGTCAATCCCGCGCAGGGCTTTTATTTCAACCTTATGTTCAAGAAAGAAACTTTTATGTAAGTTTTCGACTCGTATATTCATTATTAGTCCTATCCGTATCTGATTGTTTCCAGCGGGTCCGTTTTTGTTGATTGATATGCAGGATATATTACGGACAAAAGCGTGATAAGTATAGTTGCTAAAATTACGCTTAAAACGTCGCCGTATAAAATACGCACCGGCAGCGTATCCAGATAATATATATCAGGCGGCAGTTGTATGAATTGATAGTTTTTAAGTAATAAACTTATTACAATGCCCAATAAAACTCCCAGAAATATTCCAGAAAAACCTATGATAATACCTTCGTAGAAGAATATTTTGCTGATAGTGTACCGTTTTAATCCTATGGCAGATAAAATGCCTATCTCTTTTGCTTTTTCTACCGTTAATAAAATCAGGTTGGATATTATATTGAAAGCAGCTACCAGAATAATAAGGGTAAGAATAATGAACATCATAATTTTTTCAAGTTTTAAAGCGGCAAAAAGATTATGGTTCATACTTTGCCATGAACGGACGCTATATGGAAACGAGAGCCTGGTTTTGAAGAAAGATTCGAGTTTTTCTGCTTTTTCAAAGTTTTTTATGGAGACGCCCAATCCTGTAATAGAATCCCCCATGTCAAAGAACTGCTGCGCTGATTTAAGCGTAATATATGCAAGATTTGTGTCATATTCATACATGCCCGAGTGGAAAAGTGCCGCAACTTTGAATTTTCTCATTACAGGAACAAGGTTCATTTGTCCCGGGGACATTAGAATAACATCCTGCCCGGCGTTTACTCTAAGATTTTGGGCCAGTTCATTTCCAAGGATTATTTCATTATCCTTTAGGCCGTCAAATTGTATATCGGATTCCTTTATAAGTTTGTCGATTTTAGTCAGTTTTATTTCTTCAGACCATTCAATCCCTTTCAGTACGGCCCCTGTAGTCTGATGCTTGCTGCGCAGTAAAATTTGCCCGTAAATAAAAGGTGACGTTGTATTAACTTCCTTGTTGTCTTTTATGATTTGAAGAATAGCATTATACTCCGAAAAGGGTTCCAGATTGTGTTTAAGTACAACTAAATGCGGTTGAAGCCCCAGTATTTTTTCTTTGATATCTTTATGGAATCCGCTCATAACCGAAAGGGTAATTATAAGTGCGGCAACGCCTAAAGTTATTCCCCCGATGGCAATAAGTGTTGTGAGAAGTGTGAAAACACCTCGCCTGCGTGCTTTAATATACCGCCAGGCTATAAAAAGTTCTAAAGGAATCATAATTGGTTATTTAATGCTCAAATTTCTTTTGGATATTTATTATTGAAAAAAAGAATATTATGGGCGGAGTGTTGGAAATAGAACAACATCCCTGATAGATTCGGTATCTGTTAAAACCATGGTTAGTCTGTCAATTCCTATTCCAAGTCCTCCTGTGGGTGGAAGACCGTGTTCTAAAGCTATTACAAAATCCTCATCGAACATCTGGGCTTCTTCGTCCCCCTTTTTGCGAGCTTCCATTTGTTCGTTGAAACGCTTCCTTTGTTCTTCCGGGTCATTTAGCTCTGAAAATGCGTTAGCGACTTCCTTGCCTTTAATAAACAGCTCAAAGCGTTCGGCTATATCAGGTGCATCGCTTCTCTGCTTGGCCAAAGGAGAATATATAGTGGGATAATCAGTAACAAAAGTCGGCTCATTAAGTTTCGGGAGGCAAAACTCGTCAAATGCGTTTTCCAATATCTTTTTATTCGTTGTTTTTGGGGTTAATTCAAGTTTCAATTTTTTTGCAGCGTCGACCAATTCCTTTTTTTCCAGGATCGGTGCAAAATCAATCCCGGTATTTTCTTTTAGCAAATCAAAAAGCTTGACTCTCCGAAAGGGCGTTTTTAAGTCTACGTTTATTGTTTTTGCACACGCAGAAATCAGGTCTTCGGCAAGTTTCATCATATCTTCATATCCTGCATATGCCTGATAAACTTCCATCATGGTGAACTCCGGATTATGCTGACGGTCAATGCCTTCGTTCCTGAAATTACGCCCGATTTCAAATACCTTTTCGAGGTTGCCGACCACCAGGCGTTTCAGGTACAGTTCCGGTGCGATTCGTAAATATAAATCGATGTTCAGTGCGTTGTGATGGGTTGCAAAAGGCCTGGCTGCAGCGCCTCCGGGTATGGACTGCATCATCGGAGTCTCAACTTCCATAAATCCGAGGTTATTCAGTTTTTCTCTAACAGTTGAAATAATCTGGCTTCTCTTAATAAATACTTCTTTTACCTGGGGGTTTGCTATCAGATCCAGATATCTCTGCCTGTATCTTGTTTCAACGTCTTTTAAACCATGCCATTTTTCCGGCAGCGGCCTTAATGATTTTGATAACAGTGCCCAGCTTTCTACTTTTATGCTCAACTCTCCTGTTTTTGTTCTGAAAGGAGCCCCCTTTATTTCAACAAAATCAGCGATGTCTATGAGATCTTTAAAAATCTTGAAAGACTGCTCTCCTACAATGTCCCGTTTGATATAGAACTGCATTTTGCCAGAAAAGTCCAGGATATCGCAGAAAGAAGCCTTGCCCATCTCTCTCTGGGATACAATACGGCCTGCTATACAAACCGAATCGGTTGTCATTTCTCCGGTTTTTATATTATTATACTTCTCAGTGATTTCTTTTATTGAGGATGTGGCATTTGACTTGGAAGGATAAGGATTAATGCCTTCTTGCCTTATTTTATCAAGTTTTTGCTGCCTTAATTCGATGATTTTTTCCAAAGGTGTAGTTGTTGTTTCAGCCATAGCAAATATTCTATTTTTATTGATTTTTAGAGAGTATTTCCTGGACTTTTTTCTTCAGCACATCCGGGTCGAAAGGTTTCTCGATATAAGCCGCCACATTGGAGGCCATACTAAAAAGCTCCTTCATCTGTCCTTTTGCGGTCAGAATAAGGATAGGAATGTTGTGTGTACTCTCGTTTTCCAGCATTTTTGTTTGTATGGTATAGCCGTCAATGTCCGGCATCATAACATCAAGAATCATCAAGTCTATTTTTAGAGGAGTGTTATTTGAGGGCAATAATCCGATCTTTTCTAATGCTTCTTTACCGTTATATGATGCGTAGATGTTGTTTGCGTCTTTCTGAAGCACTACCTTTAGCAATTCGACAATATCATTTTCATCATCAACTATCAATATATTTGCCATTTTACACTCTCTTTGTTTTTATGTGCATTCGAAAAAATTATA